>JBDSLV010000195.1:0-9863 GCA_039916205.1 Mesorhizobium sp. | reverse complement strand
TACGGGCCTCGGCCTCGCGCTGGTCGCGAAGATCGTGGGCAACCACGGCGGCATCATCGAATGCGACAGCCAGCCGCGGCGCACCGCCTTCCGCGTGCTGATGCCGATGTACGCAAGCGGCGACGGCCGCGCCATGAGGAGCTGAGCATCCCGATGCCCCAGGGCAGCATTCTGGTCGCCGACGACGACGCCGCGATCCGCACCGTGCTCAACCAGGCGCTCTCACGCGCCGGCTACGAGGTCCGCTCCACCGGCAACGCCGCCACGCTGTGGCGCTGGGTCAGCCAGGGCGACGGCGACCTGGTCATCACCGACGTGGTGATGCCGGACGAGAACGCCTTCGACATGCTGCCGCGCATCAAGAAGGCGCGGCCGGAACTGCCGGTTATCGTCATGAGCGCTCAGAACACGTTCATGACCGCGATTCGCGCCTCCGAGACCGGCGCCTACGAATATCTGCCGAAGCCGTTCGACCTCACCGAGCTCCTCAACATCGTCAACCGGGCGCTTTCGGAGCCGAGGCGGCCGAAAATAGATACACGGCCGGAAGAACAGCCTGACGCGATGCCGCTGGTTGGCCGCTCGGCGGCCATGCAGGACATCTACCGCATGCTGGCGCGTATGATGCAGACCGACCTGACGGTGATGATTTCTGGTGAGTCCGGCACCGGCAAGGAACTGGTGGCGCGCGCGCTGCATGAATATGGCCGCCGCCGTGGCGGTCCATTCGTGGCGATCAACATGGCGGCGATCCCACGCGATCTGATCGAATCAGAACTGTTCGGCCACGAGAAGGGTGCCTTCACCGGCGCGCAAAACCGCTCCACCGGCCGCTTCGAACAGGCCGAGGGCGGCACGCTGTTCCTCGACGAGATCGGCGACATGCCGATGGAGGCGCAGACGCGGCTGCTGCGCGTCCTGCAGCAAGGCGAGTACACGACCGTCGGCGGGCGCACGCCGATCAAGACCGATGTTCGCATCGTTGCCGCCACCAACAAGGACTTGCGCACACTGATCAACCAGGGGCTTTTCCGCGAGGATCTCTTCTACCGCCTGAACGTCGTGCCGCTCAGGCTGCCAGCGCTGCGCGAGCGCTCCGAGGATGTTCCAGACCTCGTCCGCCATTTCTTCAAGCTTGGCGCGCTGGAAGGCCTGCAGACCAAGCGCATTTCCATGGGCGGCATCGAATTGATGAAGCGCTATCCATGGCCGGGCAATGTGCGCGAGCTGGAAAATCTTATTCGCAGGCTGGCGGCACTCTATTCCCAGGACGAGATTTCGGCCGAGATCATCGAAGCGGAACTGAAGACCGGCGAGCGGCCGGTGGTTCCAGGTGGCGGCAACCTCATTCCCGACGACCTGTCTATCGGCCAGGCGGTCGAACATTTTCTGCAACGTTATTTCGCGTCGTTTGCCGGCGAATTGCCGCCGGCGGGCCTTTATCAGCGCATTTTGTCCGAGGTCGAGTATCCGCTCGTCCTTGCCTCGATGACGGCAACCCGGGGCAATCAGATCAAGGCCGCGGAATTGCTGGGCCTTAATCGCAATACGCTGCGCAAGAAAATCCGCGAACTTGGCGTCAACGTCTACAAATCGTCGCGTCAGGCCTAATCCCAGGTTCTTTTCCGGGGATCGATCGCCGAAAGATTTCCGTCTCGGCCACACTTGTTGCATAATCGCCACAATGCGTTGCATACATCCGACGCAATCAATGGCTCTAGACGGCGACATGGCTCTCCAGGCAACCGCACTCAACGAACCGCTTTTCAGCGAACCCGGCGCAAGGGAAGGCCGCCGGCTGCTTGCGCTGCCGGGCGTGGTCGCCGTGGGCGGCGCTCTGGTGACGGCGGCCATCTCGTTCGCCATTCTTGTCGGCGCCACACCGATTACCCCGAACGAGACGACGACGCTGGCGTTGATCGCGCTCAATGCCGCCTTTGTCCTGTTTCTTATTGCCCTCGTCGGCCGCGAAGTGCACCGCATCCTCATGGCGCGCCGGCACGGCAAGGCGGCCTCACGGCTGCATGTGCGCATCGTCGCGATGTTCGCGCTCGTCGCCGCCATTCCGGCAATCATGGTGGCGATCATCGCGTCGATCACGCTCGACATCGGCCTCGATCGCTGGTTCGAGATACGCACCAAGACGATCGTTAACTCGTCGCTGTCGATAGCCGACGCCTATGTCCAGGAAAACGCCCGCAATCTTCAGGGCACGACCCTGTCGATGGCATACGATCTCGATGCGTCGCGCACGCTCTACGGCCTTGATCGGACAGGCTTTCTCGATCTGCTGAACAAGGAAGCCGCCGGCCGCTCGCTGGCCCATGCCGCGTTGGTCAAGCCCGACGGCTCTTTCGTCATGAGCGCCAAGACCGATGCCGACTTTTCCATGCCGGAGCCACCCGAGGGCGCCGTCAACAGCGCCGCCGACGGCAAGACGGTCCTGATTGAGCCCAAGACCCGCAACATCATGGGCGCCATCGTCAAGCTGCGCGAGATCGAAGGGCTCTACCTCTACACCATTCGCCTTGTTGATCCCGAAGTGATCAAGGCGCGGCAGATCGTCAGGTCCAACACGGACGAATATCGCGGGCTTGAGGACAACCGCCGCACCTCGCAGGTCGCCTTCGCGCTCCCCTATCTGTCGCTGACTCTGATCATCATCCTGTCCGCGATCTGGACCGGTATTGCGGTCGCCGATCGCCTGGTGCGGCCGATTCGCCAGCTTATCGGCGCCGCAGATGAGGTCGCGACCGGCAATCTGGATGTTGCCGTCGCGGTCAGGCCCTCCGATGGCGACGTCGCCTCGCTTGGCGATACGTTCAACAAGATGTTGCTGGAACTGAAGTCGCAGCGCAACGAGATCCTGTCGGCCAAGGATCTGATCGACGAGCGGCGGCGGTTCTCGGAAGCGGTGCTCGCGGGCGTTACCGCCGGCGTCATCGGCGTCGATCCCTATGGCATCGTCACCATTGTCAACCGTTCGGCGGAGACGATGCTCGCCATCTCCGCCGATGCGGCCCTCGGGCAGAACCTTTCCGCCGTGCTGCCGCATGTCGGCCGCGTCTTCGAGATCGGCCGCAAGTCCGGCAAGCCTGTCTATCGTGAGCAGGTGACGTTCTATCGCGCCGGCGCCGAGCGGACTTTCAACGTGCAGATCACCATCGAGGCCGGCGCCGACGGCACGGAGGAAAAATCCTACGTCGTCACGGTCGACGACATCACTGATCTGGTCCAGGCGCAGCGTTCCTCGGCCTGGGCCGACGTGGCACGGCGCATCGCTCACGAAATCAAGAACCCGCTGACACCGATCCAGCTTTCGGCGGAACGCATCAAGCGCCGCTACGGCAAGGTCATCACCGAGGACCGCGAGGTTTTCGACCAGTGCACCGATACCATCATCCGACAGGTCGAGGACATCGGTCGCATGGTCGATGAATTCTCGGCTTTCGCACGTATGCCCAAGCCGGAGATGAAGGCGATCGACTTGCGCGAATCATTACGCGAGGCGTCGTTCCTCGTCGAAGTCAGCCGTGCCGACATCACGTTTGAGCGGGTTTTTGGCAACGAGCCCCTCAAAGGCACCTTCGACAGCCGTCTGATGGCGCAGGCTTTCGGCAACGTGATCAAGAACGCCGCCGAGGCGATCGACGGATTGGAACAGAAGGACCGTTCGGACGGCATAATCCGGATTCAAGCCGGGCGTCAGAATGGCGCGATTCGCATCGACGTCATCGACAATGGCAAGGGTTTGCCACGCGAGAATCGCCAACGGCTGCTTGAGCCCTATATGACGACGCGCGAGAAGGGCACCGGGCTCGGTCTCGCGATCGTGAAGAAGATCGTGGAGGACCATGGCGGCAGGCTGGAACTTCATGATGCACCCGCGGATTTCCACGGTGGGCGGGGTGCTATGATCAGTATCATCCTGCCGCCAGCCGCTGCCGCAACCGCGCCTTCGCGCGGCGAAGGCAGGGCGGAAAACGAACGAGAAACTGAAAAGGTCGGTAATGGCGTCTGATATTCTCATCGTCGATGACGAGGAAGACATCCGTGAGCTCGTCGCTGGCATCCTGAGCGACGAAGGTCACGAAACCCGCACGGCGTTCGATGCCGACAGCGCGCTCGCGGTAATCGCCGACCGGGCGCCCCGACTGATTTTCCTCGACATCTGGCTGCAGGGTTCGCGTCTGGACGGTCTGGCCTTACTGGACGAGATCAAGACGATGCATCCGAGCCTTCCGGTGGTGATGATCTCCGGTCATGGCAACATCGAAACGGCGGTCTCGGCCATTCGCCGAGGCGCCTATGACTTCATCGAGAAGCCGTTCAAGGCCGACCGGCTGATCCTGATCGCCGAGCGCGCGCTCGAGACCTCGAAGCTGAAACGCGAAGTTTCGGATTTGAAGCAGCGCAGTGGCGAGACCTTCGACCTGATCGGCATGTCGTCGGCGATGAGCCAGCTGCGCCAGACCATCGAGCGTGTCGCACCGACCAACAGCCGCGTCATGATCATCGGCCCGTCCGGGTCGGGCAAGGAACTGGCGGCGCGCGCCATTCACACGCTGTCGGCGCGCAAGGGCGCCCCCTTCGTGACACTGAGCGCCGCCAACATCACGCCTGAGCGTATGGAAATCGAGCTGTTCGGCACCGAATCGAATGGCGTCGAACGCAAGGTCGGCGCGCTTGAGGAGGCCCATCGCGGCATCCTCTACATCGACGAAGTGGCTGACATGCCACGCGAGACGCAAAACAAGATCCTGCGCGTGCTGGTCGAGCAGCAGTTCGAGCGCGTAGGGGGCACCAAGCGGGTCAAGGTCGACGTCCGTATCATCTCCTCGACCTCGCAGAACCTGGAAGCGATGATCGCCGACGGGCGCTTCCGCGAGGATCTGTATCATCGCCTGGCGGTGGTTCCGGTCATGGTGCCGGGCCTGGCCGAGCGGCGCGAGGATATTCCCTATCTCGTCGACAATTTCATGAAGCAGATCGCGCGACAGGCCGGCATCAAGCCGCGCCGTATCGGAGACGATGCGCTGGCCGTGCTGCAGGCGCACAACTGGCCGGGCAACGTCCGCCAGCTGCGCAACAATGTCGAAAGGCTGATGATCCTAGCGCGTGGCGATGATGTCGATTCGCCGATCACCGCTGACCTTTTGCCGTCCGAGATCGGCGATGTCATGCCACGCACCCCAAACCAGTCGGACCAGCACATCATGGCGCTGCCGCTGCGCGAGGCGCGCGAACAGTTCGAGAAGGACTATCTGATCGCCCAGATCAACCGTTTCGGCGGCAATATCTCGAAGACGGCCGAGTTCATCGGCATGGAGCGCTCCGCCCTTCACCGCAAGCTGAAGTCGCTGGGCGTCTGACCGATCGGGTTGCTCTGGCCTATGCGGTTGCCGGTTGCGGCGGCTGCGGAATCGCATAAGAAAGCCGAAAATCTTCAGGGGTAGACCATGCCACGTATTGCCTATGTCAACGGGCGCTATGTCGTTCATGCCGATGCCGCCGTGCACATCGAGGACCGTGGCTATCAGTTCGCCGACGGTGTCTACGAGGTCTGCGAGGTGGCGCGCGGCTTTATCGTCGACATGCCGCGCCATCTCGCGCGGCTGAGCCGGTCGCTGACGGAGCTGTCGATCGACTGGCCGGTCACCTCGGGCGTGTTGCCGCTGATCGTGCGCGAGGTGGTCAACCGCAATCATGTCTTCGACGGGCTGGTCTACGTCCAGGTCACGAGAGGGGTCGCCAGCCGTGACTTTGTATTTCCGTCCGCTGACACCAAGTCGTCCCTGGTGATCACCGCCAGGAAGGTCGATCCAATGGCGGCCACCAGGCGGGCAGAGACCGGTATCAAGGTCATCACCGTGCCTGAAAATCGTTGGGACCGGGTCGACATCAAGACCACGGGACTGTTGCCGAATGTATTGGCCAAGCAAAAGGCCAAGGAAGCCGGTGCCCAGGAAGCCTGGTTTGTCGACCCCGACGGCAACGTCACCGAAGGTGGCTCATCAAATGCCTGGATCGTGACCAGGGACGGCGTACTGGTCACGCGATCGGCCGAACACGGCATCCTGCGCGGCATCACCCGCACCACTTTGTTCGAGGTGGCTGCCAAGCTCGGTCTGAAGATCGAGGAACGCGGCTTTTCCGTTGCCGAGGCCAAGGCCGCGCGCGAGGCTTTCTTGAGTTCGGCAACGACGATTGCCATGCCGATCGTGGCCATTGACGGCGATCCGGTGGCCAACGGCCACCCCGGCTCAATAACACTTTCGTTGCGGCAGGCCTTTTTTGACGTTGCGGAAAAAAGTCCAGCCTGATAACCGCACAGGTGGAATGAACATCAATATATCTCGTTCTGCTTGTCGTTACTGACGGCAAGATGGTGTTTGCGAGCTTGACATGCGCACGTTAATTTGGCGCATTGGCTTGCAAACCGAAGGGGATCGGCGAAAGACAAGAACAATGGCGGAACGATCGCAAAATCTTCAGGACCTGTTCCTGAATTCAGTTCGCAAGAGTAAAAACCCACTCACCATCTTTCTCATCAACGGCGTGAAGCTGACCGGCGTGGTCACTTCGTTCGACAATTTCTGTGTTCTGCTGCGCCGCGACGGCCACTCCCAGCTCGTCTACAAGCACGCCATTTCCACGATCATGCCGAGCCAGCCGGTTCAGATGTTCGATGGCGAGGAAAGCCAGGGCGCCTGATTGGCACGTGAAACAGACGCGGACCGCGGCGTCCGTGGGAAATCAGCACATCAGCCTGGGACGGAAGCCAAAGGTCCGACCCGGGCCGTTGTCATTGTGCCCGTGCTTACCCGCCACCAGCGTACCGACGATGAGGCGAACCGGCCACGGCTGACACGTTCCGCGGATGCCCGTCGCGACGAAGCTGTCGGCCTTGCCCGCGCCATCAATCTTGACCTGATCCACACCGCGGTCGTGACCGTCAACGATCCGCGCCCGGCAACCTTGCTTGGCAGCGGCAAGGTCGCGGAGTTCGCCGAGATCGTCAAAGAGGGCCATGCGGAAGTGGTCATTGTCGACCATCCGCTGACGCCGGTGCAGCAGCGAAATCTCGAGAAGGAAATGAACGCCAAGGTGCTGGACCGCACCGGGCTGATCCTCGAAATCTTTGGCGAGCGTGCGCGCACCAAGGAAGGCACGCTGCAGGTCGAGCTTGCCCATCTCAACTATCAGAAGGGCCGGCTGGTACGCAGCTGGACCCATCTTGAACGGCAGCGCGGTGGCGCCGGCTTCCTCGGTGGCCCCGGCGAAACCCAGATCGAATCCGACCGGCGGCAGCTGCAGGAAAAGATCATCAAGCTGAAGCACGAGCTGGAAACGGTGCGGCGCACCCGCGACCTGCACCGCGCCAAGCGCAAGAAAGTGCCGTTCCCGGTGGTGGCGATCGTCGGCTACACCAATGCCGGCAAGTCAACGCTGTTCAACAGGCTGACTGGAGCCGGCGTGCTGGCCGAGGACATGCTGTTCGCCACGCTGGATCCGACATTGCGCCGCGTGCGTCTGCCACATGGCACGCCGATCATCCTGTCGGACACGGTCGGCTTCATCTCGGATCTGCCGACGCACCTGATCGCGGCATTCCGCGCCACGCTGGAAGAGGTGGTCGAGGCCGACCTCGTCATCCATCTGCGCGACATTTCCGATCCTGACACCACGGCGCAGGCCGAAGATGTCGAGCGCATCCTCGCCGATCTCGGCGTCGATGCCAGCGACACCAAGCGCGTCATCGAAGTCTGGAACAAGATCGACCAGCTCGACGAAGGCAACCGGGCCCGGTTGCTTGCCGATGGGGCCGACTCCAGCAAAGCGCCTCCGGTTGCGATATCGGCAATCACCGGCGAGGGCATCGACACGCTCAAGGCGATCATCGAAACGAGGATGTCCGGCGAGCTGGAATCCCTGACCGTGACGATCGAGCCAGCACAATTCGGTCTTGTCGACTGGGTCTATCGCAACGGCGACGTCGTCTCACGCATTGACAATGAGGACGGCAGCGTGACCTTCTCGCTGAAGGCCACGCACAGTGCGCGGGACGAGATCGAAAACAAATTGCTTCGTAAAAACAACGGATAAAACCGCTTACTTCGTGGTCTTTGCCTGCTGCCAGAGCGCTTCCATCTCGTCTAGTGTTGCCTTTTCAAGCGTGCCGCCGGAAGCGTCCAACGCCCGCTCGACATAGTGAAACCGTGAGCGGAACTTCTCATTGGTGCCGCTCAGCGCCGCCTCGGAATCGAGCTTGAGGTGGCGGCCGAGATTGACGACGGCGAACAGCATGTCGCCAAACTCATCCTTGATCGAAGCCGTGTCGCCCTTGGCGAGTGCCTCACGCAATTCGCCGATTTCTTCTTCGATCTTGTCGAGAATGGGCGCTGCCTCGCTCCAGTCGAAGCCGACGCGGGCGGCCTTCTCCTGAAGTTTCAGGGCCCGGGTCAACGCGGGCAGGGCCACCGGAACACTGTCCAGGAAGCCAGCGCCATTGTCTTCAGGATCGAGTCCCCGGGCGAGGCGGGTGCTACGCTTCTCCGCCTTCTCCTGCGCCTTGATCTTCTCCCACATGCCCTTGGCCATGCCGGCATTGCGGGCCTTCTCGTCGCCGAAGACATGCGGGTGGCGGCGGATCATTTTCGTGGTGATGGCCTGCACCACGTCAGGGAAGGCGAACTCGCCGGCCTCCTCCGCCATTTGCGCGTGATAGACGACTTGCAGCAGCAGATCGCCGAGTTCGTCGCGCAGATCATCGAGGTCGCCACGCGCGATGGCGTCCGCCACTTCGTAGGCTTCCTCGATCGTGTAGGGCGCGATGGTCGAGAAATCCTGCTCTATATCCCAGGGGCAGCCGGTTTTCGGCGCGCGCAGCGCCGCCATGATCTCGATCAGGCGGGAGATGTCTTTCGATGGCGTCATGCGGCGGATGCTATCTCTCAGTCCGCCACACGGCCAATGCTGTCAGCCGGCGAGGGCGCCTTGTCCACAGCTCTACGGCACTGGCACCCTCAATCGAGGACGGAAACGATCGCCTTGGCGAGTTCGTCCATTCCGTCCTCGGGCAGGCCGGCAACGTTGATGCGGCTGTCGCCGACCATGTAGACGGCATGCTCGGTGCGCAACCGCTCGACCTGTGCTTCCGTCAGGCCAAGGCGGGAGAACATGCCGCGGTGGCTGGCGACAAAATCGAAGCGGTCGGAGTTGGACTGCCGACGCAGGGCTTCGGCGAAGGCGACACGGAGCCTGAGCATGCGCAGGCGCATGTCTTCAAGCTCGGATTCCCAGTCAGCGCGCAAGGCGGCGTCTTCAAGCACGATGCGCACCGCGGCCGCACCGTGGTCCGGCGGCATCGAATACATCACGCGTGCCGCCGACAGTATCTGGCTCATCGCCACATCCGCCTGTGCGCTGTCCTTGGCCAGGATCATCGCCGCGCCGACACGGTCGCGATAGACGGCAAAATTCTTCGAGCAACTGGAGGCGACAACCATTTCCGGCACTTTCGCGGCCAGCAGGCGCAGGCCAACAGCATCGGCCTCAAGGCCGTCGCCAAAGCCTTGGTAGGCAATATCGACGAAGGGCAGCAAGCCGCGCTCGACAACGAGGTCGGCAACCGCCGCCCATTGCCTGGCATCGAGGTTGGCGCCGGTTGGATTGTGGCAGCAGCCATGCAGCAGAACGATGTCGCCGGCCTTCGCTGTGCGCAATGCCGCAACCGTGTCGTCGAAACGGACAGCGCCCGACACAGCGTCGAAATAGGGATACTCGCGGATTTGCAGGCCGGCGGCGCGCATGACCGGCATGTGGTTCGGCCATGTCGGGTCCGACAGCCAGATCGTTGCGTC
>JBDSLV010000194.1:0-10066 GCA_039916205.1 Mesorhizobium sp. | reverse complement strand
ACCCGAGCCACGCTTGGCCAGGGACCAGAACGCAGCAGTCAAGCAGGAGAACGACATGGGCTATGATCGCGGCAAACTCGACGCGTTGCGCCGTAAATATGGCGAAAGCCATGGCGGCGAGATGTTCGATCCGAAATTCCGCAAAGTGGCCGACAAGATCTTTTCCAAGAGTGGCACGCGGCTGGCCCCCTATTCCGGCATTCCGACCTTTCTTGCCGCGCCCTATCGTGAAGTGGCCGCCGAAAACCCCGACTTCGGCGACCTGCAGGTGGCGATGATCGGCGTGCCGATGGATCTCGGTGTCACCAACCGGCCAGGCTCGCGTTTCGGGCCAAGGGCGCTGCGCACCATCGAGCGGATCGGTCCCTACAACCACGTGCTGGAATGCGCGCCGACGCATGAGCTCAGGGTCGCCGACATCGGCGACGTGCCGTTCCGCAGCCGCTACCGGCTGGAGACCAGCCATGAAGACATCGAGCGCCGCGCCAACCAGATCGTCGATGCCGGCGTCATCCCCTTGTCGGTCGGTGGCGATCACTCGATCAGCCATCCGATCCTGAAGGCGGTCGGCAAGAAGGCACCGGTCGGCCTGATCCATATCGACGCCCATTGCGACACTAGCGGCCTGTTCGACATGACCAAATTCCACCACGGCGGCCCCTTCCGCAACGCGGTGCTGGACGGCGTGCTCGACCCGACGCGCACCATCCAGATCGGCATTCGCGGCGCGGCCGAATATCTGTGGGAGTTCACCTACGAATCCGGCATGACCGTGGTGCATGCCGAAGAGGTGACGGGCCTAGGCATTCCGGCCATCATCGAGAAGGCACGCAAGATCGTTGGCGACGGCCCGACCTATATTTCCTTCGACATCGACAGCGTCGACCCGGCCTTCGCGCCCGGCACCGGCACGCCGGAAGTCGGTGGCCTGACGACGCGGGAAGTGCTTGAACTGCTGCGCGGCTTCAAGGGCCTCAACATCGTCGGCGGCGACGTCGTCGAGGTGGCGCCGCAATATGATTCGACCACCAATACGGCCCATGCGGCAGCCCAGGTGCTGTTCGAGATCCTGAGCCTGATGGTGTTCAGCCCGGCTGTCACCGGCAAGGGAGCCTGACCTCAACGACGCAAGGCGGCCGCCGTGCTGGAGCCGGCGGCCGACCCAAACAAACAATGCATCCAGACAGGGGAATAAAAATGACAATCCACACGACACTCAAGTCATCCATTGCCGCCATCCTGTTCGGCGTCGCTGGCCTGGGCCTTGGCGTACAGGCTGCCAGCGCCGACGCGCTGGCTGATATCACCAAGGCCGGCACCATCAATGTCGGCGTCTTCGCCGATTTTCCGCCCTTCTCCTCGGCCAGCGCCGACATGAGCCTCAAGGGCTATGACATGGATGTGGCGCAGTACATCGCCGACGCCCTGAAGGTGAAGCTCAATCCCGTCGCCGTCACCGGCCAGAACCGCATCCCGTACCTCAACGACCATCGCGTCGACCTCCTGATGAGCGTCGGCTATTCGAAGGAACGTGAGCAGGTGATCGACTTCGCCGCCGCCTACGCGCCCTACTATATCGCCGTGATCGGTCCGGCGGCGCTGGCTGTCAAAAGCAAGGAAGACCTCGCCGACAAGTCGATCGCCGTCAACCGCGGCACGCTCGAAGACACCTCGCTCACCGAAGTCGCACCGGCTTCGGCCGACATCAAGCGCTTCGACAACTACAATTCCGTCATCCAGGCCTTCATCTCCGGGCAGACGCAGTTGATGGTCGTCGGCAATGATGTCGGGGCGCAGGTGCTGGCCAAGCAGGACGCGCTGAAGCCGGAACAAAAGTTCCAGCTGATGACGTCGCCTTCGCATATCGGCCTCAACAAGAATGAAGACGCGCTGAAGAAGGCGGTCAACGACGCGGTCGCCAAGATGCTGGCCGACGGCAAACTGGACGAAAGCTCGAAAGCCTGGCTGAAGACGCCGCTCAACCCCGACAACCTCAAGGATTGAGGTCCGGTGGCCTTTGCCTGGCTTCCCGGTGCCGCGGGCGACATAGCGCGCGGCGCCCTCACGACGATCCTGTTGATCGCCGTGACCACGCTGGCGGGAACGCTCCTGAGCATCCTCGGCGCGGCGGGACGCCGGAACGGCCCCGTGCTGCTGAAGCGGGCGATTGCCATCTATGTCGAGGTCGTGCGCAACACGCCATTCCTGGTGCAGCTGTTCTTCATCTTCTTCGGGCTGCCCAGCCTCGGCATCAGGCTCGACCCGGTGCTGGCCGCCATTGTGGCGATGACGCTCAACATGGCGGCCTATACGATCGAGATCGTCGGCGCCGGACTTGACGCCGTGCCGCATGGACAGTCGGAAGCGGCCCTCGCGCTCGGCTTGCGGCCGCGCCAGGTCTTCGTCAAGATCGTGCTGCCGCAAGCGCTCAAGGTGATCTATCCGGCGCTGACCAGCCAGATCGTCATCATGATGCTGGAGTCCGCCGTGGTGTCGCAGATCGCGGTACGCGAACTTACCTACGAGGCCGACATGCTGCAGGCACGCACGTTCCGGTCGTTTGAGACCTATTTCGTCGTGACATTGGTCTATCTCGCCCTTTCGATGGCCTTGCGCCGGCTGTTGGTCACCGGCGGACGGCGTGTCCTAGGGGCTGGTGTGTCATGATAGAATTCACCTTCTGGGACATTGTGAGAAATCTGCTGTTCGCCGCCCGCTGGACGGTGCTGCTGTCGCTGGCCGCTTTCATTGGCGGCGGTGTGGTCGGCATGGCTGTGCTTTTCTGCAGGATCGCCAAGAACAAGTGGAGCCGGCGGCTTGCCTCCGGCTATATCGCGCTGTTCCAGGGAACACCGCTCCTGATGCAGTTGTTCCTGATGTTCTTTGGCCTGCCTATGCTCGGGCTTCGCATCGAGCCGTGGACGGCGGCGGTGCTCGGCCTCACCTTCTTCGCCAGCGCCTATCTTGCCGAGATCTGGCGCAGCGGCGTGGCCGCATTGCCGCTTGGTCAATGGGATGCCGGCGCCAGCCTCGGCCTGCACTATCTGCAAGAGCTGAGGCTGATCATCCTGCCGCAGGCGTTTTCGATCACCCGCGCGCCGACTGTCGGCTTCCTGGTGCAGCTCATCAAGTCGACGGCGCTCACCTCGATCATCGGCTTCGAGGAGCTGGTGCGGACCTCCAACGCCATCAACAATGCCACCTTCGAGCCCTTCAAGGTCTATGGGCTGGTGGCGCTGATCTTTTTCGTCATGTGTTTCCCGCTGACGCAATACGCTCGCCGGCTCGAAAAGCGGACGTCGGCGCGCTGAGCCGGCAAAGCTCCTGCATTCCCACCATCTCGAAAACCACCGGATCAACCTCTCTATTCTGAGGCGACCGGCGCGTTCAGTTTGAGTGCTTGACATCATAAATGTGAGGATTTATCACGTTAATAGTAACGTGAATATTCCTCACATTTATGGACCGCGATATGCCTCGATTTTCGTTTCTCGCCACCGGTTGGCCCACCGGGCTTGCGGCACTGCTGCTCGCCGCCGCTCCGCCAGCGGCGGCGGTTGCGCGTGCGGCATCGGTCACCACGACCAATGGGAACCCCACCAGCGGGCGTCAGGATTTCGAGGACCGTTGCACCAGTTGCCATTCGATATCGCAAAATCGCTATGGCCCTCGCCTCGGCGATGTCTATGGCAGGCGCGCCGGATCGGTTTCCGGATTTCAATACAGCGGAGCTCTGCGGCAAAAGCAGTTCACCTGGTCGGAAAAGTCGCTCGATACCTGGCTGTCCGGGCCCGGCCAATTCCTGCCCGGGACGCGGATGAACATCTCGATAGATGACGCGCAAACCCGCGCGGACATTATCGCTTATCTTCGATCTCATCCGCCCGGACAGGACGATTGAGCCGATTGTCCTGATACCTTATCAATGTCCCAAGGCCAGCGACGGGACGATCCTGTCGCGCCGCAGCCAGCGCGCCAGAAGCAGCACCGCCACCACTGCCAGCCCGGTCGACAGCCCGATCCAGATGCCGACACCGTGCAAGCCGAAATGGAAGGCGAGCAGCACACCGAGCGGCAGCCCGACGCCCCAGTAGCCAATCGCGGCGTAGATCATCGGCACCTTGGTGTCGTGCAGGCCGCGCAGCATGCCGGCAGCAACCGCCTGCGCGCCATCGAAGATCTGGAACAGCGCGGCAAAGACGAGGAACGACACCGCAAGGTCGATCACCCTGGCATTGGACGGGTCATCGACATCGATGAACGCGCTGATCAGCGGATGCGGCAACAGGATCATCACCAGCCCCATCAGCGCCATGAACGAAACGCCGAGATGCGCCCTGTGGCGGACATAAGAAGCGTAGCGCATCACCCCATCACCGGCCTATTTCCAACTCCCTCCGGCAACGCCAAGTCGGCTGGCCTCCGCAAACTTGACTAGCCTTTCAGTGCATCGGCCACTGCGCGTTCCAATGAAGTGGTGGGGCGGCGGATAAGACGGCTTAGCGTCCGACTATCATCGAACAGTGCCCCTTGCCCGGTAGCAACATCGAAGCCGACGAGCATTTGAGCCACTTCGTCCGGAAGGCCGCTGCCTAGAAGCGCCTGACGGTAGCTTTCCTCCGACAGGTTCCTGTACGTGATTGCCTTGCCGGACTGGCGGGCAACCTCCGCAGCCAGATTTGAAAGAGTGTAAGGCTGATCGCCGGCCAACTCATAGGTCGCCCCGGAATGATCTTCGGGACTGCTCATCACGACTGCGGCGGCCTCTGCGTAATCCGATCGGCTCGCGGTCGCTAGCCGTCCATCGCCAGCACATCCGAAAAAAGCACCGTGTTGCAGCGCCATCGGCAGCGCCTCGAGGTAGTTCTCGGTGTACCATCCATTGCGCAGCAAGACGTACGGTACACCGCTTGCCTTCAATAGCGCTTCCGTCGCCCGGTGATCCCCAGCAAGCGAGATCGCGGACACGTCGGCGTGGAGTATGCTGGTATAGGCGATAAGTTGTACACCGGCCGCCTTGGCCGCGCGAATTGCGTTCTCGTGCTGCCGAACACGTTCGACCGGCTCGCCCGCCGAAATCAGCAGGAGTTTCTGTGCGCCGGCGAAGGCCGATTCCAGGCTTCCCAGGTCATTGTAGTCGCCTTGCCGAAGGGTCACGCCTTGCGCTTGGAGCGCGTCGGCTCTGGCAGGATCGCGAACCATCGCAACAATATCGACCGCGGCCATCCTCTTCAGCAGAGCGTCGATAACGAGCCGACCGAGCTGGCCGGTGCCACCTGTAACTGCAATCATGTCTGTAACCCTCATTTCGGAATTGTACGGATACGGCCGGTGGCACGCCTTCGCGTGAGTTTCATCTCGCCAGAAATCAGTAACCCAGAAACGTCTCCGCCTTGACGTCCTTTGCCTTTACGCGAGCCTCTTCGAGCAGCGTTTCCATAGCCGAGACCATGGCGGGCGGTCCGGCCACGTAATAGACGGGTGCCGCTATATCGCCGACGTATTTCGAGATCACTTCTCGTGTGATGTATCCTCGCTCCCCGCGCCAGTCAGCAGGCGCGCCATCTGGCTCGGTGCATGTTGCGATAAGCTTGAAGCGCGGGTTCTGCTTCTCCAGCTCCGACAGTTCGGAAAGGAAAGCGGCGTCCTCGGCGCGGCGATTGCCGTAGAAAAGGAACAGACGGTGGAAAAGTCCGCGCTCCGTAGCGTCGAGAATCATGCTGCGGAAGGGCGTGATGCCAATCCCGCCTGCGAGAAAGACCGCCGGCCTCGCTGCATCGTGGTGCAGCAACAGGTCGCCGTAAGGGCCTTCGATATCGACGGTCGACCCTACCGGTAGGCTCGCCAAGCTACGCTTGAAGCTCGTATCGGTGAGCCGTGTGGCGATCATCAGTTCCGGCTCGTGTGGCGCGCTGGCGATAGAAAAGGTCCCGACCTGCCCCTTGGCGTCGGTCGGCTTCAGGGCGGGGAGCGTCACATAGATTGCCTGCCCGGCCTCGAACACGAAGCCTTCGGGCTTCTTGAAATGTAACGCCACCGTGCCCTTTGCGATCTCTTCCCGGGCGGTAATGCTCGTTGAGGAAGATGCGGCGGGACGAAGAAAGCTTTTCCGCCGCCACTGCGTGAGCTTAAACCCGTCACGCATGTTGAGACCGAGCAGTGTGATGTTCGTCGCGCCTGCGACTAGCTCAAGCGCCTGTACAGTATAGAAAGCGGCATCGAACTCTCCGGCCTTGGCCTTGGAGGCGAGGAACAGGGCCGCCGGGATGAGAACCAAAAGACCGTTCGCGGCAATGAACGGCATCCGCATCAGCTTCTTGCCGATCACGCCGGATCGCCCGCCCCTCGCCAAGGCGAAGCCCGAACCTCCCGTCGCCGCCAGTGCGGGGATCAGCAGCAGGAAGCCCCAAGGTATCGTCGTCTTGACGGTGACAATGGCGGCCTCGGACGCGAACAGTTCGCTGAGGACCGTCGACAGCCAGAAGGTTGCAATCGTAAGGAGCGCGAGCACACCAGCCACGGGATGGACGATCTTGGTCACGGGTTTCTCCCTTCCAGCAGCCTTCGCATCTACGCCACGCAGATGCCTGCCAGCGCGACCTTCTGGAAGAGGTGTGGAGCGGAGACCACAGAAGACGGAATGGCGATACTCTCGTCCGCAGCAACGGAATTTTGCCGTGCAGTACGGAAGTGTGCTGTCGATTCCCAAATCGCATAGTTGAGGTAAGTCGGGCTATCGCCGATAGCACGATGGAGCTGGGTCGAGATGAAACCCGGCTTCTGCTTCATTGCGACGGCTTCGCGTCCCCAAATCTCAAGGAAAGCCTGCTCGTCGGCCTTGTCCATCGTAATGAGATTGATGAGCACGATGGGAGAGGCATCGACGGCGAATTGGCGTTGGATTGGGAAGTTGGGGTCCAGGGAGCGCATTTGAGTCATGACAAGTCCTTTCGGTTTGGTTATATAATGTCAATTCGGTGAGATCGCTACATAGCGATTTGACATAATAGTGTCAATAACATTTTATGGTGACGAAATGGATGCATCCACACGAACCCCCGCTGGCGAAGCCATGACCGAACTCGTCCTCGACCTTTTCCGGGTGAACAACTTGACTGTGACGTGGGGGGATCGGCTCGTAGCCCACCTGGGACTGACCAGCGCACGCTGGCAGATACTAGGAGCCATCGTTGCCGTGGATCGTCCGCAGCCGGTCGCATGGCTGGCCCGCGATCTGGGTGCCAACCGGCAGAACGTGCAGCGCATCGTCAACGACTTGGCAAGGGACGGGTTCGTCAGGTTCGAGCCCAATCCGCATCATCGCCGCGCACAGCTCGTGGTGATGACGGACAAAGGACGGCAGGCCTTCGACGCCGCCATCGGCTTGTATAACCCCGGCATCAACGCGCTGGCGGAGGGACTTGCCATCGAGGACATCAAAGCGGCCGTTCGAGTGGTGAAGGTCCTGCGGAAGCATTTTGAGGGAGATGCTAATGCTGAAGAGCAGGTATGACCCGAAACTGGGTTACCGTTTCGGTTCTGATCAGGTTTCTGACCCTCTTTCGCGCCGTTCATCACAGCTAGAGTCTGGCGGAGCTACCCGTCTGAAATAGGGCGGAACGGTGACCGGCTAGCCTCCGGCCGCTTCAGCCATTCCGCTCTCGGCCCAATTGCGGTCATTACCGAAAATTTGTCTGACCGGCTGATACTCGCGCTTGGCGGACGTTTCGTGACCGATCTGAGCGCCGTTTAATCTAGCATCGGGCCACCCGGCTCAATGCGCCAACGCCAGCTGCGGCACAATTCGATCCCGCCGCAGCCATCGCGCCAGCAGCAGCACCGCCACCACTGCCAGCCCGGTCGACAGGCCGATCCAGATGCCGACACCGTGCAAGCCGAAATGGAAGGCGAGCACCACGCCGAGCGGCAGCCCTACGCCCCAGTAGCCGATCGCGGCATAGATCATCGGCACCTTGGTGTCATGCAGGCCGCGCAGCATGCCGGCGGCAACCGCCTGCGCGCCATCGACGATCTGGAACAGCGCGGCAAAGACGAGGAACGACACCGCAAGGCCGACCACCCTTGCATTGGACGGATCATCGACATTGATGAATGCGCTGATCAACGGATGCGGCAACAGGATCATCACCAGTCCCATCAGCGCCATGAATGAAACGCCGATGACGAAGGCGGTCCAGCCGGCGCGCGAAACGCCTTCCGGATTGCCGGCGCCGTGGGCAAGCCCGACGCGCACCGTCACCGCCTGGTTGAGGCCAAGCGGCACCATGAAGGAGATCGAGGCAATCTGGATGGCGATGGCGTGCGCCGCAAGCGAATCCGCATCGATCAGCCCCATCAGCAGAGCCGCCGCGTTGAAGATCGTCACCTCGAAGGCGAGGATGCCGGCGATCGGCAGGCCGAGGCGCAGCAAGCCCTTGAAGCGCGGCCAGTCGGCCCGCCAGAAGCGGCCGAACAGATGATAGCGGCGGAACTTCTTCTCCCGCATCACCACAACAGCCATACCGACCAGCATCAGCGTGCTGGACAGCGACGTGGCCAGGCCCGAGCCGGCGATGCCCATGGCCGGAACACCGAGATTGCCGAACATGAACACCCAGTTGGCGAACACGTTGAAAGCGACCGCGAAGAAGACGATGATCAGCGCCCAGCCCGGCCGCTCCAGGGCCGAGATGAACGAGCGCAGCACTATATAGCCGTAGAAGGGCAGCACCGCCCATTCCAGCCAGCGCAGATAGATGCCGGCCTGGCGCGCCAGCGCAGGCTCCTGCCCCATCGCCAGCAGGATGGCTTCGCCATGCCAGAGCACGATCCAGATCGGGATCGAGATCAAGATCGCCAGCCACAGGCCCTGGCGCACGGTGCGGCGCAAATCGCGCACGGAATAGCGGCGGCGGCCAAGCTCGGTGGCGATCATCGGCGAGGTCGCCAGCATAAGGCCGAGACCGAAGATCAGCGGCATGAAATAGAGGTTGGCGCCAAGCGCACCGCTGGCCAGCGTATCCGGCCCGAGCCGTCCCATCATCATGACGTCGGTTGTGGTCATCGCCGTCTGGCCGAGATTGGTCAGCACCATGGGCCAGGCGAGCGCCAGCATCGCCCTGATTTCCTGACGCCAAAGATTTTCCGGCGCGCGAGCACCGGCCTCGATCGCAGACATTTTCCGCTCTTTCCAGGTACGGCACGTCGGCAAAGGACCGGAAGCCGCATTTCAAACGGCAAAACCTTCGGTTTCGCGGCGTTTGGGCCGTCTTTTGAACGAAACTCTACATGAAGACAAGGGAGGAGGCACGGGTAGCCGTTGAGCCAGCAGCAAGCCGGAAGCCGCCGGTGCCGCGTTCACTTGCAGGCCCGGGGCTGCTACGGATTGCCCGGAGTATCGGCAGCCGACGCATTGCCGGGAGGTTTGGATGCAGTTCAGACAGCGAAAGAACCCGGCCGCGATCCCGCGGACAGCACCGTCTTTCGAGCACATCGTCACCGAGGCGAGCGACAGTTTTCTGTGGCGGCTGGATGACTATCCGTGGGAGCGCAATGTCTGGAACTTCCATCCGGAATATGAAATCCACCTGCTGCGAAAATCCTCCGGCGTCGCGCTGGTCGGCGACCATATCGGCGAATTCGGCCCGGGCCATCTCACCATCGTCGGCGGCGGCCTGCCGCATGACTGGGTCACGGCGGTGCAGCCGGGCGAGTTGATCGAGGGCCGCGACATCGTCCTGCAGTTCGACGCGCAAAGGCTGCGCGGATCGGCCGGCCTGCTGCCGGAACTGCGCGAACTGGAACCGTTTCTGGAGCGGTCGCTACGCGGCATCGTCTTTCATGACGGCACCGCGCTGAGGGGCGCCGATATGATGGAACGGATGGGCAAGGTGCATGGGCTCGCCCGGCTCTGCCTGTTCCTCGAACTGGTGGACCTGCTGGCCAGAACCGACGAGTACGAATTGTTGTCGTCGCCGGATTTCTCGCCCGTTCTGGACGCCGTTTCGCTCGACATCGTCCAGCGCACGCTGACCTATCTGTTCCAGCATTTCGCCGAGGATCTGAA
>JBDSLV010000193.1:0-12770 GCA_039916205.1 Mesorhizobium sp. | reverse complement strand
CCCGATTCGAGCGATCCGAGAACGCCGATCTCGCCTTCCACCGACACGCCGCCCCAATGCGCCATATCGACGACGCGGCGGGTGATGCCGGAATTGTAGGCGTAGTCAGCTGGTGTCTTGCCATCTTCCTTCAGCGATCCGTCCATCATGACAGAAGTGAAGCCGTACTGGATGGCGGTGACGCAAGTGGCTTCGTTGTTGCCATGGTCCAGATGCATGCAGACCGGAATGTCGGGATGGATTTCAACCAGCGCGTCGATCAACTTGGCCAACACGACGTCGTTGGCATAGGCGCGCGCACCTCGGCTCGCCTGCAGGATGACCGGCGATTTGGTCTCCTCGGCGGCCTCCATGATGGCGAGGCCTTGTTCCATGTTGTTCATGTTGAAAGCGGGAACGCCGTAGCCGTATTCGGCGGCGTGATCCAGCAATTGTCTCAGAGTTATGCGAGCCACCCAATAGTCTCCCGTATCTGGTTTCAACCGCAACGTCGCGGGTCAGCCGGTCGCCGGCCGGCCCTTCGAATGCTTCTGGCCGGATTTCAGCCGAACCGCAACCGCCAGACGTCCTGTCGGCCGCAATTCTTGTTACAGGACGGCAATCGGGAATTCCCTTGAGGGAACGGATGTTACGCCGAAGTGGTCGATTCCGCCGAAAATGCCGCTTCTACTTCTGCCTGCCAAGCCTTGCCGCGAGAGAAAGCCGCACGTCCTCCTCTGCCGCGTCGAGCAGGGCGATCAAGGCCTTGCTGGTAGCGGCCGGATTGCGCTTTTCGATGCTCTCGACGATCCGCTGATGCAGTTTGAGGGATTGACGCTGCCCGGCCGGGCTGTCGTCCGAAAGGCGAAAGCTGATCACCAGCGCGGTTTCGATCAAGGCCGCGAGCGAGCCGATCAACTCGTTCCCAGACATATGCAGGATTGCCTGATGGAAGGCGAGGTCGGGTATGGCGAAGCGTTCGCCGTCATCGCCGGCTTGTTCCATCTCCCGGAGAATGAGCCGCAATTCGGCGATCTGCTTCGGGGTGGCGCGCTCGGCTGCCAGCGCCCCGGCCATCGGTTCGATCGCGCGGCGCAGCTCGAACAGGGAACGTGCTTCCTCGCCGGTTGTCCTCGCGCCGAAACGCCATTGCAGCACGTCTGGGTCGAGAAAATTCCAATGTTTGCGCGGGCGCACGCGTGTTCCGGTCCGGGGACGCATCTCCACCATGCCCTTGCCCGCCAGGACCTTGACGACTTCGCGCAAGCCAGTGCGGCTCGCGCCATAGGACGCGCTCCAGTCATCGCCGTTCGGCAATTGGTCGCCGGGGACGAATTCGCCGCGCACGATGCTTTGACCGATTTCATTGAGCAGCCTGGCGTGAAGGCCAGTGTGGGACGAGCCCGTCAGGCGCGACGTCATTTGTGATGACCTGGAACGGGCGACTTCAATCTTCATATTATTCCCATTATTCACATGATTGTCACGCGGCCGCTCTAGTGAGCACACCGTAAACGAGCGGCCGGGGTGGCCGACAAAATCCAGTCTAGATAGCCCGAAGAGTCAAAAAAATCTCGGACCAAGTCATCGCCGACGGCCCCGCCGTCGTTGGCCGATGTCGTGCGCGCCGAACAATCGAACACAGTCCGCCAACAGGAACGCAACAGAATGTCTTCAACAATTGATCACGCGAGTAGAGCCGCCCGAGAGGGAACGGCCATGACGGGCCTCCCGAAAATCATAACGTCCTGCATCGTCGTGTCTGGCGCCCTCGTCATGACGTTGATGCCGGCGCTTGCCGTCGAACCATGGATCATGGTCGAGAAGACGGTCTTTACCGGCGATGCCACCACATCGAAGAAGCAGGGCGTGACGACGGACGGCACGAACTGGTATTTTTCCGGCACCAATATTATCGAGCGCACCGACGACAAGTACAATCGCAACCTCGTCTCGGCGCCGGGCATTCCGCACGTCCTGGAGATTCCATCCCAGTTTTCCGACGCAGGCCTGAACCACATCGGCGACATCGATTATGCCGACGGGCTTCTGTACATTTCACTGGATTCAAGCGTCGCGGATCCCATTACCGGCAACCGATACAACAATCCGGTTTTCGCAATCTACAATGCGAGCGACCTGAGTTTCACCGGCAAGGCCTATGCACTCAATCCGCCCCACGGCACCATCGACATTGCCAGCTGGGTCGCCGTCGATGCCAAGAACGGCCTTGGCTACGGCATGGCCTATAACAACGCCACGGAACTGGCGGTCTACAATCTCTCGGACTGGAGCTTCAAGGAATACATCCCGCTGTCGCAGGCCGTCGACGCGGCGCAGGGCGGCAAGTTGCTCGACGGTTGGATGTATTTCGCCGCGAATGACCAAACCAACGGAATATACCGGGCAAACCTGAAGACCGGCGAAGTCGAGAAGCTGGGCAATCTTCAGTCTCCGGACGGGCAGGAAACCGAAGGCCTTGCCTTCAAGATGACCAAGGACGGCTGGAAGCTTCACGTCCTCAACCGGGAACATCTGGACGGGCCCAACGACGGCAAGACCGTCGCTTTCTACCAATATCTGCGCCCCTTCGGAAACGCGCTTTCCGGCGAAATTCACGCGGATATCAATGGGGCGCTGATCGAGGACAGCCGTTTCGTCCGTGATGCGGCAAACCGCCGGATCCGGTCGGCCTTCGATGCGGTCGCCACGTCTTCCGATATGACCGCCTCCATCGACGCCACAGGCCTGCATCCCGCACCCGCCAACGCCGACGGCATCGTGATCTGGAGCGAAGCGCTTGCTATGACGGGTGATGTGAGCGGCTCCGGCTTTGCCGCGGACTTCGGCCGCAAGACCGTCGGCTTTGTCGGTGGCGCCGACGCACCTGTCGGGAGCTGGCGGCTCGGCGTGCTTGGCGGCTATAGCCATTCGAGCTTCGATGTCGCCGACCGCGCCTCGTCCGGTTCCAGCGACAATTATGATCTCGGCATCTATGCCGGTACCCAATGGGGCGCGCTTGGCTTTCGTACCGGTGCCTTCTACGGCTGGCATGACATCGACACCAAGCGCAATGTTGTCTTCCCGGCCTTCAGCGAATCGCTTTCGGCGAATTACAAAGCCGCGACGGCTCAGGCTTTCGGCGAGTTGGCCTACCAGCTGGACATCGGCCGCAATGCTTTTGAGCCCTTTGCCAATCTTGCCTACGTCCACTTGAGCACCGATGGCTTTGCCGAAACTGGCGGCCCGAATTCGGCATTGAGGGGTCAGAAGATGACCACCGAAAATGCCTTCTCGACATTCGGCGTTCGTGCCTCGAGCCAACTCGATACGGGCACCACCAGAACCTCGGTGCACGGCATGCTGGGTTGGCAGCATGCCTACAGCGACGTCATTCCGGTCTCCAACTTGGCTTTCAACAACACCGGTTCGTCGTTCATGATCTCGGGCGTCCCGATCGCGCGAGATGCGCTGGCTATCGAAGCCGGGTTCGATGTTTCCCTATCGTCCAATGCGACGCTCGGCGCCTCCTATTCCGGCCAGATCGCCAAGGACACCCAGGGACACGCCTTCAAGCTCAGCTTCGATTTGAAACTGTAGCCGAAGGCTGCGCCGGATGGGTTCCCCACCCGGCGCAGCCGGATCAGGCCGCGATCTTTTCGCGCGCGGCGAGGATCTGGACGCAGGCGTTGGCCGCTTCCTTGCCCTTGACGGTGAAGTGTTCGAAGAAGAAGCGGTGATGCTCCGCGCTGTCGTGATAGTTGAGCGGGGTTAACACCGCCGACAGCACCGGCACGCCAGTCGACAGCTGCACGTTCATCATGCCGTCAATGACGGCGTTGGCCACGAATTCGTGGCGATAGATGCCGCCGTTGACCACGAACGCTGTGCCGAGGATCGCGGCATAGCGGCCGGTTTCGGCCAACATCTTGGCGTGCAGCGGGATTTCATAGGCGCCGGGCACGTCGAAAATATCGACAGCAAAGCGGTTGTCCCCGAGCACGGCAAGCTCCGCCTCGAAGGCTTGCACGCATTGGTCGACGATATCGGCATGCCAACGCGCGCGGATAACGGCGATACGGGTCGTTTCATAGTCTTTCTGGGAATGCTGATTCATGGGTCCATCCTTCCGTTTCGAACCAGAATCAGGACGCACGATACGAAATCCGGCCCGCAAAAGCGGTCCGTCTTCCGTTCGTTCTCTTTCATCCGGACTCTAACCGTCGGCTCCGGAATCACACCGGATCTGCTGACCTTTCCGACAACCGGAAAGCGCTCGCGGGCTTGGGTCGAAACCCTTACCGCCGGTGGGGACTTTCACCCCGCCCTGAGAACTTTAACGCGGTTTGTATGGAAGGGCAGGGCAATCCTGTCAATCGCCGAGGCCTGGACAGACTGTTCTGGAACAACGATCTCCGCTGTCTGTCAGCCCCTCAGGCACGCTCGGGAAACATCGCCTTCAGGCCCTCGCGCGAAGCCTTGGCGATGCCGCGCTCGGTGATCAGCCCGGTGACCAGCCGCGCCGGCGTCACGTCGAAGGCGGGATTGGCCGCCGGCGTCGCTTCCGGCGAGATGCGGACCTGGGCAATCTCGCCCTTGGCGGTCTTGCCCCAGACCAGGGAGACCTCGTCGGCCGAACGCTGTTCGATCGGAATCTCGGTCAGCCCGTCATGCACCGTCCAGTCGATGGTGGGGGACGGCAAGGCGACATAGAACGGCACGTTGTTGTCGGCCGCGGCCAGTGCCTTGAGATAGGTACCGATCTTGTTGCAGACATCTCCGTCGGCGGTGGTGCGGTCGGTGCCGACGATGACCATGTCGACCTCGCCGCGCTGCATCAGATGGCCGCCGGCATTGTCGACGATCAGCGTGTGCGGCACGCCATGGCCGGCCATCTCCCACGCGGTCAGCTGAGCGCCCTGGTTGCGTGGCCGCGTCTCGTCGACATAGACGTGGACGGCAATGCCGGCCTCGACAGCGAGATAGATCGGCGCGGTCGCGGTGCCGTAATCGACGGTCGCCAGCCAGCCGGCGTTGCAATGAGTCAGGATGTTGACCGGTTCGCCAGGCTGCTTGCGCGCGGCGATCGCCTTGATGATCTCCAGCCCGTTGGCGCCGATCGAGCGGTTGAGCCCGACATCCTCGTCAGCGATTTCGGCGGCACGGCGATAGGCGGCCTCGGCACGTTGCTCGGGAGGCAATGGCCTTAGGAATTTCCGCATTTCGTCCAGCGCCCAGCGCAAATTGATCGCGGTCGGGCGCGTTTCATGCAAGACGTCCCAGACGCTGTCGAGCGCTGCGTCCGAGGGATCGTCGGCCATCCGCATGGCGACGCCATAGGCGGCGGTGACGCCGATCAGCGGCGCGCCGCGCACCCACATGTCGCGGATCGCCGTGGCGATGCCGTCAACCGTGCCGATCCGTTCAATGCGGAAATCATGCGGCAGCCAGCGCTGGTCGATAATCTCGATCGAGCGTCCGTCGTCGCTCAGCCAGATGGTGCGATAGTGGCGGTCGCCGACGTTCAAAGGCTGTTCTCCTTTTCAATCAACATGGCCAGATTGTTGACCTCGTCGATGCTGTGGATTTGCCGCCGGTTGACGGCGAGGTGACGGCCGAATTTCAGTGCCTTCGCCTCGCAGGACGCGCGCAGGTCTTCGTCGGCGATGGTCTCGAAATCGGCATTGTGGGCGAGGCCGAGGATACGCCTGTGCACCTCGATGCCGGCGAAGCCCAGAAGATCCGTCCAGATCGAATGCAGCACATGATCAAGCGCCTGCTCGGCGCCGAGCCTGTCGCCCTGATCCTCGAACAGGCTCTTCTGGTAGAGCATGCCGGTGCGTTCGGTCCGCCACAGATGCGAGAACTCGGCGCGGAACACCCTCCAGGTCTCGACAGTCACCTCGAGCAGGTAGGCGCGCATGGCATCACGCCTGCCATCCTGCTCATGACCGCGCTGCGAGAAGAAGGACATCCAGAAATTGGCCAGCAGGATACCGACATCGAAGGCCATCGGGCCATAGAAGGCGAATTCCGGGTCGATCATCCGCGTTTCGACGTCGGTGACCATGATCGAGCCAGAATGCAGGTCGCCATGCAGAAGTGTCTCGGCATTGGCGGCGAACAGATGCTTCAGCCGTTGCGCCTCGACCTTGAGGTCGCGGTCGGCGCGCAACTCGGCAACGAGGCTATCGAGCTGCGGGCTGGTGTGGCGGTTCATCTTGGCGTCGAAATAGGGGTCGGAGAACACCAGGCTCTCGGTAATGTCGCAGAGTTCGACATTGTCGGCGAACAGCGCCAGGTCCGCCTTGCGGTCCTTGGTTGCCATGTGCAGGTCCGAACCGCGAAACAGCGTGCGCGCCATGAACAGGCCGATATCCTGGGCGATATCAGGCAGTTGCCGCCCGTCGATCAGCGCGCGCCGCAAGATGACATGCGGCGACAGAAACTCCATGATGATCAGCGCTTGACCTTCGTCGAAGTGATAGATGGCCGGAACCGAGCCAGGCGCTCGCGCCTCCTGGCGGGTCAGCGCGTGATATTCGAAGAAAGAGCGCTTCAGGGGCAGCGGCCAGCTGTCGCCGACCAGGCGGACGTAGGGCAGCGCCTGCTTGACCACGGCGGAACCTGAGGCCCCATCGACGATGAAGACCAGGTTCAGATTGCCGTCGCCGACTTCGCGCACCTTCCAGTGGGCCGTATCGGTGCCGATGCGCGCACCGAGCGCCTCGTTGTCGCCAAGGCGGGCGGCAAGCGTCTCCACCGACAATGCTTCGAACGAATTGGCCCGCGTCATTTTCCATCCTCCCGCATGCATGCTCCGACCATAACGGAGCCATGGCGGCCGGGCCAAGCTAGGAAGCGATCTGGCAATTGTCAATCGTGTTGACAATTGCCGATGCAGCCCATAGCGTCATGGTCAGGGAGGAACGCATGGTTGTCGGCAATGCCGTGTTCCGCGTGGAGGGGCTGAGAAAGTCCTTTGGCCAAAACGAGGTGCTTGGCGGCGTCTCGCTGGAGCTGCATGCCGGTGAAGTAACCGTGCTGATGGGCGCCAATGGCGCCGGCAAATCCACCCTGGTCAAGATCATCTCGGGGGTGTACGAGCGCGGCGGTGGCACGATGGCCCTCGCGGACCGCGACTTCGCCCCGAAAACGCCGGCGGAGGCGATCCGCGCCGGTGTCGTCACCGTGCATCAGAACATCAATGACGGCGTTGTCGCCGATCTCGACGTCGCCACCAATCTAACGCTGGACCGGTTGAGCGGTGGCAGCGCGCCTCTGTTTTTCAATCCAAGCCGTGTGCGCCGCGAGGCCAAGGCCGTTGCCGACCGCATGGGGCTGGCCATCGACCTGAAGGCACGGATCAACGACCTGTCGCTCGCCGACCGTCAGATGGTGGCGATCGCGCGGGCCATGGCGCATCAACCGAAAGTGCTCATTCTCGACGAGCCGACCTCTTCGTTGTCCAGTGCCGAGGCCGACCGGCTTTTTGCACTGCTCGACCGGCTGCGCGAACAGGGCGTGGCGATCCTCTACATCTCGCACCGCATGTCGGACATCAGGCGGCTTGCCGACCGCATCGTCTCGATGCGCGACGGGGTCATCTCGGGCGTGTTCGACAAGACGCCGCTCGACTATGAAGGCGCGGTCAATGCCATGCTCGGCCGCAAGATCCATCTCGACCGCATTGTCGTCAGGGACTCGGCCAGTGCAGTGCTCAAGCTTGACGGATTGCGCATCGCCCACGGCGCCCGGCCGATTTCGCTGACACTCGGCGATGGCGAAGTGGTTGCCATCACCGGCCTGGTCGGCGTTGGCAAGACGGCACTCGCCGAAACGCTGTTCGGCGTGCGCAAGCCGCTGTCCGGCACCATGACCATGAACGGCAAGCCCTACGCGCCAAACTCAGCCGGCGAGGCGATTGCCGCCGGCGTGTTTCTTGTCGCCAAGGACCGCGCGACCAGCGGCATCGTCAGCGGTTTCAACATCCAGGAAAATATCAGCCTGCCGTTCCTCAAGCGGATGTCGAATTTGACGGTTCTCAAGCGCCGCGTCGAACGCGCCACGGCGCGTCGGCAGATCGAGGAGCTTGGCATCGTCTGCCGTTCCGAGAAGGACGAAATGTCGGCACTTTCCGGTGGCAACCAGCAGAAGGTGATGGTCGCCCGCTGGATGGCACAGAATGCAAGACTGTTCATTCTGGATGAGCCGTTTCAGGGCGTTGATATCTCCGCCAGGCGCGACATCGCCGCCAAGCTTCGGGCGAGCGCCAATGGCCGCGCGACGCTGCTGTTCGTCACCGAACTCGACGAGGCGCTGGAAACAGCCGATCGCATCCTGGTCATGTCCGAGCAGACCATCGTTGGCGAACACCGCAATGCCGACATCGATCTTGATCGCCTGCTGGCCGAAGTGGCCGGCGGCCCGCTGCACAGTGCGGCGTGAGTGATGAAATGGAATGGAGAGAGTATGGGTTCGAGTTGGGTAAAGACGGCAGCGTCGCGCGGGAGCGCTGAATGACGTTGCGTGACCACGCCATCCGCTACGGTTTCATCGTCCTGTTGTTCGGGCTGATCGCCTATTTCGCGATATCAGCCGATGGCTTCGTCTCGCCGCAAAGTGCCGTCTTCATTTTCCAGTCGGTCGCCATCACCGGCGTTCTGGCGCTCGGCGTCACTGCCACGCTGGTTGTCGGCGGCTTCGATCTGTCGATTGGTTCCGTCGCCACCAGTGCGATGATGGCGGCTGCCTATGTCATGGTGGTGCTGGAGCAGAATGCCCTGGTCGCGGTCGTCGTCTGCCTGCTCATCGGCGCCATTGTCGGCCTGATCAACGGCTGGCTGATCGTCTATATGCGCGTGCCTGATCTCCTGGCGACACTTGGCATGATGTTCCTGCTGGTCGGCCTGCAGCGCATTCCGACCGAAGGCCGGTCGATTGCCACCGGCATGACCATGCCGGACGGTTCGGTCGCCAATGGCAAGTTCAGTGATGCCTTCCTGGCGCTTGGCCGCCACCGCTTCGATTTCTTCATCCCGAACCTCATTCCGGTCTCGGTGGTTGTCCTGCTGGTGCTGGCGGTCGTGATCTGGTTCTTCCTCGAATACACCCGCTTCGGTCGCATGATGTATGCCGTCGGCAGCAACGAACGGGCCGCCGAACTCGCTGGTGCGCCTGTCAAGGCATACAAAATCTGGGCCTATGTCATTTCAGGAGTTTTTGCCTCGATCGGCGGCATTTTGCTGGCGGCCCGGCTTGGACGCGGTGACATCGCCTCGGGTAATAATCTGCTGCTCGACGCGGTTGCCGCGGCGCTTATCGGTTACGCGGTCCTCGGGGCCGCCAAACCGAACGCCTTCGGCACGGCTGTCGGTGCGCTGTTCGTCGGCATCCTGCTGCAGGGCCTCACCATGATGAACGCGCCTTACTACACGCAGGATTTCGTCAAGGGCGTGGTTCTGGTGGTTGCCCTTGTCTTCACGTTCGCCCTTTCCGGCAGGGGCAGGAGATAGTTTTTCGACAAGTCATATTTCGAGTTCAACAGTGGAGGAAAAAACGACATGAACGTCACAAGAAGAGTTTTGGGGAAGATCGCGCTCGGGCTGGCCGGTGCGACAATGCTGATGCAGTTTCCGGCGCTCGCCGCCGACAAGCCGGCGCCGTTCGATAAGCCTGGCGTCAAGATCGCGCTGGTCCGCTATCTCTCGACCGGCGACTTTTTCCAGGCCTATCTCTCCGGTGTCGAAGCACAGTCGAAGGCGCTCGGCATCGACCTGCGCGTCCTCGACAGCCGCCAGGACGCGGCCCTTCAGTCGGACATGGTCGATCAGGCCATCGCACTTGGCGTGCAGGGCATCATCATCCAGCACGGCCTGACGGAATCGATGAAGGACGCCGCCCAGCGCGCGGTCGATGCCGGCATCAAGGTCGTCGCGTTCGACGTCAATGTCGAAAACCCCAAGATCCCGCAGGTCGAACAGTCGGACAAGGATCTTGCCCGCCTCGCGCTCGAGCAGGCGGTCAAGGACAATGGCGAAAGCTGGAATGCCGGCTATGTCTATGTCGCAGGCATCGCGCCGCTCGACCGTCGCAACGAGACCTGGGTGGACGTGAAGAAGAAGTATGCCGGCATCAAGGAAGTCGCGATGTTCGGCACGCTCGACAACCCGATTGCCAACTCCGTCGCCAACCAGGCGCGTTCGGTGCTGTCGGCACATCCAGACATCAAGGTCATGTTCGCGCCTTACGACGAATTCGCCAAGGGCGTGAAGATCGCCGTCGACGAAGCCGGCTTGAACAAGGGCATCAAGATCTATTCGGCCGATATCTCGACCTCGGATATCGCCGCGATGCGCGAGCCTGACAGCGCCTGGGCGGCAACCGCGGCAACCAACCCGGCCGTAGTCGGCCAGGTCTCGGTGCGTGCTTTGGCGCAGCTGCTGGCGGGTGAAGATCCCGGCCACAACGTCGTTGTGCCGCCGACGCTGATCACCCAGAAGGACCTCATCGACAAGGACATCAAGAACATGGAAGACCTGTCGGCCAAGCTGCCGCAGTTCGCCCACGCCGATGTCGCGATGCCGGCCTGGATGCCGAACCCCAACGCCAAGTAAGCGCTGGTTGCCCAATGTAGAAAGGCCCCGCATCGCGGGGCTTTTTTTCGTTCAATTCAGTCTCTCGCCGGCAAGCGCCTGATCTGGAAGCCGGTCTTGTTCTGCTCGAAGCCCGCGCTTCGATAGAACGCCAGCGTTGCCGGATCGGTGGAGCCGGTCAAAAGCATCACCTTGTAACTGCCATGCTCCCAGGCAATCGAAATCGCTCGCTGAAGCAGCGCGCGGCCGAAGCCATTTTTGCGGCGGGACGCTGCCGTCACGACATTCTCGATCAGCGCATAGGGCATACCGCCTCGGGTGAGGTTGGGAATGACGACGAGCGTGCAGGACGCCACGAGTTCGCTGCCGTGCCAGCCGCCCAGCACAACGCTGCCAGGATAGGCGGCGAACCGCTCGAGGATGGCTTCCGCGTCTTCCGGCGACACCAAGTCGTCGCCCGGATTGAGGTGCTGGTAGAGAGCGACAAGCGCCGGCAGGTCGGCTGGCCTGACCGCCCTGATGTCAATGCTGTCAGGCGCTTTCCTGTCGGAGCTTTCCGCAGGCATAATTACCGCAGCGCCGCCGCGATGTTGCCGCCGTCGACGGTCGTCACGTCGGCGGTGGTGCGATCGGCCAGCGCGTGATGCAGGAATGCCTGCGCCACGTCCTGCGCCGTCACTTCCTGACCGAGCAGGTTGCCGGACATGTAGTCCTTCTCCGAGAGGCCGCGAGCGCCCGAACGGCTGGCGATCATGGCGTCGGTCAAAAGGCCCGAGCGGATGCGGTCGGCGTTGACGGCGTTGGAGCGGATGCCATGCGCGCCGTAGTCGAGTGCATATTGCCTCGACAGAAACAGTGTCGCCGCCTTCGGCACGCCATAGGCGCCGAATTTCGGGCCCGGATTGACCGCCTGCTTGGAGGTGTTGAACAGGAGCACGCCGCCGGTGCCTTGTTCCAGCATGACGCGCACGGCGTTCTGGGCCACGGACTGGTGCGCGAAGAAATTGAGCTCGAAGCTCTTGCGCAGCAGCGCGTCGTCGATCTCGCCGATCCGGCCTTCCCAGGCAGCACCGGCATTGGAAACCAGGATGTCGACACCGCCGAACACAGCGACGGCTTTGTCGAAAGCGAAGCGCACCTGGTCCGGATCGGTGATATCAGCGCCAACGCCGATTGAATTGTTGCCGGCCTTCTTCGCGGCCTCCACGGCCTTTTCGGCATCGAGATCGACGACGACGGCGTGGGCGCCGTTGTCGGCGAACAGCTTTGCCGTCGCCGCGCCGATCGCACCGGCGCCGCCAGTGATCAGCACGACCTGGCCGGTCAGCGGCTTGGGTTTGTTGGAGGCGAGCTTGGCTTGTTCCAGCGACCAGTATTCGAGCGGGAACAGATCGGCCTTGGACAGCGGATGGAAATGGCCGACCGCTTCGGCGCCACGCACTGCCTCGATCCACATCTCGCCGACGTCCGACGCGATCCTGGCATCTTTCAACGTCCGGCCATGGCCGAACATGCCGAGGCCCGGCACCAGCGTCAGACGCGGCATCTGGTCGAGCATCGTGCGCTTGACGTCGTCGAGCGCGTCATTGGTCTCGAAATAGGCGCGGTAGTCCTGAGCGAATGTATCGACATGGCTCTGGATGACAGCTTTGTAGCCGCCGATCGTGTCGGCATCGGGCGCCGGCAGCGCCATCGGTCCGGTCTTGATGCGGATCGACAGGTCGGGTGTCGAAACGCCGCGTCCGGCATAGTCGGCAACCCTGGAGGAGTTGATGAAATCGACGATCGCATCGGAGGTGCGGAAGTCACTGATCATGCGGTCGAAGCGGCCTTCGCCGCGCGAAACCGCGACCGCGCCACGCAGCATCGGCGCAATGGTTGCTGGCGTCGCGAGCTTTGCAGGCAAGGCGGCCTTCGGCGCCTGCGGCTTGCCGTGCTTGGCGACGTAATCCTCGGCGACGTTCACATAGTGGATCATCCGGTCATAGGCCTGCCTGGCATCGTCGCCAAAGGTGAAGATGCCATGTTTGTCGAGGATCAGGCCCTCGACGCCGGGATCGGTATCGAATATGTCGGCGGCCGCCTTGGCGAGGTCGAAGCCAGGCATGATGTAGGGCACGTAGCCCATCTTGGAGCCGAACACCGTCTTGATCAGAGCCTCACTGTCCTTCTGGTCGACGATGGCAAGAATGGCGG
>JBDSLV010000192.1:0-6571 GCA_039916205.1 Mesorhizobium sp. | reverse complement strand
ACAACGCGTCCGTCAGTTCGATCTTGGCCCTTTCGACCAGCGCGGCCAGCGCGTGTCCGTAGCGATGCTCGACGATATGGATGAACCGGTCGACCAGATCGGCGCGCACCGCTTCGTAGCGGATTTGGCGCAGGTGAGTCATCGCCTTGGCGGTGTAGACCAGATTGATGCGCTGCCATGTCGCGAGATCAATGAAATAGCTGGCCGGCAGGTTGCGCTTGCCATCCTTGGTTGGCGTCAGGTAGCCGAGCAGCGGCATCACATGGGCAATGCTCAGCAGCCGGTCGAAGTCGGTGCCGCCAATATGGATGCCGCGGCTGGCCAGGATGTCGTCCTTGCGGTCGAGCGACCGGGCGCGCAGTGGCGAAACCCGGACGATCGAGAAATCCGACGTGCCGCCGCCCATGTCGATGATCAGGGCCAGTTCTTCGCGCGTCACTCTCTGCTCGTAGTCGAGTGCGGCGGCAATCGGCTCGAACTGAAAAGCGATATGCTTGAACCCTTGGGCACGCGCCGCCTTCTCAAGCTCGCCCTGGGCATTCGCGTCGGCCTCCGCGTCGTCATCGACGAACTGCACCGGGCGGCCGAGCACAACGGTCTCGACCGTGTCGCCGGCGTCTTCCTCCAGCTTTTTCTTGAGATGGCCGAGAAACAGGCCGACGATCTCCATGAAGCCGATCGAACGCGCCTTGATGCGGGTCTTCTCATGGGCGAGCGAACTGCCGAGCACGCTTTTCAGCGAGCGCATCAGCCGGCCTTCGACGCTGTCCGTATAGTTGCCGATGGCGCGGCGCCCGAAATACGTATGGTTGTCTTCGAAATTGAAGAACACCGCGCTTGGTAGCGTGACCTGGTTGTCTTCCAGCGCGACAAGGTGCGGCTTCCCGTTCCTGACCACGCCAACGGTGGAGTTCGAAGTGCCGAAGTCGATGCCGGCGAAGGCTGGTCGCATGACTGAATCCTGTAGGTGTCGTTGGCGAACGGGCTAGCGCCGCGCGGCGGCGTATCGCTATCCGGCGGACCGGATCGCTCTGCCGAACGAAGTGTTTGTTCTGCTGACTGGGGAGCGCGGTCTACCGCATGGCCCCGCAAAGGGAAACCACTTTTCGGGAAAAGTTCTAATCCCTGCGGAAGATCAGCCTTCCGAGCCAGCCGGTCACCATGGCCAGCGATACGGCAAAGACGCCGTAGAGGAAGGAATAGTCGTGGGCGACACGGAAGATCGATTGCTCGAAGCCGGATTTGCGGATTTCCAGCTGGGCCGAGCTTTCCTTGATGAACAGACCGCTTTTGAACAGGAAGGCGCGTGCCTTGTGGGTGCCGACCGGGACATTCGGGGCCAGCCTGACGGTGGCGCGAAAAAGGTTCTGCGACAGGAACTGCACGCCGCCGACGTTCTCGCTGTAGAGGCCGATCCCGGCCTTGCGCTCGCGCAATGCCGCCGTGAACTCTTCGATCGTCGCTGGACTGTCGCCGGCATCGGCGGGCTGCATGTAGAGGTTGGAGGCGCCGAGCGACAGCTGCTTGTAGCTGTTCGGTTCGGTGATGTCCTGCAGCGGCCGCGTTGTCGCCACCGAATAGGAGACCGGCACGTTCTCGAAGGTCTCCGATTCCAGATTGACCCAGACACCAAGCACCCGGTCCTTGCGGCGCACCACCACCGGCTTCGGCGGACCTTCGAGCACGACGATGACATCGTAGCGCCCCTGGCGTGCGACAAGCGGGTCGGGGTTTTCGAGTGAGCCGAAGATGGTGAGATCGGCGCCGGAAAAGCCGGCGGTGATCGAAACATTGTCGGTGGAAAGGCCGATTTGGATGCCTTCCGTTGGTAGCGTCTGTGCCTTCGCCGGTACGGCGGCCAGCATCAGCGAGAGGAGTGCGGCTGCCTTGAGCGCGCTCAAGCCAGACATCAGTTCAGGCCCGCGCCGGAAAGCGAATAGAGATTGGGCGGCGTGACGAACAGGTCGATGGCAAGCCTGATCGCCACAGCCAGAACCAGCAGCGCCAGCAGCGCCCGAAGCTGCTCGCCGCGCAGCTTCTGGCCGGCCTTGGCGCCATATTGCGCGCCAGCGACGCCGCCGGCCATAAGCAGGAAGGCCAGCATGACGTCGACCGTCTGGTTGGTGGTGGCGTGGACCAGCGTCGTATAGGCCGAGGTGAAGATGATCTGGAACAGCGATGTGCCGATGACGACATTGGTCGGCACTTTCAGGAGGTAGATCAGCGCCGGCACCATGATGAAGCCGCCGCCGACGCCCATGATCGATGACAGGAAGCCGATCGCCGCGCCCAGGCCTAGCACCGGGATGACGCTGACGAACAGTTTCGAGGCGCGGAACCGCATCTTCAGCGGCAGCCGGTGGATCCAGTTGTGCTGGCCGGATTTCTTCAGCACCGGCGCGGCGCCGCTGCGGGTGGCACGCAAGGCGTTGACGCTTTCCACCAGCATCAGGCCGCCGACGGTGCCGAGCAGCACGACATAGAGCAGCGAGATAAACAGATCGAGCTGGCCGAGCCGCCTCAGGAAGCCGAACACGAATATGCCGCCCGTCGAGCCGACAATGCCGCCGGCCAGCAGCACCCCGCCGAGCTTGAAGTCGAGCGTACCACGCTTCATGTGCGAAAGCGCACCGGAGAAGGACGAGGCGATGACCTGGTTGGCGCCGGTGGCGACGGCGATTGCCGGCGGTATGTTGTAGAAAATCAGCAGCGGTGTGATGAGGAAGCCGCCGCCGACGCCGAACATGCCCGACAGGAAACCCACCGCAGCGCCCATGGCCAGCAGCACGAAGACGTTGACGGAAATTTCCGCAATCGGGAGATAGATGCCCACCCGTCAGTCTCGACCAGTTTGCCTCTCGACGAATGCAACCGTTGCGGGCATTTCACGCCGAAAGCTATAATGTTCTTGCGCCGGCGGAACGGCGAAGTCAAACCGCGCCGCACCGCCGAAACAAAAAACAACTCAATCAGTTAACAGGCAAATGTATGGCAAGGGCGTCGCGGAAACGACGCATCCGCCGTTATTTGCGCGCCAGCAGTGCCTTGATCAGTTTTTCGTCGACCGTACCGGTCGCCGGCAGCTTGTTGTCGGTCTGGAATGCGATGATCGCCGTCTTGGTTTTCTGGCCCATCATGCCGTCCGCGCCACCAGCGTCGTAACCGTTCTTGTTGAGAATGCGCTGGATGTTCTGGACGGCCTTCTTCATGTCCACGCTGGCGGTCGTCTGCGGCTGGCCTTCCTGCCAGGATTCGGGAATGTCAGCCGAATTGGCCGCTGCGTCGAGTGGCTTGGCCTTCCACAGTTCAGTGGCGGCACGGGCGCGCTCGAGCTGCTCGGGGCGCAGTGCATTGGCGATCTCGTCGCGCTTGGCCGCCGCGTCCTTGTCGCCGGTCTTGGCGACCAGCGCGAACCACTTGTAGGATTCCTCCAGGTTCTGCTTCATGCCGACACCCTTCGCTGCCAGGATGCCGAGGTTGAACTGGCTGTCCTTGACGCCGACGTCGGCAGCCGCCTGGAACCAGTGCGCGGCCGATTCATTGTCGGTCACGCCGTCCGCGGCCATCGCGAACAGCACGGCCAGATTGTGCATGGCGCTGGCATTGCCTTGCTCGGCGGCGAGCTGGTACCAGGTCTTTGCCTTCTTGATGTCGCGCGCGACGCCGATGCCCTTCTCGTAGAAATTGCCAATGCGGTATTCGGCGGGCGCGAAACCGAGTTCGGCCGCCTTCTCATACCATTTGGCCGCCGCCGCCATGTCTTCCTTGACGCCGCGCGATTCTGCGTAGCGGGAACCGATCTCGAACAGCGCCTTGGCGTCACCGCCGGCGGCTGCGTCGCGCAAGGCGACCGGGCCGGCATTGGCTGGGACGTCGATCTTTGCCGTGGCGCCCGCCACTGAAGCGTCAGCTGGTGGGACTGCCCCGGTAGTGTCCTTGGACATGGCCGGCATTGCCTGCGCGTCAGTATCGGTATCCGCCGCGTCCGCTGCGATTGGAGCAGCGGGAGCCGGCACAACCGAAGCCTGGGACGTGGATGCCGGAGGCACCGAGATGGTTGCCACAGGCGTTGCGACAAGCGGGTCGGCCGGCATGGCCGATACCAGGGGTGCCGGCACGGACTCGGCAGCCGGGGCATTCATCGCAGTTTCACTGTCGGTTGGCATGGCCGCTTGGGCCGTCATGTCATCCTTGACCGGTTCGGAAGACGCGGCCTGCCTGACAGAATGGGCAGGCGCTTCTTCCGTTGCCACGGGCTGAGCGTCCATCTTCGGCTGGCTCGCGGCATCGACCGAGCTGGTCTTGACCGGCTGCGCGGCGACGATCGGTGCTGCGTCATTGCTTGCCACTTCGACGGGATCGACGAAAAACGCCTTGCCCAACTGCATGCCGATCAGCGCCAGAATGATTGCCGTCGACGCCATCAGGATGGGCTTGCGCCGCGCCTTCAGCAGGTCGCCGATCCGCAGCGCCTTGACAGGTCCGCTCATCGTCGACTGGCGCTTGAGCGCGTCGGCTTCAGCGGCTGCGGCCTGCGCCGCACGCCTGGCCGCGGCGATGAAGTCCGATTTCGCGGCATCAGTGTCGCTGGTTGGGGCAGGCTGGCCGCGCTCGTCACGCACTCGTTTCATGATGGCGTTGAGGTCGGGCGCGCCCGAGCCGGGCTCAAGCGGGCGGTTGGCCATCTTCGGGTCCAGCGGCTCGTCGAGATCGACGCTCGGCATGTCGACGCTCGGCGTAGAGCCGGCAAGCGGCGGCATTGCTGCTTCTTTCTTGCTGCCCCTGAAGGCGCGTGCCAGGCCGCCGAACATCGATTTCCGGCCGCCTGCCTGTTCGCCTTTCTCGGCGATCGTGTCTGAACCAAGTGCTGCCATGGCGGCAGCGGCAGCAGCTTCCGCCGGCGAGCGCGTCACCGGGTCAATGCGGGAACCCAGGTCGCCACGCACACCCAGATCGCCACGCGCACCCAGATCGCCACGCATAGCCGGTTCGTTGCGCATGATGGCGGCCGCGCGGCCGTCAAGGTCGGCCATGTCGCCTGTCAGCGGCATTGGCTCGTCGATATCCAGGGATGGTGCGTCCTGGACGGCGATCTTGGGAGCGCGCGCACGTTGCTTGCTCCTCGGCCCGTCCGTCCGTGCATCCATCAATTCGCTCACCGCCTCCACGGGCTCGCTGGTTTCCAGCGAACCCAGGCGGTCGACGATCTTGAGCAATGTGTCGTGGATGGCCTCGAAGGTTCTCGAATTGCGCTCGTCCGAGCGGCGTGTCAGCGTCTCGAGTGTCTTCAGATCCTGAGCAAGGCCGGAAACGGCCGCCGTGTTGGCGGTGGAACCGGCCATGGAGCGCACGGCGTTCTCGGCCGCTTCACGCGCCGCGCCGACGATCGAATCGCGGGTGCCGGCCAGCGACTTCTCGATTTCGTTGAGGCGTGGGCTGATGTCCTCGAATTCCGGCAACGGTGCGCCAGGCTTGGAAAGATGGTCGGAAAGGCCGGCGACTTGCGCCTCCAGGCTGCGGATGAGTGCAGGGTCGATGCCGGCAACCTGTGCCGCCGACGAATCCAGGCGGTTTGAAATGTCTTCGAGCCGGCTTTCGAGGCCACGGATCGCGGCCTCGCCGGCAGGATCGGGAACGCGCGTCTCCATGCGTTTGGCGAGCGCCGTGAAGCGGGCGTCAATGGCTTCCATGATGCTGGCATTGTCGACCTGCGGCGCGCGCTGGTCCAGCCTGTCGGCGACTTCGTCGAGGCGGCGTTCCAGATCGCGAAACAGCATGTTGCCCTGTTCCATGGCATCGCCCTGGCGGCGTTCCATCATGCCGGATAGCACGTCGAAGCGCTGCTCCAGCCCCTGGAAGATGTATTCTGGGTCAGGCATGGCAGGCGACTGATCGATCTTTTCGGCAATCAACGCGATCTGCCTGGCCAGGCGTTCCATCGCCTGCTCGGGCAGATTGGCACGTCCGGCGAGTTCGTCGACGCGGCTCGACATGATGTTCAACCGGTCGATGACCTCGTTGCCCGGGCGATCATGCGCTACTTCCTCGATCTGCTGGGCAAGCGAATCGATGCGCTTCTCGATGCGCTCGAAGGCTTCGTGGTCGAAGGAATTGGCTTGCGCCGCGACAGTCGAGGCGACGATGGCGCGGGAAATCTCGTCCAGCCGCTCATCGATCATGCCGAGTGTGTCGCTGCCGCGATTGTCCTGCTGGCTGGCGAAATGATCGACAGCGCTGGCAAGCGTACGAACCTTTTCCTCAAGCGAGCGCAGCGACAGCGATTCCGGCAGGTTGTTGACGGCATTGCTGATCTGCTCCAGCCGGTCGGTCAGCATCGCTAGACCGGGGTCGTCCGAACGCTTGCGGTGATCAGCATCGACGCGATCCTCGAAAGCCGTCCAGCGGCGGTCGAAATCATCCCAGCGGCGATCGACTTTCTGTACGCTTTCCTCGCGCGCCAGTGTGTCGAGCGCGGCTTTGACCTGTTCAAGCTCAAGCCGCAGCATGTTGACGCTTCTGTCGTCGCTCTTTTCTGACAGCGTCTGGATGGCGCCGGAAAGCCGCTCGAATT
>JBDSLV010000191.1:0-15309 GCA_039916205.1 Mesorhizobium sp. | reverse complement strand
TCCGGCGCGATCAGCGTCACGCCCGACAACATCGCCTCCTGCCGGCGGCGTGTCTGCCAGATGCCTTCGGCTTGCGCCAATTCGGCGCGGTTGTTGATACCGAGCGCGCTTTCGAAACTGGCTTCGGTGGCAACGACATCAAAGCCCTGCGCACTGGCGATCTCGACGATGTCGGTCAGATAATACTCGCCCTTGGCGTTCTTGTTGCCGACGGCATCTAGCAGTTTCAGCGCGTGAGCGCCGGCCACCGCCATCATGCCGGCATTGCAAAAGCCGATCTTCCTTTCCTCCGCGCTGCAGTCTTTTTCCTCGCGGATGGCCATCAGCTTGCCGCCCTTTTCGATCAGCCTGCCATAGCCGGTGGGATTGGGCGGCCTGAAGCCGATGACCACGACCGCAGCGCCTTCGGCCAGTCTCAGCCGCGCCACGGTCAAGGCATCCGCATCGATCAGCGGCGTGTCCCCGAACATCACCAGCACATCATCATAAGCCTTTGATATTGCTTCGCGGGCGGCCAGTACGGCATGCGCGGTCCCAAGCCGCTGCTCCTGCACGAAAGTTTCCGCCTTCGGCGCGAATTTCGCGGCTGCCTTGCGCATTTCGTCGGCGCCATGACCGATGACGAGTGCCTGGCTGCTGGCACCGGCTGCGTCGGCCGCCTTCACCACATGGGCGACCATGGGCAGTCCGGCGATCTGGTGCAGCACCTTGGGCATGGCGCTCTTCATGCGCGTGCCCTCGCCAGCGGCGAGGATGACGGACAGGCAGGTTCTGTGGCTCATGGAAGGACAACCATATGAAAAGTGTTGGGAATCAAGACATGCTAGCAGTGGCGCCATGCTGCACCAATGCGGTTAAATTCCGGTGAGGCGGTAGAGCAGCCGACTCTTGATCAGCGGGTCAACAGTTCAATCCTGTGTGGACCCATTAACTGCGGGGCTTCCTCACGAGGCGTTCGCGAACACCGCCAGCAGCACCGGCGCGCAAATTCCGCCGAGCGCAAGGCCCTTCCTAAGCAGTTCGACGGCCATGTGCAGCAGCCATGGAATACCGGGAAAGGGCGTAAATTATAACCAATAGAAATGGCCAAAGCACCCCATGATCATATGTGATCGGGCCTTCGAGAGGAAGTTGCGAATAGTGATAGCCGACCGTCGCACCGATGATTGAGAACGCCGCCGCCATCGGGCCAGCGGAAAGCGGAATGGCTGAAAAGGCAGCGAGTACCAGGGCCACGAAAAGAACGCCAACAACTGCCCCGACCCATCCCTGTTGTGCATATGCGGTAATTTGCGGCGCAGCAGGGGCTGATCCTCTGCCGGCATAGCCATCATCGGGGAAAATGCGGGAATAGACCAAAAACGTCGGCGCGCATGGCTTTTTGCCTGGAATATACGTCTGGATTAGTGTGCCGCAGACCGGTCCTTCATCGGTGAAAATCTTATAATAATATGGGTACGAAATCGCCATGCGATTTACCGCGTGGATTACGAGAAACGGCGCGGAGTAAAATGAGCTTTCAGCAAGAGCAGAATAATCGAGCGAAGGGTGCAGGTCTGCTCCTCTCGAATTGTCAAACGAATGCTGTACCGCCACATCTTGCGGAACCCACCTGAAAACGTAGGTCGATATCACGAAATAGAAGACGACAAGGCCGATCCCGCCGAGCACGGCTTTCAGATAAGGCCATTTTTTCGAAAACATGAAGATCCCTGCGATGGCGCCCATATAGAACACCAGGACCGGCCATTTCATGTTGATCGCCACGAGTGCCGTGCAGGTAGTTGCAACGGTCAAAACGGAAAGGACAAACCAGAGCCTTTCGCCCGTCTTGATAGCTGCTGCGATCGCATAGAACGACATGAACGGCAGCAACGAGTGGATGGCAATTTTCTCGGCGAAGCTCAAGCGACCTTGCAGGATGAACCGCGCCTGGATCGCCTGTTTTGCGTCCATGGCGTTCCCGACAAGAGTGAACGCTTCGGTTCGCCACAGCGCGTAAGCCACAAAGCTGACCACGGCAGCGAAGGCGATAAGATAGTCAGTGCGTCGAAAATCCGGGACTAGTCGGACTATTGCGCCGATGACGAACCTCTGCATGACCGGCCTGAGAATCCAAACTCCAACCGGCACCAAAACCAATGGCATCAGGAGTAAAACCCAAAAACCGAACGTGAAAGTCGTGTCGAAGGACAGAGAATCCGCCGGCAATCCATCAGCCGTGATCAACCATCTCCCTGCCGGGGAGGCGTAGAGCAGATTGCCTAAAACGACCGTCAGAAAGTAGAAGCTGAGGAACAAGAGTTGGGCGATATTTCTCGCCATCCACTCACGCAGTGCTTCCATGAATTTTACCCAATCGTCGACGCGCCACCATACCCGTGCAACCCATTCCGCATCAAGCACAACCGCCCGTAAGAAGCATCTGATGGACCGCTGGTCTCATCACTGTCCCAAAACGCAGCATCTGGTGCCGCCGCTTACGCTGCCGCCGCATCTTCAAGGACGGCAGATATGGATCGCAATTTTTGCCAAGGCGCTGAGCCTTATCTTGAAATCTGAAGGCGGCTGGCGTGACAATTCCGAGGACCCGGGCGGCGGCGCCATGAAGGGCGTGAAGCTCGCAAAAATTGAATCTAACCAATTGATTTCATTGGTCACACCGAACACTCTCAATCAGCGGGTCCAAAGTTCAATCCTGTGAGCAAACATAGGCTGTCGCCAGGCCAGCAATCCTACCCCAGTCGCCCCAGCACCGGAAAGTTCTCCAGCAGCCAGTAGGACACGGTCTGCACGCCACCGGTGAGGAAAAACACGCCGGCGACGACCAGCAGTGCGCCGATGGCTTTCTCGACACGGCCGAGATGGACGCGGAATTTGCCGAGGAAGCGCATGAAAGCGCCGGAAAACAGCGCCGCGATCAGGAACGGGATGCCGAGGCCAAGCGAATAGGCGGCCAGCAACAAGGCACCCTCACCCACCGTCTCGCGGCCGCCGGCCAGCGTCAGGATCGGCCCCAGCACCGGGCCGATGCATGGCGTCCAACCAAAGGCGAAGGCTAGGCCCATGACGTAAGCGGCGACAGCACTTGCCGGTTTACCTTGAGACTGGAAGCGCGCCTCGCGTGACAGAAGCGGAATGCGCAGGTTGCCGAGAAAGTTCAGCCCCATCAGGATGATGAGCACGCCGGCACCCATCGCCAACTGCTCTTGCCAGACGCGCAAGAGCCGGCCGATGGTCGACGCGCCGGCGCCGAGCGCCACGAACACCGTGGAGAAGCCGAGCACGAAGGCTATGGAAGAAGACAATAGTGCCGTGCGCGCGCCAGCCTTGGCCGTCGGACCGGCATCGCCGCGGAAATCATCGACCGAGACGCCGGCCATGTAGCAGAGATAGGGCGGCACCAGCGGCAGCACACAAGGCGACAGAAACGACACCGCTCCCGCCCCGACCGCGCTGACATAGCCGATGTCCAATGCCATTCCAAAACTCCAACCGTTTGCGCGCGATATAGCGACGCGCGGCCTTGTCCGCCAATCACCATTGTGTGGCAACCGGTCGCTGCCCATGCATAGTCTACTACGATCGTGCCAAGGCAATTGTTACCCGGCACGACAAGGACCTATCGACGAAAAGGCGGGAAGAAACGACGGTCCCCTGCCGTTGATGCTGTGAGGCCGCGATTTGCCGCGCGCTTCTTGATCACATCCGGGAGATTCTCATGAAATCGATCACGATCGGTATGGCCATGCTTTTGCTCAGCACCGCCGCGTCATACGCCGCCGAAGCCTGGAAGGAAGCCGAGGTTGGTGGCACCAAGATCTACACCGATGCCAACGGCATGACGCTCTATACCTATGACAAGGACGAGAAGGGCAAGACCAACTGCTACGACAAATGCGCCACGAACTGGCCGCCGCTCAAGGCTGAAGCCGGCGCCAAGGCCGACGATGAATGGAGCGTCGTCGATCGCACCGACGGCACCAAGATGTGGGCCTATGACGGCAAGCCAGTCTACACCTTCATCAAGGATAAGAAGGCTGGTGACGTCTCGGGTGACGGGGTTGGCGAGGTCTGGCACATCGTCAAGGCCAATTGATCATCCAATTCGGAGTCTCACTGGCTGGTGGGACTTCGATCGGCTGCCGTGTATCCCTCCAAGCTCGGCAGCCGCTTTCATTTCAATGTACTCAACCGTCTTTCCCCGACTCGGGCTGAATCGGGTCGTGTCCGGTCACTCGCGCCGCTATCTCTCCCTGACTGAAAATCTGTGATTTTTGCCATACACTCTAAGAGTGTATTGCCGCCGACGGCCCGGCAATTTGGGCGCTTGCCCTTGACCGGATGCAAAAGCGCGGCCATGTGAGCGACATACAGAAAAGAGATTTCGTCGCGCGCAGCGGAATTCTTCTGCCGCATCACAGCTGATATGAGAGCTCATGGACGTCGTCGTCGTCGAATCGCCGGCCAAGGCGAAGACAATCAACAAATACCTCGGCAAGAACTATAAGGTTCTGGCCTCGTTTGGCCATGTCAGGGATTTGCCGGCCAAGGATGGCTCGGTGCGTCCGGATGAGGACTTCGCCATGTCCTGGGCGGTCGATACCGCTTCAGGCAAGCGCCTCGCCGACATCGCCAAGGCGGTCAAGGATGCCGATGGCCTGATCCTCGCCACCGATCCGGATCGCGAAGGTGAAGCCATCTCCTGGCATGTGCTGGAAGTGCTGAAGCAGAAGCGCGCGCTGAAGGACAAGCCGGTCAGCCGCGTCGTCTTCAACGCGATCACCAAGTCGTCGGTGCTGGAAGCGATGGCCAACCCGCGCCAGATCGATGCGCCGCTGGTCGATGCCTATCTGGCGCGCCGGGCACTCGACTATCTCGTCGGTTTCACGCTGTCGCCGGTGCTCTGGCGCAAGCTGCCGGGCGCCCGCTCGGCTGGCCGTGTCCAGTCGGTCGCCTTGCGTCTGGTTTGCGATCGCGAATCCGAAATCGAACGCTTCATCCGCGAGGAATACTGGCAGATTTCAGCGTTGCTAGGCACGCCGCGCAAGGACAATTTCGAAGCGCGGCTGACTGCTTTCGACCGCAAGAAGCTGCAAAAACTCGACATCGCCAATAAGGCGCAGGCCGACGACATCAAGACGATGCTCGAAGGCGCGACCTTCAAGGCGGTCTCGGTCGAGGCCAAGCCGACCAAGCGCAACCCCGGCCCGCCCTTCACCACGTCGACGCTGCAGCAGGCTGCCTCGTCAGGCCTCGGTTTCTCGGCCAGCCGCACCATGCAGGTGGCGCAGCGGCTCTACGAGGGCATGGAAATTGGCGGCGAGACCACTGGTCTCATTACCTATATGCGAACCGACGGCGTGCAGATGGCGCCTGAGGCGATCTCGGCCGCCCGCGATGCTATCGCCAAGGAATTCGGCCCCAAATATCTGCCGGAGAAGCCGCGTCAGTACACCGCCAAGGCCAAGAATGCCCAGGAAGCCCATGAGGCGATCCGCCCGACGGATTTCATGCGCACCCCGGCATCGGTCCGGCAATATCTCGATTCCGACCAGATGCGGCTTTATGAGCTGGTCTGGAAGCGCGCCATCGCCAGCCAGATGCAGTCGGCGGAGATCGAGCGCACGACCGCCGAAATCGAGGCCGTCAATGGCGCCCGCACGGCGGAACTTCGCGCCGTCGGCTCGGTCGTTCGCTTCGACGGCTTCATTGCCGCCTACACCGACCAGAAGGAAGACGACGCGGAAGACGAGGAAAATCGTCGCCTGCCCGAAATCCGCGCCGGCGAGTTGCTGGCCCGCGAAGCGATCAACGCCACCCAGCACACGACCGAACCGCCGCCGCGCTATTCGGAAGCGTCGCTGATCAAGAAGCTGGAAGAGCTCGGCATCGGCCGTCCCTCGACCTATACCGCGATCCTGAAGACACTTGAGGACCGCGACTACGTCACCATCGACAAGCGTCGGCTGGTGCCGCAGGCCAAGGGCCGGCTGCTGTCGGCTTTCCTCGAAAGCTTCTTCAAGCGCTACGTCGAATATGATTTCACGGCTTCGCTTGAAGAGAAGCTCGACGAAATCTCGGACGGCAAGCTCGCCTGGAAAGATGTGCTGCGTGATTTCTGGAAGGATTTTTCCGGCGCCGTCACCGACATCAAGGAGCTGCGTGTCACCGATGTGCTCGATGCGCTAAACGAGGAACTGGCGCCGCTGGTGTTCCCGGCGCGCGAAGACGGCTCCAATCCGCGCATCTGCCCGAAATGCGGCTCCGGCAACCTGTCGCTGAAGCTCGGCAAGTTCGGCGCCTTCGTCGGCTGCTCAAACTACCCTGAATGCTCGTTCACTCGCCAGCTTGGCGACGCAGCCAATCCCAATGGCGAGAATGGCGGCGGCGAGGATGGCACCAAGGTCATTGGCAAGGATCCTTACACGTCCGAGGAAATCACGCTGCGCAGCGGCCGTTTCGGTCCCTATCTGCAGCGTGGCGACGGCAAGGAAGCCAAGCGCTCCAGCCTGCCCAAGGGCTGGACGGCGGATACGATCGACCACGAGAAGGCGCTGGCGTTGCTTTCGCTGCCGCGTGATGTCGGCCAGCACCCGGAATCCGGCAAGATGATTTCCGCCGGGCTCGGCCGCTACGGCCCGTTCGTGCTGCATGACGGCACCTATGCCAATCTTGAGAGCATCGAGGACGTGTTCTCCATCGGCCTGAACCGCGCCGTCTCGGTGATCGCCGAGAAGCAGTTGAAGGGCAAGGGTGGCCGCAATGGCGGCACGGCCGCGGCGCTCAAGGAACTTGGCGACCACCCGGATGGCGGCGGCAAGATCGTCGTGCGCGACGGCAAGTACGGGCCTTACGTGAATTTCAGCAAGGTCAACGCCACGCTGCCCAAGGGCAAGGATCCGCAATCGGTAACGATCGAGGAAGCGCTGGCGCTGATCGCCGAGCGGGAGGCCAAGAGCGGCGGCGGCAAGAAGCCGTTCCGCAAGGCTGCGGCGGCCAAAGCCCCTGCCACGAAGGCAACCACAACCAAGAAGGCGGCGGCCAAGAAGAAGCCCGCCGCCAGGAAAAAGGCATAGGACGTGGCGCGCAGGATCACCGGAAGAAGCCACGGCGATCCGCGCACCGCCGACACCAGGGCCAAGGTCAAGGACGACTACAAGCCGTCGCGTGACGAAATCCTGCGCTATATCGCCGAAAATCCGGACCGCGCCGGAAAACGTGACATCGCCAAGGCGTTCGCGCTGCGCGGTGAGGACCGCATCTGGCTGAAGGACATTTTGCGCGATCTGCAGGACGAAGGCGTCCTGACCAAGGACCGTAAGCAAATGGCCCGCGTCGGTGCCCTGCCCCATGTCGCGGTGCTCGACATTTTTGGCCGCGATGGCGATGGCGTGCTCCTGGCGCACCCGGCTGAATCGGTCGGCACCGGCGAGCCGCCGGTGGTTTCCATTCGCATTTCACGCGGCGGCAGCGGTCCGGCGCCTGGCATTGGCGACCGCGTGCTGGCCAAGACCTTCCCGACCAACGAAGCGACAGGCCCCGCCTACACCGGGCGGGTGATGAAGATCTTCGAGAAGCGCACCGACGCCGTTCTCGGTGTCTTTCGCATCTTACAGGATGGAACTTTCCGCATCGAACCTGTGGAACGCCGCCAGCCCGAGCTGATCGTCGACAAGGAATTCCAGAACGGCGCTAGGAACGGCGATCTGGTCGAAGTGGAACCCGCCCGTGCTGGGCGCTATGGCCTGCCGCGTGCGAAAGTGCTGGCGGTGCTGGGATCGCTGACCAGCGAAAAGGCGGTCTCGATGATCGCCATCCACGCCCATGACATCCCGCATATCTTTCCAGCCGACGTCATTGCCGAATCCGAGGCGGTCAGGCCGGCGACGATGGATCACCGGGAGGACTGGCGCGACCTGCCGCTGGTCACTATCGATCCCGCCGATGCCAAGGATCACGACGACGCGGTGTTCGCCACGCCCGATCTAGACGAGAAGAACCCCGGCGGTGTGGTCGCCACTGTCGCCATTGCCGATGTCGCCGCCTATGTGCGCCATGGCACCGCGCTTGACCGCGAGGCACTGAAGCGCGGCAATTCGGTGTATTTCCCGGACCGCGTCGTGCCGATGCTGCCCGAACGCATTTCCAACGACCTCTGCTCGTTGCGCGAAGGCCAGGACCGGCCGGCACTTGCGGTGCGCATGATTTTCTCGGCCGATGGCCGCAAGCTCAGGCACAGTTTCCACCGCATCATGATGAAGTCGGCGGCAAAGCTCGCCTACCAGCAGGCCCAGGCCGCCATCGACGGCATGCCGGACGACAAGACCGGCCCGATCCTCGACACCGTGCTGAAGCCGCTGTGGGATGCCTATGCGATCCTGAAGCGCGGCCGCGATAGCCGTCAGCCACTGGAGCTTGACCTGCCGGAGCGCAAGATCCTGCTCAAGCCCGATGGCACCGTCGACCGCGTCATCGTGCCGGAGCGGCTTGATGCGCACAAGCTGATCGAAGAGTTCATGATCCAGGCCAATGTCGCTGCCGCCGAGACGCTGGAGGCAAAGAAGCAGGCGCTGGTTTACCGCGCCCATGACGCGCCTTCCCTGGCCAAGCAGGAATCGCTGCGTGAATTCCTGCAGACGCTTGGCTTGTCGCTGGCGCGTGGCGCACAGATGCGGCCGGCCCAGTTCAACGGCATTCTCGAGCGCGTGCGCGGCGCCGACAACGAAGGCCTGGTCAACGAAGTCGTGTTGCGTTCGCAGAGCCAGGCTGAATATTCGCCCAAGAATATCGGCCATTTCGGTCTCAACCTGAAGCGCTACGCGCATTTCACCTCGCCGATCCGCAGATATGCCGACCTGATCGTGCATCGTGGGCTTATTGCCGCACTTGGTCTCGGTCCAGGTGGCCTGACGCAGGATGAAGAAGCGCGGCTTGAAGATGTTTCCGTGCTGATCTCCGGTACGGAACGCCGCGCCATGGCGGCTGAGCGCGATACGGTCGACCGCCTGATCGCAGCCTATCTCGCCGAACGGGTCGACGACCGGTTCGACGCGCGCATCTCCGGCGTCACCAAGTCAGGACTATTTGTCCAATTGCCGCAATTCGGCGCGGATGGTTTCATCCCGGTGTCAACTCTGGGCGGCGATTACTATATATTCGACGAGACGGCTCGTTCCCTTTTCGGAGAACGATCCGGAAAGGGTTACCAGTTGGCGGATCGCGTTGAGGTTCGCCTCGTCGAAGTGGCACCTATGGCCGGTTCGATGCGCTTTGAGATGTTGACCGACCCGAAGCCCCTGCCAGGCTCCAAACAGTCGTTTCACAAGGCCAAGGGCCGCGCCCGTGCGTCGCAGACGCGGCCGGGATCACGCGGCAGGAGATGATGATGCCAAAGTCTACGCCAGAACAAGTTTTCGGCGGCGAACTTCACTCGGGCCGGCCGGCCCGCCCGCTCTGGACGGCGATGAAGCGCGGCATGCTTGGCCGTTGCCCGCATTGCGGCGAAGGCAAGCTGTTTCGCGCCTTCGTCAAGACCGTCGACAAATGCGCGGTCTGCGGCGAGGAGATCCATCACCACCGCGCCGACGACCTGCCCGCCTATCTCGTGATCGTCATTGTTGGCCATATCGTGCTTGGCGCCTTCATGGGTGTCGAGGCGACTTCCACGCTTTCTACCTGGCAGCACATAGCAATCTGGGTGCCGCTGACAATCCTGCTGACACTGGCACTGCTGCAACCGGTCAAGGGCGCCGTCATCGGACTGCAATGGGCCTTCTATATGCACGGGTTCGGCGGTGAAGAGGACGTGGTCGAGCCTCATCCAGGGGCATAGTTCGCGGCGAGTGCACCTGCTGGCGCAACATACCGACCGCGAAAGGCCACTTTCACTTGCCAGAAGTTTCCGCTAGGTCCTGCACATGGACAGTATGACCAAGGCGGACGTCGACAAGCTTGATCGGAGCGCGCCCATGCAAAGCGGCGCGCCGATTCGCCCGCGCGACGCGGCGACACTGATCCTGCTCGACCGCAAGGGCGATGATGTCCTGGTGCTGATGGGCCGCCGCCATGCCGGCCACGCCTTCATGCCGGGCAAGTTCGTTTTTCCCGGCGGCCGTACCGATCCGGCCGACAGCCGAATCCCCACCGTTTCCGCCCTACATCCGCATGAAGAGGTCAAGCTCGCTGCCGGTCCTGGTCGCATAAGTTCGGCTCGCGCCCGCGCCATCGCCCTGTCGGCGATCCGCGAGACCTACGAGGAAGCTGGCCTGCTGATCGGTCAGAAAGGCGCCTTCGCCACACCAAGGCAGGATTGGCAGGGTTTCGTCGAACATGGCGTCTCGCCGTCGCTCGATGTGCTGCGCTTCATCGCGCGCGCCATCACGCCACCCAACCGGGTGCGCCGCTTCGACACTCGCTTCTTCAGCGCTTGGCGCGAAAATGTTGCCGTCGAGCTGCCCGGCGGCGGCCCGACCAATGAGCTTGAAGAACTGGTGTGGCTACCGCTGGCCAAAGCCAAGGAAGCAGACATTCCCGACATCACCCGGATGATCCTGGACGAGCTGCAAAAACGCCTCGCCCATGATCCGCTGCTGCGCCCGGGCGGCCCAGTGCCCTTCTACCGGCTTGTGCGCAACCGCTTCACCCGCGAACTTCTGTAGAGTATTCAGCATCCCATGACGGTCGATACCCAACCACAGGGCGACGAGCGCGTACACTGGCTGCCGATGGTGGCGGCGATCTCGTCGATCAGCGTCGTTGGCATTGCCATCGGCCTCGGCATGCCCCTGCTCAGCGTCATCCTGGAAACGCGCGGCCACTCGGCATCGATGATCGGCCTCAACACGGCGGTCGCCGGCCTGGCCTCGATCGCCGGCGCGCCGTTGGCGACGCCGCTCGCCATGCGTTTCGGCGTCGCATGGACCATGATCGCCATGATTGCCACCGGCGCGCTGGCCTTTGTCGGCTTCCATTTCGCGCCGGATTTCTGGATGTGGTTTCCGCTGCGCATCGTGCTGCACATTGCGCTGACGGTGCTGTTCATCCTGTCGGAGTTCTGGATCAGCACGTCGGCGCCGCCGCACCGGCGCGGCCTTGTGCTTGGCATCTACGCGACCGTTCTGTCGCTCGGCTTTGCCGCCGGACCGTGGCTGTTCGCCCATCTCGGCAGCTCCGGCTTCAGGCCATTCGGCGTCATCATCGTCCTGGTGACGCTCGCCGCGATACCGGTTCTGGCTGCACGCAACGAGAGCCCGACGATCGTCTCCGACGGCGAAACCAGCAATTTCCTGCGCTACATCTGGCTGGTGCCGACGGCCACCGCCGCCGTTCTGGTGTTCGGCGCCGTTGAAACCGGCGGTTTTGCGCTGTTCCCGATTTATGGCAACCGCATCGGTTACTCCGAGGCCGATGCTGCCTTGCTGCTGACCATGATAGGCCTCGGCAACGTGCTGTTGCAGATCCCCATCGGCATGATCAGCGACCGTATTAGCGATCGCCGCCACCTGCTTCTGGCCTGTGCCACTGTCGGGTTGGCCGGCACCATCTTCATGCCGTTCTTCGCGCAGAACTGGCACCTGATGGCCGCACTGCTGTTTGTCTGGGGTGGCGTGGTCGCGGCCATGTACACGATTGGACTTGCCCATCTTGGCTCGCAGCTTTCCGGCCACGAACTGGCGTCGGCCAACGCCGCCTTCGTGCTCTGCTATGGTGTCGGCATGGTGCTGGGTCCGCAGGCGATCGGCATCGGCATGGATGCTTTCGGGCCTTCCGGCTTCGGCTGGGCGCTCGGCCTGTTCTTCGCCGCCTATATCGCGTTGGTCAGCGTCAGGCTCATCCGCAAGATCATCTAGCACGACGCCCTATTCTTCGTGTCGCGCTGGCAGGCTGCTGACAGAACCGTGTCAGGAGCTTCCGGCTATAAGGGCCCTCAAAACACCAGAAGTTGAGGACACTCCGATGATCGACAGCGGCTTTGAAACCACGTCACTGCGAATGACACTGCTCCTGCTTGTCACTTTCCAGGCGCCAGCCGCCGATGTCGATCGCATCATGGAGGCAGTGGTCGCGATCACCCCGCTGCGCATGGGCAAATATGATCGCAACGCCTATCAATCCGCCCACGGCATAGAGCGCTACAGACCGCTGGACGGTGCTGCGGCCGGTGCGGAGACCGACTTGCGCCGGCGCCCTGGTACAGTAGAGATTTCGTTTGAACTGCCTGACGATCAGCCATTGGCCGCACGCGTCGTCGAGGCGATTTTCCAGGCGCACAGCTATCAGGAGCCGGTAATCCGCATTCAGCCGATTCTCGCCAGCCGTTCCAAGGAGCTGGACGACAATGCCAATCCGAATCGCTGGTGGAACACCACCGGAGACTGGAAGAAGATTGCTGTCCCCGAGACCGCGAACGCATGATTTCCAGCCGTCGACCAACTCTGGCGGGCCACATCGGGCCCGCCGGGCTTGACTTTCCAGGCACGTTCTTTATGTGTCGCGCCAAGTTTCCCGCGTCCGGGTGTTTTCCCGTGCTCCAGCGGCCAAAACCCCACGAACATAACGGACTGAGATCATGGCCAAAGCCGCAAACATCAAGATCAAGCTTCTGTCGACCGCCGACACCGGTTTCTTCTACGTGACCAGCAAGAACAGCCGTACCAAGACGGACAAGCTGTCCTTCCGCAAGTACGACCCGGTTGCCAAGAAGCACGTCGAATTCAAGGAAACCAAGATCAAGTAATCTGGTTTTCCCCAGGCATGCCGAAACGCCGCCCACCGGGCGGCGTTTTTGTTTGTGGCTTCCAGAGCCAAATGCCCTACCCGATGCGATCGCCGCTCTTCTCGTCGAACAGATGCAGCGATGCCGGATCGGCCGACAGCCGCACTGTGTCGCCAGGCTTCACGCCGGCACGGCCCATGGCAAAGACGCAAAGCATCTGGCCGGCAAGCCTGACGTAAAACTGGGTCGAGAGGCCGAGCGGCTCCACCACCACCACTTCGCCCTGCAGCACGCCGTCATCGGCGAGCCTGATATGCTCGGGCCGCAAACCGACCGTTATGGCATCGCTATCCCTGGTTGGCAGGCCCTCCGGCAGCCGCAGCGTCTGGCCGTCGGCAAGGACCGCGCCCAGCTTATCGGCATCGCGAACCGTCGCCGGCAGGAAATTCATGCCGGGTGAACCGATGAAACCGGCAACGAAGATATTGGCCGGCCGGTCATAGAGATCGAGCGGCGCACCGACCTGCTGGATCAACCCGTCATGCATGACCACGATACGATCGGCCATGGTCATGGCCTCGATCTGGTCGTGCGTGACATAGACCGATGTGGTCTTCAATTGCTGGTGCAGCGCCTTGATCTCTGCGCGCATATGGACCCGCAGCTTGGCATCGAGGTTCGAAAGCGGCTCATCAAAGAGAAACACTTTTGGGTCGCGCACGATGGCGCGTCCCATGGCGACGCGCTGGCGCTGTCCACCGGACAGCTGGCGCGGCAAGCGTTGCAGCAAGGTGTCGAGCCCGAGCCGTTTGGCAGCGCCGTCGACGCGGGCGTCGATTGCTGGCTTCTCGGCCTTCTTCAGCATCAGGCTGAAGCCCATGTTCTTCGACACGTCCATATGCGGGTAAAGCGCGTAGGACTGGAACACCATGGCGATGTCGCGGTCCTTGGGAGCGACGTCGTTGACCAGCCGCTCGCCGATGCGAATTTCGCCGCCCGACGCTTCCTCCAGTCCGGCGATCATGCGCAACAGGGTCGATTTCCCGCAACCTGACGGCCCGACAAGGACGACGAACTCGCCGTCGGCGATTTCGAGATCGACGGCGTGTAGCACGCGCACCGCGCCATAGTCTTTGCGGACTTTTTCGAGCGTAACAGAAGCCATCGATCTACCCTTTGACGGCGCCGGCGGTCAGGCCGGTGACGAGATAGCGTTGCAGGAAGCCGAAGAAGACGCAGACCGGGATCAGCGCCAGGATCGACGCCGCCATCATCTGCCCCCAGTCGACGGCGAATTTGCCGATGAAGGTGAGCAGGCCGACTGCAAAGGTCTTCTGGTCGTCGCTGGAGATCAGCATCAGCGCGAACAACAGCTCGCTCCAGGCGGCGGTGAAGACGAAGCCGAGCGTTGCGCCCATGCCCGGCAGCGTCAGCGGCACGATCACCTTGCGCATCGCCTGTGCGCGCGTGCAGCCGTCGATCATCGCGGCTTCCTCCAGGTCCTTCGGGATGCCATCGAAGAAGGACTGCATCAGGAAGGTAGCGAAGGCGGTGTTGAAGGCGGTGTAGATGATGATCAGTCCGGTCAGGCTGTTGATCAGGCCGACCTGCCCCATGACGCGGTAGATCGGCGGGATCACCATCACCAGCGGAAAGGTCTGGGTCAAAAGCAGCATCAGTGCCAACGCCGCCTTGCCACGGAAGGTGAAGCGCGACATGGCGTAGCCGGCCAGCGTGGCGATGACTGTCACCAGTGCCGCGGTCGACACCGACACGATCACGCTGTTGAGGAAATAGCGTGGGAAATCGGTTGCCTCGAGCACGGTGACGAAATTCTGGAACGTTGTTTGCGACGGCCAGAAGGTGATGCCTTCGGAGTAGAGCAGCCGCTCCGGCGTGACCGAGATCTTCAGCGTCCAGTAGATCGGGAACAGGGCGAAGATCACATAGGCAGCGATTGCGGCGTAGAGGCCGATACCGCTGACGAAGCGCGATGAGGTTGAGCGTCCCGCGATCATCAGACGTGCCTCACCAGCGTGCGGCGAATGCCGATCAGCGCAATCGCGTAGGCAATGAGCAGGACCAGAAGCAGCACGGCCACCGCCGAGGCATAGCCCTTATCCAGGGACTTGAAGGCGCTGACATAGATGTACACCGGCATCGTGTTGGTCGACCCAGCCGGCCCACCCTCGGTCATGACGAAGATCAGGTCGGCGAAGGTAGCGACCCAGATGGTCCGCAGCATCACCGTGATGGCGATGGTCGGCGCCAGGAACGGCAGCGTCACCTTGGTGAAGCGCTGCCAAGGCGATGCGCCGTCGATCGCCGCTGCTTCATGCAGTTCCGACGGGATCGATTTCAGTGCCGCCAGAAGCGTGATGGCGAAGAACGGAATGCCGAACCAGACATTGGCGACGATCGGCCCCCACATCGCGGTGGAAGGGTCAGACAGCACATTGGTCGGCTCCGCCTTCAACCCAAGCGCGAACAGCCAGTGCGGCAGCGGCCCGATGATCGGATTGAACAGCCATGCCCAGGTCAGGCCGGACAGGAAGGACGGCACCGCCCATGGAAGGAACACCAGCGCCTGC
>JBDSLV010000190.1:0-14875 GCA_039916205.1 Mesorhizobium sp. | reverse complement strand
ATTCCCGGGCCGATGCGTATAGTCGAGGTGCTGGAGCGTGGCTCTCGGATGGGCGCATACTCCACGACAATACAGGATCGATTTTGTAAGCCTGCCGGCAATTGCGCCATGGCAGGCTTGATGTTTTTACGGCTTGGACGGAACCAGGCTCGGGGAGGGGCAGAGATGAATTACACCAGAATGGTGATCGAGAAAGAGGCGCCCGAGGAATACGGCTACGACCGTATCCGTTACAACCTCTCGGAAAGCTCGATCGCCGACCAGAAGCTCTCCGACCTTGGCCTGTCCCTGCCCGATCTGACGCTTTTCTATGGCGAGCATCGCGGCGACAAGGAGTTGCGGGCGCTGATAGCAGCACAAGACAAGGGCATCTCGCCCGACGACGTGCTGGTCACCGCCGGTGCCGCCGGCGCCCTGTTCATCATCTCGACCTCGCTGCTGTCGGCCAACGATCATCTCGTCGTCATCAGGCCGAACTATGCCACCAACATCGAGACGCCGAGGGCGATCGGTTGCGCCATCAGCTTTGTCGATCTGGCCTTCGAGGACGGCTTCGCCATTGACGTCGCCCGCATCGAAGCGGCGATGCAGTCGAACACCCGGCTGATCAGCGTCACTTGCCCGCACAACCCGACCGGCACGATGATGAGCCAGGCAGCGCTCGATGCGCTGGTGGCGCTCGCGGAAAGCCGGAACTGCCATCTGCTGGTCGACGAGACCTATCGCGACCTCTCCTATGGCCGGCGCCTGCCATCTGCCGCCTCGCTGAGCCCGCGCGCGATCAGCGTTTCATCGCTTTCCAAGGCCTTCGGCATTCCGGGCATCCGCATCGGCTGGCTGATCACGCGGGATCCTGACCTCCAGGAAAAATTCCTCGCCGCCAAGGAACAGATCGGCATCTGCGGCAGCGTCATCGACGAAGGCATTGCGCGCGGCATGCTGCAGCGCCGCGACGCCTTCCTGGCGACCCTGCTGCCCGAGATGACCAAACGCCGCGACATCGTCCAGGCCTGGATCGACGGCGAGCCAATGGTCGACTGGGTGCGGCCCGAGGGCGGCGTTGTCGGCTTCCCCCGGTTGAATGTCGATCCCGATTTCGACCTCGACCGGTTCTATGTGAACCTGCTGGAAAACCATGGCACCTATGTCGGGCCCGGCCACTGGTTCGAAATGCCGAAGCGCTTCTTCCGTGTCGGCTTTGGCTGGCCGACCGAAGCCGAGCTGAGGGGTGGCCTCGACGCCATTTCGGCGGCACTGAGGGAGTAACATCCTCGCGCAGCCGGTCGAACAGCCTGAAAATTTCTTGATACAGCGCTGATTTTGCCGCATATGCGCAACGAACTCTGACAAGTTTCATTGGCCGGAACAGCGCCCATCCGGGAAGTGCCCCGCCGGCCATCGCATCGGCCCAAAATCGGTTCGATTTTCGGAAAGCACGATGCGAAAACACAACAGTGTTGGAGCGTACTTTGTGCGTCCAATTGGACGCACAAAGTACGCTCCAATGCTTTCGCAACGGGGCCTCACTGCATGAATTCCCAACAGATATCACCTGATCAGCGCTATGCCGCGTTTCGCCACCGCTCGTTCCTGAGCTACTGGGCGGCGCGGTTCCTCACCACATTCGCCACCATGATCGTTTCCGTCGCGGTCGGCTGGCAGATGTATGACCTGACCCGCGATCCGCTCGATCTCGGCCTCGTCGGCATCGTCCAGTTCCTGCCGTCGCTGCTGCTGGTTCTGGTCACCGGCGCCGTCTCCGACCGCTTCGGCCGCCGCCTGATCATGGCGATTGCGGTGGTCGTGGAGGCGATATCCGCTCTCACCTTGCTGATCTTGACCGTGCGCGGCATCAGCGGGCCGCTGCCGATCTTCATCGTGCTTGCCATGTTCGGCACCGCCCGTGCCTTCTTTGGCCCGGCCTCGGCCTCGCTGTTCGCCAACCTGGTGCCATCAGAAGATTTCGCCAACGCCATCGCCTGGAACTCATCGGCCTGGCAGACCGCAACCATCGTTGGGCCGGTCGCCGGCGGCCTTCTCTATGGCGTGTCGGCGGAAGCGGCCTATGGCACCGCCGCCGTGCTGATGCTGGCGGCAGCGGCGCTGATCTTCACCATCCCGAAGCCCGCACAGCGCACCGAGACGGAAAAGCCGACACTGGAGAACCTGTTCGCCGGTTTCCGCTACATCTGGAGCGAGAAGATCGTGCTTGGCGCCATCTCGCTCGATCTCTTCGCCGTGCTGTTGTCGGGCGCCTCGGCGCTGCTGCCTATCTATGCGCGCGACATCCTGCAGCTTGGCCCCTGGGGCCTCGGCCTGCTGCGCTCGGCTCCCGGTGTCGGTGCCATCTGCGTCGCCATCTGGCTGGCCGGCCATCCGATTCGCAACCATGCTGGCATGATCATGCTCTGCTTTGTCGGGCTGTTCGGCGCTTTCACCGTGCTGTTCGGCCTGTCGACCATCACCTGGCTGTCTATCGTCGCGCTCGCCTTGCTTGGCGCAACCGACATGTTCAGTGTCTACATCAGGGAAACGTTGATCCAGCTGTGGACGCCCGACCATGTGCGTGGCCGCGTCAACGCCGTCAACCAGGTCTTTGTCGGGGCGTCCAACGAGGTTGGCGAATTCCGCGCCGGCACAATGGCGGCGCTGATCGGCACGGTCCCAGCTGTTGTGATCGGCGGCGTCGGCGCGATCGCGGTCGCCGGCCTGTGGATGGTGCTGTTCCCGCAACTGCGCAAAGTACGCCACCTCAACGGGCGAAACTGAAGTTTCTCTGGCTGACCGCCGGCATGCCGCACTCAAATCACGGGAACTGTCATGATCACCTGTCACCTGAAATATGTCATCGACCCCTATAAGCTTGCCGAGTTCGAGGAATACGGCCGCCGCTGGATAGGTCTCGTCAATCGCCTCGGCGGAAACCATCATGGCTATTTCCTTCCGAGCGAGGGAGCCAACAACATCGCCTATGCCATGTTCAGTTTCCCGAGCCTTGCCGACTACGAGGACTATCGCAAGCGCATGGCCGCCGACCCGGAATGCCAGGCGGTATTTGAAACGGAAAAGCGCGATCGCAGCATTCTCAGCTATGAGCGCAGCTTCATGCGGCCGGTGCTCGAGCCCTAACGAGCAATTCCAGGAAATCGAGCTAGCGCACCGCCGGCTTGCCAAAAATCGTCCGCAGGAATTCGTCCAGCCAGCGCTTGAGATGCATGTCCCAGATCAGCCGGCCGCCGAGATGGTCGCGGCCGGGCTGGGCACCCGGCAATTCGAAGCGATGCGCGCCGCGCACCACCCAGCGCTGCATCATCACCCTGGTCAGCTCGCCATGGAACTGGATGCCCCAGGCATTGTCGCCATAGCGGAACGCCTGGTTGGGATAGGCTTCGGCGGTCGCCAGCAGCGTTGCATCCTTCGGCAGTGAAAAGCCCTCGCGGTGGAACTGGTAGACCATGTCGGGCCAGTGCATCAGCTTCCTGCCGGCTTCGGTCGCCTTCAGCGGATACCAGCCGATCTCGACCAGCCCTTCGCCGTGACCCTCGACCTTGCCGCCGAGATGATTGACCAGCATCTGCGCGCCGAGACAAATGCCAAGGAACGGACAGTTCTCCTTCAGCGGAATCTTCAGCCAGTCGGTCTCACGGCGGACGAACTCGTCTTCGTCATTGGCGCTCATCGGTCCGCCGAACACCACGGTGCCGGCATGGCCTTCGAGGGTTTCCGGCAGTGTGTCGCCAAGCGGCGGCCGGCGGATGTCGAGATCGAAGCCTTCTTCCAGAAGCATATGGCCGACGCGCCCGGGGCTCGAATTCTCCTGATGCAGCACGATCAGGATCTTTGGCTTCGAACGCGTTCTGGGCGGCATGGAGAGATGGGATCCTATTCGTCGCTTGACGTTCCGGTCGCGCCAGGCGCCTGCGCCGCGGCCTTGCGGCGTGCATCGACGCGATCCTGACGCTCGACGCCGATCAGTTCGGCGACGCGCCACACAGTGTTGTCCTCCAGCTCATGCAGCTCGCCATCGGCATAGACGATCTCCCACATCAGGCCGATGAAGGCCTTGCGCGCGTCGGCGTCGAGATGGCGCTTCAGAACACTGGTGAAGGCGTAGAGGTCGATCGCCTCGTTGTCAGCCCGCTCGCCGGCGGCGGCCAGCGCTTCGAGTTCCTCACCGCTGATCGAATAGCTTTGCGCCAGCACTGCCTTGAACCGCTCCCATTCGACGTCCTGACGCACGCCATCGGCGTTCATCACATGGTAGAGAAGGGCCGACGCGGCGACGCGCGGATCATCCGCACTGGGGCGGGCACCGGCGCCATTCGGCAAGTCCTTCAGAAATGATAGAACGCGTTCGAACATCAATTCATTCCCACTGAGCCGGCCGATCCGGTCAAATCAAAACAAGCGGAACCGACGCGGCGACTTCTCCGCCTCGTCCTCCGGATCAACACCCGGATCATCGGGCAGCCGCGCCAGCTCTTCCGCCGGGTCGACGGCTTCGGCGTCGGTCGGCACAGCGGCAAAGGCAGCCGCGGTGACCGGCGTGACGTGATCCTCGGGTTGATCCGCTGCCGGATGCTTTCCGGCGGTTGTAACCTTGTCCGTCGAAGCAGCGGCGTGGTCGATTATCTCGATCGGCTTTTCCCTGACAGGCTTCGCCGGAGCCTCGATGGCCGGCACCGGGGCATCGGTCGCATCGTCATGGCTGTCGATCAGATGGCCAAGGCGCTCCATCGGTGCGCGCCATTCGAAGGCATCGAGCTTGCCGGTGATCGGCGATATCGGCGCCCAGCGCTCGGAAATGACGCCGTCGGCGACCCAGGCCGGATCGCGCGGCGCCCGCACCGCCTTGGACAGCAGCTGCCGCACCTTGCCCTGGTCGCCGGTCTCGGCCTCCTCGATATCAGCGAGCAACAGATAGGCGCCTTCGCGGCGGTCCATCCGGATCGCGGCTTCCGCTTCGCTACGGGCCGTCTTGTAGTCCTGCGCATCGAGAGCCGCGCGCGCCACCGTCATCGACGACTCGGCGTGGTTCTTCTTCATCTCCTGCAGCTTCTTGGCCCGGTTCAACCGGTCAAGCACCGCATCGCCCGGCCGGGCATGCGTATAGAGATCGGCGATCTCGGGATGCGGTTCGGCCTTCCAGGCCGCCTCAAGGATCTTTGATCCCTTGCGCACATCGTTCTGCCGGAACAGCGTCGTCGCGGCGGCGACAGCGGCCGGGGCAAAATCAGGACACAGCCTGTTGGCTTCGACGGCGGCAGTCTTCGCTCCGTTGGGATCGCTGTCGAGCAGCGCCTGCGCCTTGGCGGTGAGCAGCACGGCGCGGCGGCGGTTGGCGGCATCACGCTCGATCTGGCGTGTCGATTTCTGCGCATCGACTAGTTTCAGCGCACCATCCCAGTCACCGCGCGCGGTGAGCTCCTCCAGCGTCGATTCGGCCGCCCAGGCCAGTTGCGGCGCCACGGCCGCGGCGCGGCCGGCATAGTGCCTGGCGGCGTTGCGGTCACCGAGCCGCTCAGCTTCGAGATAGAGCCCGCGCAGGCCGAGCAGCCGCATTTCGGGATCGTCGAGCATGGCCTCGAATTTCTGCCGCGCGCCCTCGTGATCGCCCTCGAGCAGCGAAGCCTGCGCCTCGAGCAGATGGATCAAGGGCTCCTGGTCGGAACGGATAAGCTTTGCCGCTTCCTTGGTCTTCTTGCGCGCCAGCGCGCCATCGCCGGCACCGGCCGCGATCATACCCGTTGACAGCGCCTGGTAGCCACGGTCGCGGCGGCGCACGCGGAAATAGCGCGAGATCGTGTAGGGGCTGTTCCAGAGCGACTTGAGCAGCCACCAGAGGATCATCACAGCCGCGACAACGGCGACGACAGCCACCGCCGCCACCATCAGGCTGACCTGATACTGATAGCCGCTGAAGGTGACGACCATGTCGCCTGGCCGATCGGCCAGCCAGGCAAAGCCCAGCCCGAGCGCGAAGACGACGATGAGGAAGGCAAGGATGCGGATCATTGTCTTGTCCTCATGCCTTCATCGCGCCGGCAATCAACGCGTCGATCAGCGTTTCGACCTCCGAGCGGGCCTTCAGTTTGCCGGCAAAGTCAGCGCCCGCCGCCTTGGCCGCTTCGGGCAGCGTGTCATATTCGCCGAGCGCCTTGGCGTAGTCGCCCTGATTGACCGCCACTTCCATCCGCGCCACCGTTTCCGGCGCACCCGGTCCCTGGACGGCGCCGATCGGCCGGACCTTGACCAGCGATTCGGCGCTCGACAGGAGATTTTGCAGGAAGCCGGCATTCGCATCGACAGGCGTCGCAGCCGCGATCATGGCGCTGGCGGCGGCGTCGACCTGGGTCGCGATCTCGACCCGGGTCTCAACGCCCTTTTCGGCATAGGCGCGCAGCGACGCCAGCTGCGGCGCGTCAGGTGAAATCGCGGCGAAGGTTTCGAGCTCGGCCGCGAACGGGGCGCCACGGTCCAGTGCGGCTTTCAGTGCCGAGGCAGCGATGGCAAGCGCGATCTTGGGCTGCGACGCCTGCGCCTCGACCTTGCCAGACAGCTGCGACACCGATTGCTCAAGCGTTGCCAGCCGGCCGTCCTGTTTTGTTGCGGCTTCGCCGGCCGATTTCACCAGCGCATCAAGACCGGCCAGCTTCTCGTTAAGCGGACCGAGATCGACCGGTGCCGTGTTGCTTGCCTGGCCAAGGGCCGCGACCGCGCTCTCGATCTGTTTGACCTTGTCGCCGAGAGCGGCAAGGCCGGCACTGTCGCCGGCGCCGCCTTGCCCAACCGCCGATTTCAACGCCGCCACATCGGCCTTGACCTGATCCAGCGCCGAGGACAGTCCAGCCACCTGGCCCGCCGTATCCGAATTGCCACCGGGTTCCCTAAGCGATGCGATTTCGCCCTTCAGCGCGGCGATCTGGCCGTTGACCCCATCAAGCGAAGCGCCGGAACCCGGCGCACCGAGCAGGCCGGCGAATTGCAGCCCACCGGCGCCCACCAGGGCGATGACGCCACCGATGATGCCGGCGGCGATGCCATTGATGCCGCCGCGCTTCGCTGCAGGAGGTGTCGGTGCCATTCTTTCAGCCCGTGTCTCGGTTTTTGCTTTGCTGTCATCAGCCTGCGCGGGCTTTGCCGACGCATCCTCGAAACTGTAGTCGAAGGCTTTTGCCTTGCTTGCGGGGGCGTCTGAAGATCCGGGGTAGGCGGCTTCCGGTTCGCTGGCACTCTTCGAAGCCTCGGCCGGCCGTTCCGATTCGCCCTGTGGGGCATCGCTGTGCTCCCACGGCTCGAGGTCGGTCTGGTCGGCATGCACAGGCTCGTCGGGCGTCTCGGGCTGCGGCACGGTTGCGGCGTCTTCCACCTTGCTGTCTTCGGCCTGTGCCTTGACCGCCTCGTCGTCGACAATGCGCGAGACAGCGCCGGGCTCGAGATCGATGGTCACCGGTTCGCGGCGGTTTTTCGAATGTCGCATCTTCGGCGTCTTGACCATGCCTGGGCTCCGCAAATTCGCTTCGTCTCAACGCCTTGAGGCGCATGATGGTTCAGAAAGGGTCTAGCACATCACCAAGCGGTGAAAAGGGGCGGTGTGATGACGCGGCTCAGCGCCAGTCACGCAAAAGCGCCAGCAAAGCCTCTTCATCAGGCTCCGCCGCGATGCGGATTTCCTTGCCGGTGGCCTGATCAAGAGCGCCGGCGATACGCTCGGAAAGCGCGAAAAATCGTGTTTTTTCAAAGAGAATCGCCAAGCGAGGCCGCTTGGCGAGGGCCTGCAATGCGGCGGCGGCCTTGGCCGAATAAAGCAGCACCGCATCGGTGGGCTGGCCGGACAGATGGGCAAGGATCGCCTCGTCCGAATAGCTCACGGCAAGCGTGTCATATGTCTCGATGGCATCGACCCCGACGCCTGCCACTCTCAACCCTTGCTCGAACGCCGGAAACCGCACACGCCCGCACAGATAAGCGATCGCCTTGCCCGAGAATTCCCGAGCAAGACTATAAGCAAGGGCTTCGGCATTCCCCGGACCTTCGCTGACCGACAGGAAACCCGTTTTGCGAGCGGCTTCCGCCGTCCTTTTGCCAACCGCGTGGCAGGGCAGTCCGGCAAGTGCCGCGACGATTTCTCTCGGGGCATGGCGTACGGCATTGGCGCTGGTGATGGCGACCGCGACGGCGTTTTTAGCGGGTGGGTCGACTGGCAGCGCAACCGTCTCGGTCAGCGGCAGCAGAACCGGCTGAAAGCCTTGTTCCTGCAGCAGTCGCGCGGTGCGGGAGGCGCCGGGTTCCGGTCTCGTCACCAAAACGCGGCGCATCTCAGAGCCAGCCTTCGAAGAAGGTTTCGCCCGCTTCAGCCCGAACGGTCCGGGCGGCTTCGTCGCCAATGCGGGCCGCCTCTTGCGCCGGGCCTTGCATCTTGACCGTATGCGACTGCGTGCCGTCCGGCGAGATGATCAGGCCGTCGAAAGACACGATCCCGTTGGCAATCACCGCGTGGCCGGCGATCGGTGTGCGGCAGGAGCCGTCGAGCGCGGCCAGGAAGGCGCGCTCGCAGGCCAGCGCCTGCCCGGTCGGCACATCGTGGATCGCCGCCAGCATCTTCTCGACATCGCGGTCGCCGATGCGGCTTTCGATACCAATCGCGCCTTGCCCGGGCGCTGGCGGAAAGCCGTCGAGCGGCATCAGGTCGGTGACGACATGTTCGAGTCCAAGCCGCTTCAGCCCGGCATAAGCCAGGATCGTGCCGGCAGCGACGCCTTCGTCCAGCTTGCGCAGGCGCGTCTGTACATTGCCGCGGAACATCACGACATCCAGATCGGGCCGCATCCGGCGGATCAGCGCCTGCCGTCGCAACGACGACGAGCCGACCTTCGCGCCCCGCGGCAGGTCGGCTATGGCTTTCGCCGCCTTGCCGATGAAAGCATCGCGCGCATCCTCGCGCGGCAGGAAGGCGGATAGTTCCAGCCCATCGGGCAGCACTGTCGGCATGTCCTTGGACGAATGCACGGCAATGTCGATGCGGCGCTCAAGCAGCGCTTCCTCGATCTCCTTGGTGAACAGGCCCTTGCCGCCGGCCTCCGACAGCGGCCGGTCCTGGATGCGGTCGCCGCTGGTCGAGATGACGACGACCTCGAACGCCTGTTCCGGCATGCCATGCGCGGCCATCAGCCGTGCCTGCGTCTCATGGGCCTGTGCCAGCGCCAGCGGGCTGCCGCGTGTTCCGATTCTCAAGATTGTTTGCATGGCGCGCGGTCCGTGATAACCCCCGGCTGGCTTTGCGTTTCCGGGCACTCTCCTAACGAGGAACGCCCTGACATACAATCTCTAGGGATAGCGACGAATTGATCCGGGTTTTGGGCATTGAGACCAGTTGCGACGAGACCGCCGCCTCTGTGGTGACGCTGGACGGAGACGCCGCGCCAAAAATCCTCTCCAACATCGTGCTCAGCCAGATCGAGGAACATGCCGCTTTCGGCGGCGTCGTGCCGGAGATCGCCGCGCGCGCCCATGTCGAGGCGCTGGACGGCATTGTCGAGGCGGCCCTTGCCGATGCGGGTTTCGATCTGGCCGATATCGACGCCATCGCCGCCACCGCCGGCCCCGGCCTTGTCGGCGGCCTGATCGTCGGGCTGATGACGGCCAAGGCGATCGCCGCCGCCGCCGGCAAGCCATTGATCGCCATCAACCACCTCGAAGGCCATGCCTTGACCGCGCGGCTGACCGACGGGCTCGATTTTCCCTATCTGCTGCTGCTGGTCTCCGGCGGCCACACGCAGATCGTCGCCGTGCGCGGTGTCGGTGATTATCAACGCTGGGCAACGACGATCGATGACGCGCTCGGCGAGGCCTTCGACAAGACCGCCAAGATGCTCAGCCTGCCCTACCCCGGCGGCCCCAATGTCGAGAAGGCGGCGGTATCAGGCAATGCCTCCCGCTTTGCCTTCCCGCGGCCGATGAAGGGCTCGGCGCAGCCCGACTTTTCCTTCTCCGGCCTCAAGACAGCTGTCCGGCAGGCAGCGACAGCCATCGCCCCGCTGAGCGACCAGGATGTCGCCGACATCTGCGCCTCCTTTCAGGTGGCGGTGGCCGATGCGCTGGGCGACCGCGTGGCACGCGCACTGAGCCGTTTTCGCCAGACCTTTCCGGATACCAAGAATCCGGCGCTGGTGGTTGCCGGCGGCGTCGCCGCCAACCACACGATCAAGGCAACGTTGCAGGCGCTGTGCGACGAGGCGGGGTTCACCTTCGTCGCGCCGCCACTGAAGCTTTGCACCGACAATGCGGCGATGATCGCCTGGGCCGGCATCGAGCGGCTGCGCGCCGGCATGGCGGACGAAAACGGCTTCGATTTCGTGCCGCGTTCGCGCTGGCCGCTGGACAGCATCTCAGCGCCTATGGTTGGCTCCGGCCGGCGCGGGGCCAAGGCATGAGCGGCGAGGGAAACTGGCGCGTCACCGTGCTCGGCGGCGGTGCTTGGGGCACGGCGCTGGCGCTGGCCATGCTGCGCGCCGGCCACACTGTGACGCTGTGGGCGCGCGACGCGGAAACCGTCGCATCGGTCCTGCGCGGCGAGAACCCACGCTATCTCCCAGGCATCGCCATCGAGCCGGGGATCGCGGCGACGTCGGACATCGGCGTCGCGCTCAAGGGTGCGGATTGCGTGCTGGCGGTGACGCCGGCGCAGGCGCTGCGCGCGATGCTGGCTGGCGCGAAAACCCATATGCCGAAGGGCGTCCCGCTTGTTCTCTGCGCTAAGGGCATCGAGCGCGAGACCGGCGCGCTGTTGTCGGCCATTGTCGAGGACATCTTGCCTGAAAATCCGGTCGCCGCGCTGTCCGGTCCAAGTTTCGCCACCGATGTCGCCAGGGGCCTGCCGACAGCGGTGGTGGTCGCCGCCCGCGACGAGGCATTGGCCGCTGATCTCGCGGCCCGTTTCTCGGCGCAGAACCTGCGCTGCTATTCAAGCGACGACCTCACCGGCGTCGAAATCGGTGGTGCGTTGAAGAACGTCTTCGCCATCGCAGCCGGCGCGGTCACCGGCGCCGGGCTTGGCGCCAGCGCCCAGGCGGCAATGGTGACGCGCGGCTTCGTCGAACTGCGCCGTATCGGCGCTGCCTTCGGCGCAAAGCCGGAGACGCTGATGGGGCTTTCCGGCCTCGGCGACCTCCTGCTGACCTGCTCATCCGCCCAGTCGCGCAATTTTGCCTATGGGCTGGCGCTCGGGCAAGGCAAGCCGCTTGCCGGCCTGCCGCTGGCCGAAGGCGTGCCGACGGCGGCGATCGCTGCCCGCATCGCCACCGAGCGCCAGATCGACGCGCCGATCATCGCGGCGGTGGCCGCCATACTGGACGGCACCATCAGCATCCGTCAGGCTGTGACAGCGTTGATGACCCGGCCCTTGAAGACCGAAACCGACGCCTGAAGAATTCAGACAAGGAGTGAAAGATGCTGTTTGCGTTGATTTGCAAGGACAAGCCCGGAAGCCTGCAGGTGCGTCTCGACACGCGTCCCGAACATGTTGCCTTTCTTGAAGGGCTGAATGCCGACAAGACGCTGGCCTTTGCCGGCCCGTTCCTCGACGCCGACGGCAAGCCGAACGGCAGCCTCGTTGTGGTGGAGGCCCCTGATATGGCAGGCGCACAGGCCCTGTCCGCCGCCGACCCCTATGCCAAGGCCGGCCTGTTCGAGAGCGTCGAGATCCGGCACTGGAACTGGACCTTCAACAAACCCGCCACCGCGTGATAGACAACGGATCGAAGCAGAGGCGATCGCACAGATGAATTACTGGCTGTTCAAATCGGAGCCTTTCAAGTTCTCCTTCGACATGCTGAAGGAGAAGGGCAAGGCCGGCACGCAATGGGATGGTGTGCGCAACTATGCGGCACGCAACAACATGAAGGCGATGCAGGTTGGCGATCTCGGTTTCTTCTACCATTCCAATGAAGGGCTGAACGTGGTCGGCATCGCAGAGGTCTGCGCGCTGGCCCACCCTGATACCACGTCGGACGATCCACGCTGGGAATGCGTCGACATCCGCGCCTTCAAGGATGTGCCGAACCCGCCGACGCTGGAACAGGTCAAGGCCAACCCCAAGCTTGCCGAGATGGCCTTGGTGCGGCTTGGTCGACTTTCCGTGCAGCCGGTCACTCCGGCCGAGTGGAAGGAAGTTTGCCGCATGGGCGGCTTGACGCCGGCTCCGTGACGGCACTGACGCCAAACAGCGCCAGGCAATTCATTCTCGACAACACGGCGCTGATGGCGCCCCCGCATGTGCCGGAAATTCTGCTGCGCCTCGCCGACGAGGCGCATGACCTTTGGCAGCGGACAGAGGATGAGCTGGTCGAAATCGGCCTGCCGCCGCCTTTCTGGGCCTTTGCCTGGGCCGGCGGCCAGGGCCTTGCCCGCTATGTCATCGACAATCCAGAGATGGTGCGTGGGAAGCGCGTGCTCGACTTCGCGTCCGGTTCCGGCCTCGTCGCTATCGCCGCCGTCAAGGCAGGCGCCGCCGAGGTGATCGCCGCCGACATCGACCCGTTCTGCGCCACCGCGATCCGCCTCAACGCCGAGGCCAATGCAGTCGGGATCGAATTTCTCGGCACGGACCTGATCGGCACGGATGATGGCTGGGACGTGATCCTGGCTGGCGACGTCTTCTATGACAAGTCCTTCGCGGACCGCCTGATGCCATGGTTCGCAACACTCAAGGCACGCGGCGCCGGGATTTTTGTCGGTGACCCCGGCCGTTCGTACCTGCCGCAGGCAGGATTGCAGCCGCTTGCCGCTTACGAAGTAGAGGTGACGCGCGCCCTGGAAGATTCACTGGTCAAGCGCACCACGGTCTGGCGGTTTGCTTGACGCCATCACCGAACAGGCGTTCCATCGAAGCTCGGCAAAAGTCATCATATCGAGGGGGAAGTCATGGATTTTTCAGCAGTGAACTGGCTGGCGGTGGTCGTCGCGGCCGTGGTGGCGTGGCTGTTCGGCGCGGCCTGGTATATGGGCCTGAGCAAGCCTTGGCTGAAAGCCGCCAGGATTGACCCCACGACCATGAAGAAGTCGCCGCTGCCATATGTCGTCAGCTTTATCGCCGAGCTCATCATGGCGCTGGTCGTGGCCCTTGTCGTTGGCGCCATGACAGGCGGCGAACCGACATGGCTTGCAGGGCTCATCTTCGGCTTTGTTCTCTGGCTGGGTTTTGTCGCGACCACACTTTCGGTCAACCATCGCTATGAAGGGTTTGGCTGGGACCTGACCATCATCGATGGCGGCCACTGGCTTGGCGTCCTGCTCATCATCGGCGCGGTGATCGGCTGGTTCGGCGCCGCCGCCGTCTGATGCTGACGAGGTCTTGATGCCAGGAGAGAATTCCCGATTTCCCGACGAACTGGTGTTCACCCGGGTCTGCCACGTCAAGCAGGGCTACGAGGATCGCCGCCAGCACATCGTCAAGGAATTCGACAGGCGCGGTGTCCCTTTCGAGTTCTATACGGATTGGGATCTGCAAGACATCACGCCGGAAATTCGCGACCGGCTGATCGCGCCCGATTTTGTCCATCCGGCGCGCGTTTCGTTGGCCCTGAAACATGTCGGGATCTGGCAGGCCTTTCTCCAAACCAGGCTGCCCTATTGCCTGGTTTTCGAGGATGACGTGTTTCTGGCGCGCGATTTCGTCGCCAAGTTCCGGCAAGGACTGGCCGAGTTCGGCGACCCTTCACGCAACGCCGTCATCTATCTCGGCAATGGCAGCAACTACTACACGCCGAGCTGGAAGTTGCGGAAGGGGCAGAAGCTGTATCCGGCGCTGCACGCCAGGTGCGCCGATTCCTACCTGATCACGCGGCCGGTTGCCGAAGCCCGCTGCGCCTGGATCGCTGAAAACAAGATATCGCAGCCGATCGACCACCAGATCGAACAGATCGACGAGCGGCTCGGCATCGAGATGCTCTGGTTCGAACGGCCGGTTGTCGAGCAAGGCAGTGAAAACGGCGCCTTCCAGACCTCCGTTGCCGGCAAGCCGCATTCGCGCCTGTACAAAAAGCTGCAGTGGAACTGGAAGAAATACAACCGGATGATCTTCGGCCATAGCGCCCGGTCTTGAGGGTTCAGTCTATGCCGCGCCGCCTGGATTGTTGTCCACCGTGGGCGTCTTTGCGACCTCTTCGAGCAGCCATTCGCGAAAGGCGACGATGCGCGGATCGTTGACTGACGCCTGGGGGTAGACCAGGAAATAGGCGAATTCCGGCGCAACCTTGATGCCGAGCGCGAAGGGCCGGACCAGCCGGCCTTCGGAAAGGTCGTTCGCCACCATGGCGAAGTCGGCGAGCGCCACGGCATTGCCGTCGAGCGCCGCCTGCGTGGCATCGGTGGACGACACGAACACCAGGGTGCGGCTGTCGTCGAAATCATCAACACCGGCGGCGGCCATCCACATGCGCCAGTTCGGCCATGTCACGCCTTGCCGCACCCATTCGATATGGGCGAGCGTATGCTGGAACAGATCGCGCGGCTCGCGCAGCGGCGGGCCGGACGCCAGAAGAGCCGGGCTGCACACGGGAATAATGATGTTGTCGAACAGGCGGTGCGTGCAAAGGCCTGGATATTTGCCGGCGCCGAAGCGGATGCCGACATCGACGTCATCAAGGTCGAAATCCCGCACGTCGTAGGTGATGTCGAAGCGCAGATCGATGCCTGGCCGCTGCTTGCGGAAATCGTCGACACGCCGCATCAGCCATTTTGTCGCGAACTGCGCATCCAGCGTCACCTTCAGCAATTCCGTGCCGCGCGTCATCTTGCGGGCGCGCGAAACGGCGCGGCCAAGCAGGTCGAGCGCGTCGGTCGAGGCTTCGAACAAAACCGCGCCGGCCTCGGTCAG
>JBDSLV010000189.1:0-2955 GCA_039916205.1 Mesorhizobium sp. | reverse complement strand
TCGACGCCATGGGCATGCGCGACCTGATGCATGAGGCGATCCGCATTGCCTCATCGGGCACGCGCGGCTTCCATGTCAGCTATTCGCCCGCGGTCACCGAATTCGCTGGCTGGCCGGAAGGGTCCGGCGGCCTCACGGTGCGCGAGACGCATCAGGCGATGGAGGCGATCGCGCTTTCCGGTGGACTGTTGTCGATGGATATTTCGGGCCTGACCACCGATCTCGAATCCCGCATCGGCGGCGACGTGATCAATTTCGTCATGTCGGCCTTCGGCAAGCGTATCCTCTAGTCAGCTATTTTTGCCGACCGCTGCGCGCCATGCGTCGATGTAATCGGCCCAGATCGGATCGGTTGGCGGCTCTGTTGTCTCGCCCTTGCCATGAGCCGCCTTGCGGTCGGTTGCCAGCAGCGCGGCGCCGATGCTGGTCCCAGTCGCGGCTTCCGAGGCGATGACGGCTCGCTTGGTGGCTGCCGCCAGCATGCGTGTGAAAAGCCGGTTGCGGGCGAAGGGGCCCTCGACAATTGTAGGGCCATCGCCGCCGATCAGCTTCAGGCATGTCGTGGTCATCAGCGCGAGATAGAACGAGATGGCGGCAAAGCGCTGGCCACGGGTGATGTCGCCGGCATCGATCCATTCCGCGGCGTGCTGCGGAAATGGCCCGGAGCCTTGCTGGGTCGAAGGCAGCAACAATGTCTTTCTTGCCAGCACGGCAGCGATGTCGCTGTCGCTGCAGGCTTGAGGCCTGTTGGCGGTCAGCACCGAAAACTCGCGGCCGCCCATGAAACGCGCCGAGGGCACCGGATTGCCGAGCGCATTGACATTGACCAGTGTGTCGCGTGCCGGGTCGAGCGCCACCTGCTTGCCGCCAACCGCCATCGACACCACCCAGGTGCCGGTCGAGACCACGCAGAAAGGCGGCGTGTCGGAAAGAAGATGCGGTAGCAGCGAGGCATTGGAATCGTGCAGGCCGCAAAATACCGGCGTCTGCGGATCAAGGCCGGTCCGCGCGGCAAGTGCCGGCAGGATCGGACCGAGTCTGTCCCTGGCGGGCCGCACCGGTGCCATGAGACCGCGCCAGCCCAGGCGGTCGACCAGCGATGAAAACTCGGCGGTCCACGGTTTCCACAGATCGGTGTGGCAACCAAGCGAGGTGACCTCGTTGGCCGCGACGCCGGTCAGGCGCAAGGCCCAGTATTGCGGGTACATAAGCATCGCCGCGGCCTTGGCGAAGTCCGAGGGAAAGCGCGTCTTCTGCCAGAAGAACTGCGCGCCGAGATTGAGACCGAGCGGCAGGCGCGGGGTGCCAGTCTCTGCGAAGGGTGGACGGAGCGCGTCATACTCCGCCGCAAGCCTGTCGGGGCCATCGAATTCATAGTCGAGGACAGGCAGCGCCAGTTCGCCCGAGGCATCGACCAGCGCGCCTGTCGCGCCATGCGTGGTGATCGAGATGGCGTCGATGCGCTGTGCGCGGTTGAGGTCGGCAAGGCTGTTGAGGATGAAGGTCCACAGCGCCTCGACGTCGTGATGCGGATAGGGTGGCCGCCGCAGCGGCGCGTTCGCCATGCGGTACAACGCGCCTTCGGTCAGTGTCGCGAGATCGACCAGCGCTACCTTGGCGTTGGTCTTGCCGATATCGATGACGGCGATATGGCGAAGCGTGCTCATTCCATATGGAACACTGTTTCCAGCGGCACGGCCAGCGGCTCGTTGTCCGGCTTCGTCTCCATGATGTCGGCCATATGGGCCCACCAGCGCTGCATCACCGGATGCTTCGGAAGGTCGTCCATGCCGTGGCTGTTGTTGCGCCACAGCACGCCGAACAGGATGTTGGTCTGTTCATCGAGATGGATCGAATAGTCGGACACGCCGGCCTGTTTCAGCAGCGCGACCAGTGACGGCCAGATCTCATCGTGACGCTTCTTGTACTCGGCCTTCATGCCGGGCTTGAGCTTCATCTTGAAAGCGTGTTTCTCGGCCATCAGCTGTTACCACGCAGCCTGCGCCAGACGATTGGCAGCGCGATGACGATGATCAGCAGCAGGCCGATGAAGATCGACATCACGATCCCAGGCACATTGAGCAGGCCAAGGCCAAAGGTGACCAACCCCATGATGAAGGCGGCAAGCACGACGCCGACGATGCTGCCGGCGCCGCCAAGGATGCTGACGCCGCCAAGCACCACCATGGTGATGACTTCGAGCTCATAGCCCTGTGCGATCGACGGCCGCGTCGAGCCCAGCCGCGAGGTGATCAGCACCGAGGCGATGCCCGCCATCAGGCCGGTCAGGCAAAACAGGATGAACTTGATGCGGCCGACGCGCACGCCGGAAAACTGCGCCGCGACCGGGTTGTTGCCGATGGCAAAGACGCGGCGGCCGAAACTCGTCCGATGCAGCACGACCCAGTAGATGACCGCCGCGATGAGAAACAGCACCAGCTCGAACGACACCACCCACCAGACATAGCCCTGGCCGAAGAAAGCAAAGCTTTCAGGATAGCCCTTGTAGGCCTGGTCGCCGAGAATGATGAAGGCAATGCCGCGAAACAGGCTCATCGTGCCGATGGTGACGACGATGGACGGCAGGCCGAGCCGCGTCACCAAGAGACCGTTGAAGGCGCCGCAGCCGAGGCCGACGACAATGCCGATCAGCACCAACACGGGCGTGCCGGCGCCAGCCTGCACGGCCATGCCCATCATGGTCGAGGCGAGCGCGATGATGGCGGCTACCGACAGGTCGATCTCGCCGGAAATGATCAGCAGCGCCATGGCGAAGGCGATCAGTCCCTTCTCCGTGAAGTTGAAGGTGAGATCCGACAGCGAATAGGGGTCGAGGAAATAGGGCGAAGCGAAGCTGTTGATGGCGAAGATGGCAACCGCCACGACGACCAGCAGCGCCTCCCAGGAAAACACCGCCGAGCTCAGCGCCTTGTCGAGCCGGTCCGGGATGTGGCG
>JBDSLV010000188.1:0-3570 GCA_039916205.1 Mesorhizobium sp. | reverse complement strand
CTGATCGCCACCGCCGACAAGGTCAAGCCGGTGCTCTTGAAGCGTCCGCTCGGCAAGTCCGATCCCATCTCCGCTCACAAGGGTGTCCGCGAGGCCTATATCGGCGGGCGTTGGCACAAGGCCAATCTCTACGAGATGGACCTTCTGCAGCCCGGCCATGAAGTGATCGGCCCGGCCATCATCGAACATCCCGCCACGACGCTCGTCGTTCATCCGCAAGACCGTGTCCATGTCGATGAATGGACGCTGCTGCACTACACCCACGCTTGAGAGGGCGACCGCCATGTTGGACAAACCTGCCTCGGCCCTGCGCCTGCGCGAAAGGCTGATCGATTCCGAACGGCTGATGGAAGAGACCGGCTGCTATGACGGCATCACCGAACTGTCGCTGCGCAACCAGGACCCGCTGAAATTCGAGACGCTGCACACCAAGCTGCGCGCCTATTGCGTCTCGGCTCGTGAAATGGCCCGCCGCATCTCCGCCTCGCCCGGCGTGCGCGAGGTCGGCGAGATGGTGGTCGCCATCTATACGCCCGAAGGCGATGCGATAGCGCTCTCCAACGGCATCATGGTGCATGTCCATACGATGAGCCGCTTCATCAAGTGGATGATCAAGAACAATTACGAGGAGAACCCGCGCATCCGCGAGGGCGATATCTTCGCCAACAACGACGCCTTCATCGGCACCGTGCAGGTGCCCGACGTGATGGACGTGGTGCCGATCTTCCATGAAGGCACCCTGGTCGGCTGGGCAGGCGCGGTCTGCCACGAACTCGAAGCCGGCGGCATCACGCCAGGCGGCGACGTCTGCCTTGCCCAGGAGCGCTTCACCGAAGGCTTGTTCGTCTGCGCCGAGAAGATCGGCGAGAATGACGAGATCCGCCGCGACTACGTCATCCGCTGCGAGCGCAACCTGCGCATGCCGATCTACTGGGTGCTCGATGAAAAGGCCAAGGTCGCCTCCTGCATCGACATGCGCGAAAGCGTCAAGCAGCTGATCTCCGAGATCGGCCTCGACTACTGGATGAAAGTCTCGAAGGAATTCATCGAGGAGGGCCGCCGCGCCCAGCTCGCCCGCACCCGCCAGCTCACCGTTCCGGGCATCTATCGCGGCCATACGTTCTACGGCCACGTCACGGCGGGCAAGCCCGGCTTCCAGCTGCTTGGCGATCCGGACTGGCTCTACAACATCCCGATCGAGATGGAGATCACCACCGACGGCAAGATCACCATGGACTTCGAGGGCACGCAGCCCTGGGGCTACCATTCGATGAACTGCACACCGGCCGGCATGGACGGCGGCATGTTCGTGACGCTGACCCAGCACATGAATTTCGAAGGGCTGGTCAATGACGGCGCCTGGATGGCAACCGAGCTGAAATTGCCGCATGGCACCTGGACCAACCCCGACAATGAGATGGTAGCGACCGCGACCTCATGGGCCTTGCTGCTGCCGGCCTATGGCGTGTTCCAGCGGCTGTTGTCGCGAGGCTTCATTGCCCGTGGTTTCGTCGAAGAGGCCTTCGTCGGCCAGGTCAACAGCCCGATGATCGAGATGGGCGGCGAAAGCCAGTACGGCACGCCGTTCGGCATGGCGCATTTCGAATGCGCCGCCGCCGGTTCCGGTGCGCTCGCCATCGCCGATGGCCTCGACACTGCCTATGTCGGCTGGAACCCCGAATCCGACATGGGCAACATCGAGGTCTGGGAACAGTCGATGCCGATGGTCTATATCGGCCGTTCGATCGTGCCGAATTCAGGCGGCGCCGGCAAATATCGCGGCGGCTGTTCCTTCGTCTCGACCTGGCTGATCAACAAGACCTCGCATCTCAGGCTCCACACCTCCGAACATTCCTCCAGGGTGTTCGACAATGGCGGCATGTGCGGCGGCTATCCCGCGCCGACCTGCCAGAAGCACCGCGCGGTGCGCAATTCCAACATCCACGAACTGGCGGCAAAAGGCGCGCCGCTGGCGCACGCACCGGGCATCGACCCTCACGTCTCGGACTACGAGAAGAACATCGGCGGCGACCATGTCGTGGTCGAGGGCCCCTACATCACCTCACCGCACAAGTCTGGCGATATCTTCAGCCATTCCTACAACGGTGGCGGCGGCTATGGCGATGTGCTGGAGCGCGATCCGATCAAGACGGCCTGGGATGTCGAGAACGGCTTTCTCACCCGCGAGGCGTCGGAAAACGTCTTCGGCATCATCCTCAAGGACGATGCCGACGGCTATCCGCTGGCCGACATCGACGCCACGGTCAAACGCCGCGCCGAGATGCGCAAGGCGCGCCTGGCCAAGGCCATTCCGGTCGCGGACTGGATCGCCGCCGAGCGCGGCCGCGTCGAACAGGCCGATTTCGCGCCGGAAGTGAAGAAAATGTATGCCAGCGCGATCAAGCTGTCGCAGCGTTTTACCAGGGATTTCAGTGATTTCTGGACCGTCGATGCCAGATCTATCTTCATGCCGGGAGCAAAACCATGACCGCGTACAGCAAGGAAGTCATCCGCGATCTGGCTGCCGGCCAGCTGCCCTGGCCGCAGACAAGGCGGATCATGAGCGCCTACAAGGATGATGACCGCTTCTTCAAGATGGTCGCCGTCTATCAGGACCGCGTTGCCTGGAAGGACCCGATCCTGCTGCCGGTTTCCGATCACCTCTTCATCTGCCAGAGCGGCGACGAGCGGATCACCAGATGCGAGTGCGGTCACTCCTTTGGCGACTATCGCAAGAACTGGAAGCTCAAGGCGGCGATCCATGTCCGCAACACCGAGGAAGCGCTGCGCGAGATCTATCCGAACAGCGACATTCCCGACCCGCAATGGATGGAGATCCGCGAATTCATCTGCCCGCAATGCGGCACGTTGCACGAGGTGGAGGCAGCGGCACCCGGTTATCCCATCGTGCACGACTTCGAGCCGGACCTTGAAGGCTTTTACCGCGACTGGCTGGGCAAGCCGCTTTAAGGGACGTCGATGTCGTGGGTCGCGTCGACAAATCCTCGTGGACCTGATTGCTTGTCTCAACCGAGCGGAGAATGCGCGCGATGACAAACCTTGCTGGCCGTGGCGCGATCGTCACCGGCGGCTTTTCGGGCATGGGCTTCGCCATTGCCACGGCGCTGGCGCAAGCCGGCGCCAATGTCGCTGTCGGTTCTTACATCGCACCCGCCGGTGCGGATAAATCCGACGCCGCCTATTATCCCGGCGCCGATGAGATCGAGCGCGTGCAGGCGGCCCTCGCGGCTCATGGGACCAGGGTCCACGCCGCTCATCTCGATGTTCGCGACAGCGATATCACCAACCGTTTCATGACCGAGGCCGAAGCCGCCATCGGGCCTGCCGACATCCTGGTCAACGCCGCCGGCACCACCGCCGAGCAGCCGGTATGCGGCCATTCCGACGCGCTGTGGGACAAGATCGTCGACACCAATCTCACGGGCACCTTCCGCGCCACCCGCGCGGTGCTTCCTGGCATGATCGGGCGCGGCTGGGGCCGCATCGTCAACAACGGCTCGACCGCGGCCTCGGTCGGCTGGAAGGACAATCCGGCCTATTGCGCCTCCA
>JBDSLV010000187.1:0-9836 GCA_039916205.1 Mesorhizobium sp. | reverse complement strand
AGGTGGCGGCGAAAGACTTGCCGAGCATGCCGCAGAGTTCCTCATCGCCCTCGAACAGATCGACGGCCTCGAGCAGTCCGCGCGGCAGGTCGATCTCGTCCGCGTTGGCGGTGGTCAGGACCGGTTGGTCGGCCTTGAGTTTGTTGGTGATGCCGATCAGGCCGCAGGCGAGCGATGCGGCCAGCGCCAAATAGGGATTGGCGTCGGAGGACGGAATGCGGTTTTCGACGCGACGCGCCGCCGGATCCGAGCGCGGAACGCGGAACGCCGTGGTGCGGTTGTCATAGCCCCATTTGTTGTTGACCGGCGCCGAAGCCGCCTGCGTCAGCCGACGATAGGAATTGACGTAGGGCGCGAACATTACCAGCGCGTTCGGCACATGTTTCTGCATGCCGCCGATGAAATGGAAGAAGGCGTCGGTCTCCGAACCATCCTCCGCCGAAAAGATGTTCTTGCCGGTTTTCTTGTCGATGATCGACTGATGGATATGCATGGCCGAGCCAGGCTGTCCCTGGATCGGCTTGGCCATGAACGTGGCGTAGATCTCATGCTTCAGCGCCGCTTCGCGAATGGTGCGCTTGAACATGAACACCTGGTCGGCGAGTTCGATCGGGTCGCCATGGCGCAGGTTGATTTCGAGCTGGCCGGCGCCCTCTTCATGGATCAGCGTGTCGATCTCGAGGCCCTGGCTTTCCGAGAAATGGTAGATGTCGTCGATCAGCTCGTCGAATTCGTTGACGCCCGCGATCGAATAGCCGGCGCCGCCGCCGATCGCTCGTCCCGAACGCCCGACAGGCGGGGTCAGCGGATAGTCCGGATCGGGGTTCTTGCGCACGAGATAGAATTCGATCTCAGGCGCCACCACCGGCTTCAGGCCCAGCTTGTCATAGGCGGCCAGCACGCGCTTCAGCACGTTGCGCGGTGTGAACTCGACCGAGCGGCCGTCCTGGTGAACGAGGTCGCAAATGACCGCCGCGGTCGGGTCTTCTTCCCAAGGCACCACGGTCAGCGTCGACAGATCCGGCATCAGCTTGAGGTCGCCGTCATCCTCAGGGTAGTGAAAGCCGTTGCCGTCTTCGGGGTAGCCGCCGGAGATTGTCGTCATGAACACCGCCGAAGGCAGTGCCAGCGAGGTGTTGGAGGTGAATTTCTTCGACGGCATCATCTTGCCGCGTGCCACACCGGCCTGGTCGGGCGTGATGCATTCGATATCCTCGATGCCACGCCATTCAAGCCACTCGCTGACTTCCTTCCAGTTCTTCACGCCACGCTGATTTTTCACGAAGGCAGGCGTGCGGGTGCGTCCTCCGCGGCTCGACGGACGGACTTCCTTTTTTGCAGGCGGCATCATTCACCAGATTGGGTTGCGGATTGTGGAGTATAGCCGTGCCCGGCATGAGAAGGGAAGGGGAGCCTGGTCAGGCATTCGCCGGTAGGGGGCTGGAATTGTCAAAACCGGCTCCCATTCTGGCAGTCTATGCTCTAGTTCTAGGTCTCCGATTTCAATTCCGAAGACATCAAAATGCGACACGACGGCAAACTGACCACGATCGGCTTCGATGCTGACGACACGCTGTGGCAGAACGAACAGTTCTTCCGCATGACCGAGAAGCGCTTTGTCGCCATGCTTGCCGATCACGGCGACGAGGTGCGGATTTCGGCCCGATTGCTGGAGGCCGAGAAGCGCAACCTCGCCGTCTACGGCTTCGGCATCAAGGGCTTTACCCTGTCCATGATCGAGACGGCGATCGAGGTTACCGAAGGGCGTGTGCCCGCCAAAACCATCGCCGAAATTCTCGATGCCGGCCGTGAAATGCTGAGCCATCCGATCGAGGCATTGCCGCATGCGCGCGAAACCGTGGAGAAGCTTGCCGGCGACTATCAGCTTGTGCTGATCACCAAGGGAGATCTCTTCGACCAGGAGCGCAAGCTGGCGCAATCGGGCCTGGGCGATCTGTTCGACGCGGTCGAGATCGTCAGCGACAAGAGCGCGGCCAGCTATGTCAGGATATTCAACCGTCTTGGCGGTGGTCCCGAACAAAGCATGATGGTCGGCAATTCATTGAAGTCCGACGTGGTGCCGGCGATCGAGGCCGGCAGCTGGGGTGTCCATGTGCCGCATGAGCTGACCTGGGTGCTGGAGCGTGTCGAGGCACCCGTTACCGAGCCGCGGTTCCGAGAGATATCCGATCTGGGACAACTGCCAGGGCTGATCGAAAGCATTGTGAAAGTCAGTTGAGCTCAAGTCCCGACTGAAGTCTCAACGCTTGATCAGACGATCGATCACCGGTTGCAGCCGTTCGGTGGTGATTGGCTTGGCGACGACCACGTCAACGACACTCGACAGGCCCAGGCTCTCAGGTGTGCCGGTCTTGTTCGAGAGCAGGATGACCGGCGGGTGAGAATTGCCTGAGGCTCGCCGCAGCGCATCGATGCTGGAAAACAGACTGTCGCAGTCTGTGTTGTCGGCGCCGCCGTCGAGGATAATCGCGCCCGGAATGAGCGATCGCAAGGTTTTTGCCGCCATATCAGGCGAATCAGAGACCGGCTTGAGCCCGGACCGTTCGACAATCTTCGAAACCACCACCCGGTTGATTGGTGATTTTCCGACAACAAGCACTTGCGACATATTCCTGAGCGCCTCGGCACCCGCGTCGCGGCCTGCCAAATTCAGGTGTCTTGCGGTCTCGGTCTCACGATTCACTGGGCACCCAAATCAGCCAAGGCGCTCGCCTCATTTCAATGCAGAGTTGAAATCTGGCGGACAAATGGCGTGAGATCGTGGTGCATGTCAAGTTCAAATAGAAGGCTCGGAAACTGCTTTCAGTCAAATCTATTCTTGCTTTACTAATGTACTGTTCTGTCTACAAAGTCATTTGCGTAAAAATAAAATTCACCTGCGCAGAGGCTGCGCAGGTGAATGGCCGGGCGCAGGGATGATTGACTGAACGAAGCCGGTCAGCCGTGGGGTTGCTGAGTGACGATCACCGGGATCAGCAGGTCGCCCCAGTTCCCGTCTCCGCCATGATGTCTGGCCGAGCGCACGAGCTCCACCGAGACACCAGCCTCGACCGCCTTCATGACAGACTGGTTGAGCCTGTGCAGGTCGTTTGCAAGCATGCGGATCGTCGCCTGCTGGTCGACGCTCATGGTGGTCGACTGTTCCTCGGCTCGTTCCTTGACGCGGCTTATCGATGCCATTGGTCTTCTCCTCAGGTGATTATGCCCTTTGGGCGTTTCCTCTGTTTTCGGTATTCCGGCTATTCGGCGGCCGGTTTGAACTGGGCGTGCTCGGTCGATTCGTGCATCGCGGTGGTTGAAGACTGGCCCCCGGTGATCGCCATCGACACGGCGTCGAAATAGCCGGTGCCAACCTCGCGCTGGTGCTTGGTCGCGGTGTAGCCATTGGCTTCCGCGGCGAACTCTGCCTCCTGCAACTCGGAATAGGCCGACATCTGCCGCGCCTTGTAGCCGCGAGCCAGTTCGAACATGCCGAAGTTGAGCTGGTGGAACCCAGCCAGCGTGATGAACTGGAACTTGTAGCCCATGGCACCGAGTTCCTTCTGGAACTTCGCGATCGTGGCGTCGTCGAGATTCTTCTTCCAGTTGAACGATGGTGAGCAATTGTAGGCAAGCAACTTGCCCGGATGATGCTTGCGCACGCCTTCGGCGAACTTCTTGGCCTGCGCCAGATCGGGCTTCGAGGTTTCACACCAGATCAGGTCCGCGTGGGGCGCATAGGCGATAGCGCGGGCGATACAGGGCTCGATGCCATTCTTGACATGGTAGAAGCCTTCCACAGTACGTCCGGCATCATAGTTGACGAAGGGCTGGTCGCGCTCGTCAATGTCGGAGGTCAGCAGCTTTGCGGCTTCGGCGTCGGTGCGCGCCACGACCAGCGTCGGCGTGCCCATCACGTCGGCGGCAAGCCGCGCGGCATTGAGGTTGCGGATGTGCGCCGCGGTCGGGATCAGCACCTTGCCGCCGAGATGGCCGCACTTCTTTTCCGACGCCAGCTGGTCCTCGTAGTGAACACCGGCGGCACCAGCCTCGATGAATGCTTTCATGATCTCGAAGGCATTGAGCGGACCGCCGAAGCCGGCTTCCGCATCGGCGACGATCGGCGCGAACCATGTGTCGACCGAAAGTCCGTTGCCTTCGGAGGTCTCGATCTGGTCTGCGCGCTGCAGCGTGCGGTTGATGCGCTTCACCAGTTCGGGAGCCGCATTGGCCGGATAGAGCGATTGGTCGGGATACATCGCCGAGGCAGTGTTGGCGTCTGCGGCAACCTGCCAGCCGGACAGGTAGATCGCCTTCAGCCCGGCGCGCACTTGCTGCATCGCCTGGTTGCCGGACATGGCACCCAGCGCATTGACGAAATCCTCTTCGTGGATGAGTTGCCACAACCGGTTGGCGCCCATTTCGGCGAGGCTCTGGCGGATCTGCACCGAACCACGCAACCGCTTCACATCTTCGGGTGAATAGGGCCGTTCGATACCGTCGAAGCGCCCTTCAGGCGCCGAGGGGACGAGGTTGTAAAAATCGGTCATTATCAACTCCGAAGGGCTTCTGCGTTATGTGTAAGGCGCCACTCTCTTTGGCGTCTGCGTGTGACTGAATTTACATTGCGCTGCGAAATGGGCGAGGAAATTCGCGAGATTGCGCAAGAAATAAGAGAAAACCTGTGTTGTGTTTGACAGGAAATCTCTGTAAATTTGTCACTATTGTAAAAATAGCCGCGTTGGTGATCAGCGAAAATCGTGTAAATTTCTGTCAAGGATAGCCAGATGGCCGATCAGAAGATCTTCGCGGGACCTCGCATTCGCCGCATCCGCAACGCCAAAGGGCTGACCCAGACGGCGATGGCCGAGGGGCTGGGGATATCGCCGTCCTATCTCAACCTGATCGAACGCAATCAGCGGCCGATCACGGTGCAGCTGATCCTGAAACTGGCATCGGTCTACAAGGTCGATCCGCATGAGTTGCAAGGTGAAGCGCGGGGGTCGATCGCCGCCTTGAAGGAAGTGTTCAGCGACCCGTTGCTGGTCGGCGAATTGCCTGGTGACCAGGAGTTGATCGAGATCGCCGAAGCGGCGCCCAACGCGTCCGCCGCGGTGATAAAACTGTTCCGTGCCTATCGCGAGCAGGCCGAGCGCCTTTCCGATCTCAACGAGTTGCTGGCGCGCGAGGGCAGGGCAACGGCCCTGTCGGGCGCCCGCCTGCCGATCGACGAAGTGCATGAGATTTTCGAACGCCGGCCGAACCATTTCGCCGCGCTTGAAGAAGAGGCCGAGGCCTTCACCGCCGTGCTCGACCCTGGCGATGATCTGTTCGGCGCGCTGAAGGCCTGGCTGAAGCGCGAATACGGCATCGTGGTTAAGGTGTTGCCGGTTGCCACCATGCCGAACTGGCGCCGCCGCTACGACCGTCATTCGCAGCGCCTGTTCCTGTCCGAGCGCCTGTCGCCGTTCGACCAGTTGCGTGAAGTGGCGATGGAGGCGTGCCTGATCCGCATGACGGTCGCGGTTGCCGGCGAGATCCAGGCGCTGAAGCTGACCACCGATGAAGCGCGCCGCCTCGCCCGTTTCGAACTCGGCCGCTATGCCGCCCATGCCTTGATGATGCCCTATCAGGCCTTCCATGCGGCGGCCGTCCGCGCGCGTTATGATATCGACGTGCTGCGTTCGCGTTTCGGCGTCTCCTTCGAGCAGGCGGCAAACCGGCTGACCATGCTGCAGCGGCAAGGCGCGTCGGGCGTGCCGTTCTTCATGCTGGAAGTCGACAATGCCGGCAATCGCTTCCGCAAGGCAGGCAGCCAGGGCTTTCCGCAGAGCCGCTTTGGCGGCGGCTGTCCAAAACTTCCCGTGCATGTCGCCTTCACGCAGCCGGGGCAGATTTTCGTCGAGGCGCTGGAAATGCCTGACGGCGCCGAGTTCCTCTGCGTCGCGCGTACGCTGGAAGGGCCGCAAGGCGCGTTCTCGGAGCGCCCCCGCCGCACCGCGCTGCTGCTCGGCTGTGACATTGGTTTCCGTGACGAGATTGTCTATGGCGCCGCGCTGCCCGGCTCTGTGGCTGCCGGTAAGGCCGGCCAAGCAGCAGTCGCGGCCACGCCGGTCGGGCCTGCCTGCCGGCTGTGCGAGCGCGTCGGTTGCCTGGCGCGTGCCGAACCTCCGGTGACCCGGCCTCTTGGCCTCGACGAGATGGTGACGGGCTTGAGTGCCTTCGATTTTCAGTGAGGGTGTGACGAGGCGCTATCGTCTTTGCCACAATTGTCGTTTGTCAGTGGATCACGCCTGACAACTGTGTTTGCGCTACGCGAATAGGGTACGTTCTTGTCGTCCCTTGTGCATCGTGCCGTCCACAAAACCTCGACAGTCGCGCCCATGACCGACACTGCGCCATCGCCGATCGCCGTTTTGCCGACCGTCCCGCAACGGGAGGAGCGCATCGGTTTCCTGCTGGTGTTCCTGTCGGCACTGATGTGGAGTTTCGGCGGCACCATCGCCCGTTTCATCACGGTGGGCGACAGCTGGACGGTCGTGTTCTGGCGTTCCGTGTGGGCCGCGGCTTTCCTGCTTTGCTTCATGGTCTGGCGCGACGGCCTGCGCGGCACGCTGAAATTGTTCCGCGACATGGGCGTGCCCGGCCTTGCCGTTGGCCTCTGCTTCGCCACGGCGTCAACCTCATTCGTGGTGGCGCTCGCCTACACCACCGTCGCCAACATTCTCCTGATGCAAGCCGGCGTACCGCTGCTGGCGGCATTGTTTGCCTGGGCATTGTTTCGCGAAAGGGTGGCCGTGGCGACCTGGGTGGCGATTGCCGCCGTCATCGCCGGCGTCGCCATCATGGTCTCGGAATCGCTCGATGGCGCTGTCTCCCCGGTGGGCGATGGGCTGGCTTTGCTGATCGCCGTCATGTTTTCGATCGCCACCGTCATCACGCGGCGCTTTTCCAGCGTGCGCATGACGCCTGCCACCTGCCTCGGCACAATCCTTGCCGCCGGCTTTGCCGCTTCACAGGCGTCGACCTTCGCGGTCTCGGCTGGCGACATGGGCTATCTCTTTGCTTTCGGCGTGATCAACCTCGGCCTCGGCCTCGCCTTCTTCGCCACGGGTGCACGGCTCATCCCGGCAGCCATCGCGGCGCTGCTTGGCACCTTCGAACCGATCCTCGGTCCGATATGGGTCTGGCTCATCCATTCCGAGGTGCCGTCAGGGCGCACCATTCTTGGTGGCGCGGTGGTGGTGACGGCACTGCTCGTCCATATCGGGCTTGAGTTCAAGCGCCAGACGCGGCCGGTGCGGCCAGGCATCACCGGCGTGCCCTCGCCGAATTGATGAGCAGCTGAAGCTTTGCCATTGACAACCTCGCTGCCGGGCGGGCAGGCTGAGACTACGGCAACAACAAGACAGGCGTATCTTGCCAAGTCTCTCCGCCGGCCCGATTGAGACCGGACCACATTTTTGTATATCAGCATGCGCAGCGGCGAAGGCTTCTGACGGCATCGCAACGCCATCCAGCCCAGGACAGCAACAAGAGCCTCGTGGTGGTCGCAGCCGCTGCCGGCGTGGCAATTCAAGCTTGTCGCGTGCCGACAAGCTCCATAGTCTGAAACAAATGCCCGGCTGCGCGCAGTATGCGACAAGCCGGCGAAGGAACACTCACCAAAGGAGAATAGCATGATCCGCAAAGCGCTCTGGCTTTCGGCTACTTCGGCGTTTCTGACGCTTTTCACGCTCGGCTCGCATGCCGAGGACCGTGTCCTTAACGTCTACAACTGGTCGGACTATATCGACAGTTCGATCATAGATGACTTCACCAAGGAAACCGGCATCAAGGTCGTCTACGACACCTTCGATTCCAACGAGATCCTGGAGACCAAGCTGCTAGCCGGCGGCAGCGGCTATGATGTGGTCGTGCCCAGCGCCAATTTCCTCGCGCGCCAGATTCAGGCCGGCGTGTTCCAGAAACTCGACAAGTCGAAATTGCCCAACATTTCCAACATGTGGGACGTGATTTCAGACCGGACCAGCAAGTATGATCCCGGCAACGCATACTCGGTCAACTACATGTGGGGCACGGTTGGCATCGGCTACAACATCAAGAAGGTTCAAGCCGCCCTTGGCACCGACAAGATCGACAGCTGGGATGCATTCTTCAATCCGGAACAACTGGCCAAGTTGAAGGACTGCGGTGTCTATGTGCTGGATTCGCCAGCCGATATCATTCCGGCGGCGCTGAAATATCTCGGTCTTGATCCGAACAGCACCTCGCAGGATGACATCGCCAAGGCGCAGGACCTTTTGCTCAAGGTCCGGCCTTTTATCCGCAAGTTCCACTCTTCCGAATACATCAACGCGCTGGCCAATGGCGACATCTGCATGGCGGTTGGCTGGTCGGGTGACGTATTCCAGGCCCGCAACCGTGCCGTGGAAGCCAAGCAGGGCGTCGAGATCGGCTATTCCGTGCCGAAGGAAGGCGCCCAGATGTGGTTTGATCAGATGGCGATCCCCGCCGATGCCCCGCATGTCGCGGAAGCGCATGAATTCCTCAACTACATGATGAAGCCGGAAGTGATCGCCAAGTCGTCGAACTATGTGCTCTACGCCAACGGCAACAAGGCTTCGCAGCAATTCGTGGACAAGGCGCTGCTCGATGATCCGTCGGTCTATCCCGACGAGGCGACCGTCAAGAAGCTCTACACCGTGGCGCCTTACGATCCGAAGACCCAGCGTGTCATCACGCGCAGCTGGACCAAGATCGTTACCGGCCAATAAACAATTGGACGCGGCCCCGGCAGTCATCTGTCGGGGCATTTTTCTTTTGGGGCAAAAATAAGAGACGGAGTGGGACATGAAATCGCTTGGCAGCATCCGCAGGGATTTCGCGCCATGGAATGATCCGAACGCCAAGCCATACATTCAATTCGAAAACGTCACCAAGAAGTTCGGCGACTTCACCGCCGTCAACAACTTGTCGCTGACCATTTTCGAGCGCGAATTCTTCGCGCTGCTCGGCGCTTCTGGCTGCGGAAAATCGACACTGCTCCGGATGCTCGCCGGCTTCGAGGAGCCGACCGCAGGCCGCATCCTGCTTGATGGCCAGGATCTGCGCGGCATCCCGCCTTATCGCCGGCCGGTCAACATGATGTTCCAGTCCTATGCGCTGTTTCCACACATGACTGTCGAGAACAACATCGCCTTCGGTCTCAAGCAGGACGGCATGCCCAAATCCGAGATCGCGGCGCGGGTCGCCGAGATGCTGAAACTGGTCAAGCTCGAGCAGTTCGCCAAGCGCAAGCCCCACCAGCTCTCCGGTGGCCAACGCCAGCGCGTTGCACTGGCCCGATCGGTGGCCAAGCGGCCGAAAGTGCTGCTGCTCGACGAGCCGCTCGGAGCGCTCGACAAGAAGCTGCGCGAGGAGACGCAGTTTGAATTGATGGACATGCAGCAGACGCTGGGCCTCACCTTCGTCGTCGTCACCCACGACCAGGAAGAGGCCATGACCATGGCCGACCGCATCGCCATTCTCGAAAAGGGCGAGGTCATGCAGGTGGCGACACCGGCGGAGGTCTATGAGGCGCCAGGGTCGCGCTTCGTCGCCGGCTTTGTCGGCAACGTAAACATGTTCGAGGGCAAGATCGCGCGCGGCGAGGCTGGTGCCGCAAGCATTGATACCGGCAACGGCATCACCATCCGGACGGAGAACGCGGGCAGTGCCGCCGCCGGCACGGCCGTCACCTTCGCCATCAGGCCTGAGAAGATCAAGGTGTCGTCAAAGAAGCCGGCCGAGGCGGTCAACGCCATCGAGGGCGAGGTTTACGACATCGCCTATCT
>JBDSLV010000186.1:0-5413 GCA_039916205.1 Mesorhizobium sp. | reverse complement strand
TCCTTGCTCTTCCTGCATGAGAGCCTGGTGCTGGCCACGCATTTCGACGGCGCCGCCAAGGCCATGGCCGCGCTCGGCGTCAGCCTGCCACTGCTGGTGGCGACCATTGTGCTGCAACTGGGGGGAGGGCTCTCCGTCGCATTCGGCCTTCTGACGCGCCTCGGCGCGGTTGGCCTCGGCCTGTTCTGCCTCGCCACCGCGCTGCTGTTCCACACCAATTTCGCCAGCCAGAACGAACTGCTGCACTTCGAAAAAGATTTTGCCATCGCCGGCGGCATGTTCGTGCTGGCGATTGCCGGGGCGGGGAAGATCTCGCTGGACCGTGTGGTGGCCGGCTTCGTCACGCACCGGAAGCGCGACCGCGAGACCGCCGCCGCGCTGATGGCGGGAGATAGCCGGATGGTGGTGGCGGAAACCCGGCTGCCGATTTGACGTCGGGGCCTCGGCATCTGGCGATCGGGTTCCGAGAGCGCCGGGCCTATGGCAACCGCAATCCCTGGGCTTCCATATGGCGTTTCCAGCGGACACGGAGTTCGCCAGGACGGCGGCCGTAGCGGTCTTCGAGAAACTCGGCGGCGGCGATGCGGTCAGTGCGGAAATGGCGAAAATCCTGGCGCAGTTCACACCAGGCGGCGAGCAGGCGCACGGTCTCGGCGTAGCCAATCATTGTCGGCCAGATCGTGCGCTCGCTCGCCTCTCCCCGGTCGTCGCGGTAGCGGATGCGGATCTTGCGGCCGTCGCGGATCCACAGCCGGGTGCGGGCGATGTCGAGGCCATCGGGCGCCGCCGCCCGGCCTATCGGGGCGCCAACGCTCGGGTCGGTGACGAAGGGGCGCAGGTGTTCGGGAACGACCGTCGCGATCTTGGCGATCAGGTCGCGGGCCGCCCTCGCCAGGACAGGGTCCCCCTTGTCGGCAACCCATTGCGCGCCAAGCACCGCCGCCTCCAGTTCGTCCGGCGTCAGCATCAGCGGCGGCATGTCGTAGTCGCGGTCGAGCACGTAGCCGAACCCGGCCTCGCCACGGATCGGCACCCGTTGTCCGATCAGGTCGGCAACGTCCCGATAGACGGAGCGCCGCGACACCTCCAACTCCTCGGCCAGCCGGCTGGCAGTGATCGGCAAGGTCGAGCGCCGCAGGATCTGGATGATCTGGAACAATCTGTCGGCGCGGCGCACGGGCGGTCTCCTGCTGCCACTATGCTGGCAACAGGCTAGGCGCACAAGGCGAAGCACGCCGCCCTCGCGGCTTCGACCAGCACCGGAGAACCATCATGAATTTTGTCTCGATCCGCGTCATCACCGCCGATGTCAGGCGCCTCGTTCGCTTCTACGGCGAGATCACCGGCATCCCGCTGACGATGTACACAGAGGACTTCGCTGAACTGGTGACGCCGGGATGCACGCTGGCCATCGCCAGCACACGCACCTTGCAGCTGTTCGGAGAGGACGTCGCCCGTCCCGCCGATAACCACACGGCAATCATCGAGTTTCGCGTCGCCGATGTCGACGACGAGTACCGCAAGCTGGCGGATGTCATCGGTGGCGCCGTCGTCCAGCAACCGACCACCATGCCGTGGGGCAACCGGTCACTGCTGTTTCGCGACCCGGACGGCAATCTGGTCAATTTCTTCACGCCGGTCACGGCCGAAGCGATCAGGAAGTTCGACCGCTGAGCACTGCATGCGGTCCGAGGCGACAGGTTTTTCCTCGGGGCGGCGGTTGGGTGCCTCCGAATATCGGCTGACCTACTTGCCGGCCATGTGGTCGGCGAGCGCCTGTGCCTGGGCGAGAAGCGCGGGGAAGACGGCGTCCTTTGGCAGTTGCTCGCCCATGCAGGCGCGATAGTCGCTGTCGCCTTTTGCCCAGGTGGCGTTGGCGGCGTCGAATGCCTTTTCGTCCTGATCGTCCGAAGCCTGGCTGGCGATTTTCTGGGCGGCGGCGTCAGCCGTGGTCCACAAGGTGTCGCAGGCGGCGATCTTCGGAACAGCGGGCGCCGCTGGCGCTTCGGCGATCATGACGCTGTTGCCCTTGACCAGCGTGACGACGACCTGCTGGTTGGGGATCGGTCCGATATCCTGCGTCCAGCCGCCGAGCCGTGCGATGGCCATGTCGGCGCCTTCAGGCGTCTTCAACGTGAAGTCGAGCGTGCCCGAGAAAGCCGCGTCGCTGCCTATGGCCTGGGTGTAGAAGCCATCAAGCTTCAGCGCTTCGTTGAGGCCAGCCGGCAGTTTGAAATCCGCGTCTGTTTCAGCGGCCCTGGACTGGAGCCAGCGGTCGACCAGCCCGCGCGTCGATGCCACGATGCTCGGGCCGTCCTCGGTGCCGTGCCGCAGCCCGTCGAGCATGCCGAAGCCGATATCGGAGGCGCTGAGGCTCTCGATGTTGATCGTGCCGGCTGCCGGAAAATCCTTGACCGCGAAGGGGCCGAGAATGTCGGTGAGACGCTTTTCGAGATCGGCCCGCGCCTTTTCATTGGTCGCATCGAGCGTTTCCACCGGAGCGTTCGAGCTTACCAAAGCCGCGATGTCGGAAATCGCCTTGTCGCGCGCGGCGATATAGTCGTCCTCGGGCGAAGCCGCGAAAGCAGCACTGCTCGCCAGCGCGAATACCAATGTCCAAACCAACCGCATGATCGTGTCTCCCATTTTTCGGCAGCTCATCGCGCGGCTTGGTGGCTATTGTGCGGCGGCGGCCATCAGCCGGCCGACGCGTTGGTGAAAACCGCCAGCTGCGCGGCGAAAGCACGCTTGAACGCCGGCCGCGCTTCGCCACGGGCGACATAGGCGGAAATGTTGGGATATTCGTCCAGCAGACCCGATCGGCGCAACCGGCGCAGCACCGACACCATCTGCAGGTCGCCGGCGCTGAAGGGACCATCGAGCCAGTCGGCATCGCCCAGGCGTTGGGAAAGGTCGGCCAGCCGGCCACGGATGCGATCGTGGACGAGAGGCAGGCGCTGCTGGTGCCAGGGCTCGTCGCGCTCCAGGATCATCGCGGTTTGAAGATCCAGGATCGGCGGCTCGATCGTGCTAAGCGCGGCAAACATCCAGGTGATCGCGCGTGCCCGGGCATTCGCATCGGCTGGCAGCAATCCCGCGTGATGCTCCGCGAGGAATATGATCGAGCCCGATTCGAACAAGGCGAGATCGCCCTCCTCATAGGTTGGAATCTGCCCGAAGGGATGAAGCGCACGATGCGCCGGTTCCTTCATGGCGCTGAACGAGACAAGCCGGACATTGTAGGGCTGGCCGGCTTCTTCGAACGCCCAGCGAACAGGCATATCACGCGCCAGCCCTATGCCGCGATCGGGAGACTGTTCAAAGGCGGTGATTGTGGGCGTCATTGAAAGGCTCCTTGTCGCAAGCATTGGGGTCTTGTGAATTGTCTCCAGAGGACGAACGAATGCCACTGCTTCCGACAGCAGGCCCCATTTTTCGATGGATGGCGCGGATCGTTCGCCACACAACCGTGATTTGCGGCAAGCTTGCATGTGTCACACTGTAAGGCATCACGGCTTTTGCGGGAAAAGGCGGTTTGGTGATGCAGACGAAACATCTCATCGCTCTCGTGTCTCTGTCCTTCCTTTGGATGGTACAGCCGGTCGCCGCCGCCGGCCCTGACAGCGTGAGCATTCCGGCCAGCGGCGAGAACGAGCCGGCAACGCTGGACGCTGTTCTGCTAAAACCGCAAGGGCAGGGGCCATTTCCCGCCATCGTGGCCATGCACGGCTGCAGCGGCCTGTGGAGCAGCAGGAAAAAGACGGAGCTCAGCCCGCGCCATGCCGATTGGGGCCAGCGCCTGGCTGCCCTCGGTTACGTCGTGATCTTCCCGGACAGCTATGGCTCACGCGGACTTGGGCCGCAGTGCAAGAACGGCGACCGGCAGGTCGAACCGTATCGCGAGCGGGTGGAGGATGCCAATGCCGCCCGCCGCTATCTGCAGACACTGTCCTATGTGAAGCCGGACGCCGTCGCCTTGCTTGGCTGGTCGAACGGCGGCTCGACCGTTCTCTATACGGTGCGTCCGAAGGACAAGCCGAGAGCCGACACGCCGGACTTTCGCGCGGCGGTCGCTTTTTATCCGGGCTGCACGGCGCAGGCCGAAAAGGGCGACTGGGCGACACGTGTGCCGCTTCTCATTTTGATGGGCGATGCCGACGACTGGACTCCGGCCAAGCCGTGCAAGGAGCTCGCGACGGACAATCCCGACAGCGTGAAGCTCATTCTCTATCCTGGCGCCTATCATGATTTCGACAATGCGGCCCAGCCGCTTCACCAACTGGACGGTTTGGCCTTCACGGCCAATGGCGACGGCATTGCACATGCGGGACTAGACCCTGCCGCCCTCGCGGCAGCGCGCAAGGACGTGCCTGATTTCCTCGCCACCCTGAAGCACTAGGCGACGCTGAGAGATCATGTTCTAGGGATATTTTGTCGTGGCCGGCGGGCTCGCCTCGCCCTCGAGTTCTCTAGGCAGCGGCAGGCTTGAGCACTGCGCATAGATTGCGCGGGCGTAAATCTTCCGCTCCTTCTGCTCATGCTCCTTGATGGCTGCCGCGATCCCCAACCCATAAGGCCCAAGAAAGACGCCGGTACCCCAACCGGGATGCTCCTTCTCGCGCACAGCATAGTCGGAAGCCGCGACGCGGGCCTTCTGGCATTCCGGCGATACGAATTTCGGATCCTGCGGCGAAAGCGAGGCGCCATATTCGACCGGAGAACTCACGCACCCAGTTGCCGCCAGGGCCAACGCTACGAACGCGCCTAACGTTGCAAGTCTCATTCCAGTCTTCTCCAGCGCATGTCTCGAAAGTACACAGAAGCCCCTTCGCCACAAGGGGAGAGCCGCGATGAGGCCGAGGGAAGTGGTTCATGGTACTCACGATCTAGCGAGGGGATGATTGCCTGCGTCCGGCGCGCCGCCCTGATCTTGCCAGCCGTGCGGTCAACCGCGTCGTAGAAGCGTGCTGATGCTGTCGAGCAGCGGCTGCTGATCACCGACCCAGAACCAGTGATCGTCACCGGCGACCTCGATGAAGCGCGCGCCGGGGATTCTCGCCGCGAGAAACCGGCCAGCCCCAATGCGCACGGCACGGTCACCGGAACGGTGCAGGATCATTGTCGGGGCCGCGACTTTTGCCAGGAGATGCCGGACATCGGTATCGCGCAGCGCTTCCAGCAGACCGGCGACCGCGCCGGGACTGGAGGCTGCCCTGAGCAGTCCGGCCCACCAGGCCTTTGCCTGGCGGTCGCCGGCGATGCCAGGCGCGAAGGTCTCGATTTCCGCTGGGCCGCCCCAGCCGGCGAGCAGGCGTTGCTTCCAGACGTCGTATTGCGCGCCGGTCAGGGCGAGGGGGTAGTCGGGCGCGTGGCTGCCTTTGGCGAGCGAGCCCCACAGAATGAGACCGGTCAG
>JBDSLV010000185.1:0-13590 GCA_039916205.1 Mesorhizobium sp. | reverse complement strand
CAGCAGAAGAACGAGGGGCTGGCCGCACTCGCCCGGGTGTCACGCATCGGCGAACCGATCAGCACCTTCCATCTGGCCTACCTAAGTGGTCCGCGCATCAACGCGGGCGGGCGCATCGGCGATGCGGCTCTTGGCAGCCGGCTGCTGGCGACGGATGACCCGGTCGAGGCACGCACCATCGCCGAAACCCTGGATCAGCTCAATCAGGAACGGCAGACGATGGAGCAGGAAATGCTCGCGCAGGCACGTGCCGAGGCCGACGCCGAGCTGGCCGGCGGCAATGGCCCGGCCATCATCGTCACCGCCAGCAACAATTGGCATCCGGGCATTGTCGGCCTGCTCGCCTCGCGGCTCAAGGATCATGCGCGCCGACCGGCCTTCGCCATCGCCTTCAACGCCAATGGCGTTGGCACCGGCTCAGGCCGCTCGGTGTCGGGCTTCGACCTTGGCCGGCTGGTTCGAGAGGCAGCCGATGCGGGGTTGATCGTCAAGGGTGGCGGCCATGCCATGGCGGCTGGCATCACGGTTGAGCGGGCGAAGCTCGGCGAGCTCAGGGCGTTTTTCGAGGAACGCGCCGCCGCCGATGTATTCCGCCTGCAAGATGAGGAAAGCCTGGCGATCGACGGTGCGCTGGCCGCTGAGGGCGCGACGCTCAACCTGCTCGATGCGCTTGAGAAAGCCGGGCCGTTCGGCGCCGGGCATGTCGCGCCGGTCTTCGTGCTGCCGCGCCACCGGCTGGCCGACGCGCGGCCTGTCGGCACCAATCATATCCGCGTCGACCTGCAGTCGGAGAGCGGTGGCCGCATCCAGGCCATCGCCTTTCGCGCCGTCGACACGGCCCTTGGCGAATTTCTGTTCAAGAACCGAGGCAAGACGATCCATGTCGCCGGGTCGCTGTCGGGAAATTACTGGAACGGCAACCGAACGGTACAATTCCGCATCACCGACGCTGCGCGCGCCTGATGTTCAGGCCAGAACCGCCTGCAACCGGTTCAGTTCGCCGATCTGTGCCATCGTCGCCTGATAGCCGAGGTTGATTGCTTCGTCGGCGCGATGGAATTCGGTCAGACCTATGTGGCTGAGCTTGGGTTGCAGCGACATATCAGGCGGGTCGCCGGCAAGCCGGGCGCGCGAAATGCGATCCTGGATGATGTTGAAGGCCTCGACCATGACGCCGGTGATGCCGAGCCGGGTTTCGCGCGACTGACGCTCGGTGTCGGCCTGGCCGGGCCTCGGCGCGTCTCGCTCGATGACCAACTCGCCTGCGCTGTGCTTGATGACGGCGGCGCGGCCGAACAGGTCATAGTGAAGGTTGACCGCCACCACGAGCGGCTGCTCATGGGCGCGGCAGACCGAAACTGGCACCGGATTGACCAGCGCGCCATCGACCAGCACACGGCCGTTGCAGTTCACGGGCTCGAACACGCCGGGCAATGCGTAGGAGGCGCGCATCGCGGTAATCAGCGAGCCGCTCGACAGCCAGACCTCATGGCCGGTACGGATTTCCGAGGCGACGCAGACGAAGGGCTTGGATAGATCCTCGAAGCGAATGCCGGCTACATGTTCGCGCAAGCGGGCGTCGAGCTTCATGCCGCCGAACAGGCCGCTGCCGCGCAGGTTGAGGTCGAGAAGGCCGAAGATGCGCCGCTTGGTCAGGCTGCGGGCGAACTCTTCCAGCTCATCCAGTTTGCCGGCGAGATAACAACCGCCGACCAGCGCGCCGATGGATGTGCCGGCGATCATCGAGACTTCGATGCCGGCTTCGTCAAGCGCGCGCAGCACGCCTATATGGGCCCAGCCCCGGGCACAGCCGCCACCCAAAGCGAGCGAAATGGCTGATTTCCTTGCGGGTTTCGTTTCGGACGCGCCGCCGGACGAGGACAGGCCGTTGGCCTCCCTGACATCTGATCTGTTACGCAATGACGCCCACTCGAGCATCATGATCTCCCTTGTCCCACGGCTAATATACAGGCGGGCCGTATCGAAATGATGAATCTATGTGGCTGATAGCAGGCAGAAGGTTCAAGCTGGTGGTTTCCGATACGTGTTTTCCGCATCGAACAGCGGTTTGCTGCCGTCGTCGGCAAGCGTCCCCTTGCCGTCGGTCAGCCCCACCGTCCGATAAAAGCATGAACGCCGGCCGGTGTGACAGGTTGCGTCGTGGCCCAACACTTTGACGCGCAGCCACAATGCATCCTGATCGCAGTCGGTGCGCATCTCCACGACATGCTGGAAATTGCCGGAGGTTTCGCCCTTTTTCCAAAGCGCGTTGCGGGACCGCGACCAGTAGTGGGCAATCCCGGTTTCGAGCGTCAGGGCCAGAGCCTCGGCATTCATATGCGCCACCATGAGCAGCATCCCATCCTCGGCGTCGGTGACGACAACCGTCACCAGGCCGCCGGCATCGAAGCGCGGCGAGAGGATGGTGCCTTCCTCAAGTGCTTTCTTGTCCGATGGAGCTTTTGGAAATTCCAGTGCCGACATCGCCGGTCCTTGTCCAAGCCACATCGCACTTCACGCGATGCGGCTTATATCCTCGTTTCACGCATGTTGTTTATCCCAAAACCGCTGCGCATTTTGGGTTCACATACTTCGGGCCGGCGAGGGCCGATCAGGCCCCGCCACGCACCATGGTGACGAAACGCACCTGCTCTTCGGGCGTGTCCTTGAAGACGCCGGTGAAGGTCGAGGTGAGGGTGGTGGAACCCTGCTTGCGGATGCCGCGCATGGCCATGCACATATGCTCCGCCTCGATCATCACCGCCACGCCACGCGGGTTGAGCACGTCCTGGATGACGCCGGCGATCTGCGCGGTCAGTGCTTCCTGGGTCTGCAGGCGATGGGCGAATATATCGACGACGCGCGCGATCTTGGACAGGCCGACGACCTTACCATCCGGGAGATAGCCGACATGCGCCTTGCCGATGATCGGCACCATGTGGTGCTCGCAATGTGAGTGGAAAGTGATGTCCTTGACGATGACGAGGTCGTCATAGCCGGCGACTTCCTCAAAAGTGCGGCCAAGCTCATCAGCCGGGCACATGTCGTAGCCGCCAAACATTTCGCGATAGGCTTTCGCGACGCGCTTGGGCGTATCGACAAGACCTTCACGGTCGGGATTGTCGCCGGTCCAGCGCAGAAGGGTGCGAACAGCGGCTTCGACTTCTGCCTCACTTGGGCGGTCGGTGACCGGCTTGTCCATGTAGGCGGACTGGGGCATGAGCTTCTTGATAACGGCATCCATAAAAGGCGTCTCCCGTAGTTCCTCTCTCGGAGGAACGAGTTGAACGGACCACGACCTTTCGGTGTCGGAACCCGCCCGGTTTCCAGCCCCGCAAGTGGCGTGAACAGATTGAGTAAAGACGTGGGCTTCCAGTCGCCTTGTCGATACCGCACTGCACCCATTATATATGCTGATGACGAGCGAAAGGAAGACGCGTCAGCGGCAATCGCTGTTCGCTTGGCGGCGACGGATTGGAAAAATATGATTGACGATGTCTACAATGCGAAAATTCTCGGTTTTGCCGGAAACATCGCGCGCATCGGCCGGCTCGATCATCCGGACGCGAGCGCCAAGGCGCATTCCAAGCTGTGCGGTTCGACCGTCACCGTCGACCTCAAGATGGAAGATGGCGTGGTCACTGATTTCGCCCATGACGTGAAGGCCTGCGCGCTCGGCCAGGCGTCATCCTCGATCATGGCGCGGCATGTAGTTGGCGCCACAGCGGATGAATTGCGCTCGGTGCGCGAGACGATGCTGAAGATGCTGAAGGAAAACGGCTCGCCGCCGGATGGGCGCTTCGCCGACCTCAAATATCTGGAACCGGTGCGCGACTACAAGGCACGGCATGCCTCGACCATGCTGACCTTCGACGCCGTGGTCGATGCCATCGGCCAGATCGAGAAGAAGCGTGCAGAAGAGGCTGCCTAGGCCAGATAATTCTGCGCCTTCAGGACGCGTCTGCTTTCCGCGAATTCGCTGCGTATCCAATCGGCAAACGCGGTGGCCGGCTCGGAGAGATCGCTCAAATTCCGCGCCACCAGCCAGTAGGCGCCGCAGATGACGTTGGCGTCGAACGGCTTGATCAGCGTGCCGGCGGCCAGTTCCTCTGTCACCAGAAGAAGGTCGCCCAGCGCTACGCCGTGACCAAGCATTGCCGCCTGTTTCGACAGCGAAGCATCCGCCAGCAGGGGGCCGCGCTCCGGCATCACGTCATCGCTGACCCCAGCCGCCTCGAACCACCGCGCCCAGCCCTGGCGGTTTTCTTCGTGCAGCAAAGTGTAGCGGCGCAGGTCGGTGGGGCGTTTCAGCGCCGGGCCGGATTTGAAAAGCGCTGGCGACATCACCGGTGAATCAATGACCAGCGCCAGCCGCTCTGCCTCGCTGCGCGGCCAGGAGGTGTTGTGCGCGCTGAAACGCAGCGCCAACTCGGCTTGATCGCTGCGAAATTCAATCAGGCGCGGGTCGACGTCGAGTGAGACGTCGATGTCCGGCCGCAGTTCGCGGAACCGGTTTAATCGCGGCACCAGCCAGGATGCCGCAAGCGATGGCTCGACGCTGACACTGACCATGGATTGGGCGGGCGTTGCCACCAATTCGCCGAGCAACGTGTCGATGGCGTCAAAGCTCCTGACGAGCTGATCCAGCAGACGCCGGCCCGTGTCGGTCAGTTCGACGCGCCGATGGTGGCGTTCGAACAAGGGCTGGCGCAAGAAGGCTTCAAGCTCGCGGATCTGGCGGCTGATCGCCGCTTGCGAGACGAAAAGCTCCTCGGCCGCCCGGCTGAAGCTCAGGTGACGGCCTGCCGCCTCAAAGCTCCTCAACGCGGTCAGAGGCAAGCGTCCACGCTTCATTCGCATAATCTCAAGTTATTCGAGCTGGAAATTATACTCGTTTGAAGGCGAAGGCCAGCTTCTGTCTAATCAGGGCCAGAAGGAGATACGGCCATGGCCCAATTTCTTGAGATTTTTGGCGATGTGATGCGCATCGTGACGTTTCAGCGGCAGAGCGAGCGATTACCAAACGCGGGAAGCCGGGACGAGGCGCGGACCGCACCGACGCGTTGGGCATCTCTGCCCAGTGGCCGTATCGCGCGGTTTCACCGCTGAAATCACGGCGACTGGAACTGGAGACCCGTGAGGGATTGTGTTCTGCCTGTGAAGCTCACATCTGTTGCGTCAGGGAAACGCGATGCGGAGAAGGCAGTGCGCGAGGATCATGGACACGCGCATGGGGCAGGGCCAGCACAGCGGGGCCGCAATTGGCCAGGCCCGTGGCGCAAGACGCCGGGGCGTGTCCTCGGAACGTCACTGGTGCGGCTCTATCAGCTGACGCTGTCGGGCTTCGTTGGCAATTCCTGCCGGCATCTGCCGACTTGCTCGGAATACGCCCACGAAGCAATCGCCCGCCACGGCCTGTGGGCCGGCGGCTGGATGGGATTTTTCCGCGTGCTGCGCTGCGGGCCATTCGGCACGCATGGCATCGACCGTGTGCCGATGGCACTGGCGGATCGCTATCTCTGGTTCACGCCCTGGCGCTACTGGCGGATCGGCAGGAAGCGCGGCGATCCGGAGAACTGATGCTTGCGCCCGAGCCCCTGGAGCGGGCGATCCGAGCGAGTTTTACGATCTGTTTAGGTTAACCACATCTATCGCATTTGAGACAAAATCGAGACAAGAGAACTCGCTAAGCCGCTCCCGACACCCCCTTCTGGAGCGAGTACCCCGATGCGCAATTTAGACCGTCTTCCCTTCATCATGGCCGCTGTCTTGTTTCTGCTGGCCTGGCTGCTGGGGTTTCCGCTGCGCGCACAGTCCGCACCGTTGAAAGACGTCCAGTGCACGGTGATTCAGGATGCAGCGAGCGGCAAGACGCTCTATCAGGATGGGGTCTGTGACCAGCGCTTCAGCCCGGCTTCGACATTCAAGGTGCCGCTGTCGCTAATCGGCTACGACGCCGGAATCCTGAGCGACGAGCATAAGCCGACCTGGGACTATAAACCTGAGTTCAACGCCGTGAAGCGGGACCAGAAAGCCGTCGATCCGACGATCTGGGAGCGCGACTCGATCCTGTGGTTCTCCCGCGAGATCACGCGCAGGCTCGGCAGCACCAGCTTCGCTGGCTATGTCAAGAAACTTGACTACGGCAACAATGATGTTTCCGGCAATCCCGGCAAGAACGACGGCCTGACCCAGGCGTGGGTGAACTCCTCGCTCAAGATAACGCCGATCGAGCAGGTCAATTTCCTGCGGCGGCTGCTTGCCCGCCAATTGCCTGTGTCGGCCAAGGCCTATGACATGACCAAGGCGATCATACCGACTTTCCAGGCTGGGGATTGGACCGTGCAGGGCAAGACCGGCAGCACCCGGTTGCGCAACGAGGCCGACAAGGTCGAGGACAAGCGTTCACTCGGCTGGTTCGTTGGCTGGGCGCAAAAGGATGGCCGCCAGATCGTCTTTGCCCGCCTGGCGGTCGACACCAAGCGCATCGATATGCCCAAGGGCTTGAAGACGCGCGCCGGGTTCCTGAAGGACCTGCCGCAGCTGATCAAATGAAAGCCTGACGCCTGATCCGGCTTTACGGCGGCGGAAACTGCCCATAAAAGACAGCCGCGCCGGACGCATCCGGCTTCACCCATGCATGTCGCGGCCCAAGACCGCTCAGCAGTTTGAGCGACATGCATTTAACCACCCGCGCTCGTTTGCGGGACTGGATAGGAGAATGACATGCTGAATTCCGTTTCCCTGACATTTCCCGATGGCTCCGTGCGCGAATACGATGCGGCGATGACCGGTGCTGGCCTCGCGGAATCGATCTCGAAGTCGCTGGCCAAGAAGGCTGTCGCCTATGCCATCGACGGCGTGGTGCGCGATCTCAGTGATCCGCTCGGCAAATCCGGTAAGGTCGAGATCGTCACCCGTGACGATCCGCGCGCGCTGGAGCTGATCCGCCATGACACCGCGCACGTCCTGGCGGAAGCGGTGCAGGAACTGTGGCCGGGGACGCAGGTGACCATCGGGCCGGTGATCGAGAACGGATTCTACTACGATTTCGCTCGAAACGAGCCGTTCACGCCCGACGACTTTCCAGTGATCGAGAAGAAGATGCGCGAGATCATCGCGCGCAACAAGCCGTTCACCAAAGAGGTCTGGTCGCGCGAGCAGGCGAAAAAAGTGTTTGCCAACAAGGGCGAGCGCTACAAGCTGGAGCTGATCGATGCCATCCCCGAGGATCAGGATCTCAAGATCTATGGCCAGGGCGGCTGGTTCGACCTTTGCCGTGGTCCGCACATGGCTTCGACCGGCCAGATCGGCAACGCCTTCAAGCTGATGAAGGTGGCCGGCGCCTATTGGCGCGGTGATAGCAACAACCCGATGCTGACGCGCATCTATGGCACCGCATGGGCCGATCAGGCACAGCTTGAGGCCTACCAGACGATGCTGGAAGAGGCTGAGAAGCGCGACCACCGCAAGCTCGGCCGCGAGATGGACCTGTTCCATTTCCAGGAGGAAGGGCCGGGCGTCGTCTTCTGGCATGCGAAGGGCTGGAAGATGTTCCAGAACCTGGTCAACTACATGCGCCGCCGCCTCGACGAGCAGGGCTACCAGGAGGTCAATGCACCGCAGGTTCTCGACAAGAGCCTGTGGGAGACGTCAGGCCACTGGGGCTGGTATCGCGATGCCATGTTCAAGGTAACCGTCGCTGGTGACGATACCGACGACGACCGCGTCTTCGCGCTCAAGCCGATGAACTGCCCTGGCCACGTGCAAATCTTCAAGCATGGGCTGAAGTCCTATCGCGACCTGCCGGTGAAGCTGGCGGAGTTCGGCAATGTGCATCGTTATGAGCCGTCAGGTGCGTTGCACGGGCTGATGCGCGTGCGCGGCTTTACGCAGGACGACGCGCACATCTTCTGCACCGAGGAGCAACTGGCGTCGGAGTGCCTGCGCATCAACGACCTGATCCTGTCGACCTATGCCGATTTCGGTTTCGATGAGATCAGCGTGAAGCTGTCGACGCGCCCGGACAAGCGCGTCGGCACCGACGAAGCCTGGGATCACGCCGAAGCGATCATGGGCAACGTCCTGGAGACGATCCGGACACAGTCGGGCAATCGCATCAAGACCTCGATCAATCCGGGCGAGGGCGCCTTCTACGGGCCGAAGTTCGAGTATGTGTTGAAAGACGCTATCGGCCGCGAATGGCAGTGCGGCACCACGCAAGTGGACTTCAACCTGCCGGAGCGGTTTGGCGCTTTCTACATTGGCTCGGATTCTGAAAAGAAGCAGCCTGTGATGGTGCATCGCGCCATCTGCGGTTCAATGGAACGCTTCCTTGGCATCCTGATCGAGAACTATTCGGGCCATTTCCCGCTCTGGTTCGCGCCCCTACAGATCGTGGTGGCAACGATCACCTCCGATGCCGACGACTACGCCACGAAGGTCGTGACACAGTTGAAGGCGGCCGGCCTGCTGGCCGAAGCTGACCTGCGAAACGAGAAGATCAACTACAAGGTCCGCGAACACTCGCTGGCCAAGGTTCCGGTCATTCTGGTCTGCGGCAAGCGCGAGGCGGAGGAGCAGACCGTCAACATCCGCCGCCTTGGCTCGCGCGACCAGGAATCGCTTGGCCTTGGCGAGGCGGTGAGGTTGCTGACCGAGGAGGCGGTGACGCCTGACCGCAGGCGCAAGGCGGCGGCCTGATTCAACAGCGTTTCCAATCGAATGGCGGTGGAGCAATCCACCGCCATTTTCATATCCCTGTCACGCCTGCCTAGTAACGAACCTAATGCTCAAGCTGAAAATGCGCGAAAAACCGTTTCCAGAGCTTTCCTACGCCAATGCGCGCCAGCCCGCGCTGACGCGCTGGGTTATCCATTCCATCGAAGGCCTGTCCGGCCGCGACCGTTATGCCGCGCTCTATGATTTCTGGCGCCGCCAGGTGGTGCCGACCGGCGAACGGATTTTCAGCCGCATGCTCGACCTGATCGACGTTCGTGTGCGCACCACCGATCAATGGCCGCCGCAAAAGCTGCCGGACACGCCGCTCGTCATTGTCGCCAACCATCCGTTCGGCATTGGCGACGGCATTGCTGTCCTGTCGCTGGTCGAGCAACTGGGGCGCCCGTTCCGGGTGATGATCCACAAGGATCTGCTCAAGATCAGCGAGATGGAGCCCTATTCGCTGCCGATCGATTTTTCCGAGACCAAGGAAGCGCTGAAGAACAACATGGCGGTGCGCCATGAGGCGGTGCGGCTGCTCAAGGAGGGCGTCACCATCGTGGTGTTTCCAGCCGGCGGTGTCGCCACGGCGCCAAAAGGTTTTGGCCGGGCGCGCGACTTGCCGTGGAAGATGTTTCCGGCCCGTCTTGTCCAGGATGCCAAGGCTTCGGTGGTGCCGATGCATTTCTCCGGCCAGAACGGCAGGCTTTTTCACCTGGTCAGCGGCCCGATGAACATGGCCGAGCGCGATGGCCGTGTGGCGAAATTCGTCGGCAAGGCGTCGCTGACGCTGCGCATATCACTGCTGATCCACGAATTCGCGCGTCTGTCCGGCAAGGGGATCGACGTGCGTGTCGGTGATGTGCTGACCTGGGAAGAGCTGGAGCCGCTGCGCGACCGCAAGGCGCTGCTTGAGCGGCTGCATCGCGGTGTCTTCGACCTGGCGCCGGCCATGCCGCGCCGGCGGCTTCCGTTCCTGCCGGCGCGCACCAAGCTCGCCGCTTAGTCGGCGCCTTCCTCAGGATCCATCGCGGCTGCTTCCGTAGCCAGGACCTCGATCTCCTGGTTCTGTCCGCCCACGACCGTGAAATCCTTCTGGTAGATGCGGTCGCGGTTCTTGGCGATGATGGTATAGTCGCCTTCGGCCAGCACCATCGAGGCGAAAGCGCCGACGGTCTCCTTGATCGGATCACCGGATTCATTGAGCAGCGACCACGATGTGTCGGCGATCGCCTCGCCACCGGCCTCGCGCACCAGCTTCATCGTCATTTCAGCTGCGTGATGCTCGACCGTCGCTTCGGTGAGCTTGCCCGCTTCGACGCGGATATCGGAGCGGATGACCGCGTTGACCGCGCCATAGGTGGAGACGACATGATAGACGCCGGCATTGAGCCGGACGACGCTGTTCGGCGCCACGTCGGGGATGATCAGCGCACGGTCGCCATTGGCCTCGGGCTGCCCTTCATAGATGGAGAAGCGCAGCTTCTTCGGCGGTATGCGCACACCGCCCGACAAAACGGCATCGAGCTTGAGGCCGCCGGCATCAAGGACGAGGCTCTCGCGCTTGGCATCCTTGCCCACGGTAATGCGCTTGGTGGCGCCGGCACGGCCATAGGAAGCGTGGACCAGATAGCTGCCGGGCTCGAGCTGGAACACCGCCGTGCCGCCATGCGCCGACGCGACCATCGGCAGCTTGCCATTCACCGCCTCCGGTTTGAAGACGCGCCAGACAATGCCGCGCGAAATGTCGGTGCCCTTGTCGGTCAGCTGGGCGGACAGGGTAATAGCGCCGCCGCCGCCAAGCACCAGTGGCGTATCGCTTTTCGGCGTTGCATAGCTGGAAATGCCCGGAAGTTTCAGGTCGCCGACGCCGTCCGCGTTCTGCGAGAAAGCGACGGAGGCCGGCGCCACGAACAGCGCGGCGCAGAGCCAGACCAGGAAAAGACGCAGCGTCCCCTCAAACATGCCTTGCGTTGAAGCCCATGGCGGTGGCAATTTCAAGGCTTAAGAGTCTGATCGACCTCTGTTAGACGACTCTTCATCCGGCGCACCCGCGCCAATGCCCGAGCCGCTCGAATTCCCGATGGCGCGCTTCAGCTCAAAATTCAGGAGAATTGCGCCCATGGCCTCGCCCATCATCGACTTCCTTTTGACCCGGAACTCCGCACCGATCCTTGATTTGAAGGAGCCGGCCCCCAGCGACGCTGATATTGCGACCATGATCGCCGCCGCCGCGCGCGTGCCCGATCACGGACGGCTCGAGCCGTGGCGTTTCATCATCTATCGCGGCGAGGCGCGCGTCGAGATCGGCAGGCAACTCGCGGCCCTAGCCGAACAGCGGGACGGACCATTGCCTGACGGCCGCCGTAACCAGGAACTGGCACGGTTTTCGCGCGCGCCGCTGGTCATCGGCGTGGTGTCGGTGCCGAAAGAGAATCCGAAAATCCCGCAATGGGAAATGTTCCTGTCGGGCGGTATGGCGGCGATGAACCTGATGATCACGGCCAATGCGCTGGGTTATGGCACCAACCTGATCAGCAACTGGTATTCCGACGTGCCGGAGGGCAGGGCGCTGCTCGGGCTGGCGCCGCGGGAGCGCGTCGTCGGTTTCATCCATATCGGTTCGTACCAGGGCCCGGCGCCGGAGCGTCCACGGCCCGATCCGGCAAAGCTCTATGCCGACTATTCGGGACCGTGGAACGGTTGAACGGCAATCAAAGTCGAGCTCAACATGCGAAAGCGATTCCCCTTTATTTGAACACGCGCTAAGAGCACGGCATCGGCGACGCGTTGGGGCGACGCGTCGACCTTGGGGATATTGCGGGGCACCGGCAACATGAAGAAACGAGATTCGCTGGGAACCCGGCTGCGCTACAGCTTCGACAAGAGCATGGCAGCCGGCCCGATCGCGCTGATCGGCTGGCTTGCCGTCATTTCGCTGCTGATCATCATCGCCGCCGCGGGTTTTCTTGCGGCGACCCATATCGCACCGGAAGGCGGCGAACCGCTGAATTTCTTCGAAGCGTTCTGGGAATCGCTGATGCGCACGCTCGATTCCGGCACCATGGGCGGTGACACGGGCTGGGCCTTCCGCCTCGTCATGCTGTTCGTCACGCTTGCCGGCATCTTCGTGGTATCGGCCCTCATCGGCGTGCTGAGCGCCGGCGTTGACACCAAGCTCGATGAGTTGCGCAAGGGCCGCTCACGGGTGCTGGAGACCGATCACACCATCATCCTCAACTGGTCGCCGTCAATTTTCGACGTTATTTCAGAACTTGTCATTGCCAACGCCAGCCGCCGGCGTCCGCGCATCGTCGTCATGGCCAATATGGACAAGGTCGAGATGGAGGACGAGATCGCGGCCAAGGTTGGCAAACTGGGCAACACCCGCATCATCTGCCGCAGTGGCGACCCGACCGACCTCTACGACCTCGCCATTGTCAATCCGCAGACCTCGCGGTCGATCATCGTGCTGTCACCGGATGGCGACGATCCGGATTCACAGGTCATCAAGACGGTATTGGCGCTGGTCAACGATCCGAGCCGGCGCACCGATCCCTACAATATCGCCGCCGAGATTCGTGACGGCAAGAATGCCGATGTCGCCCGCGTTGTCGGCGGCGCCGAAGTGCAGCTTGTCCTGGCCGACCAGCTGATCTCGCGCATCGTCGTGCATTCGAGCAGGCAGTCGGGCCTCAGCGGCGTCTATTCGGAACTGCTCGATTTCGACGGCTGCGAAATCTACACGACCGAGCAACCGGACCTTACGGGCAAGACCTTCGGCGATGCGGTGATGGCGTATGAGCACTGTGCGTTGATCGGGCTTTGCGACAGCAACGGGCGCGTCTCCCTCAACCCACCGTCGGATCAGGTTATCGGCAAGGGCAGCCGCGCCATCATCATCGCCGAGGACGATGCCGCGATAAGGGTGGGGAGCGCCAAGGTCGCGATCGACGCGGCGGCGATCCTTGGTCCACGCCCCGTCGAGACGAAGCCGGAGCGTATGCTGGTCCTCGGCTGGAATCGGCGCGGCCCGATCATCACTTATGAATTGTCGCGTTATGTTGCGCCTGGTTCGATCCTGACCATCGCCGCCGATACACCCGGCCTTGAGCAGGAAGTTGCCGAACTGCTCGTGGCCGGCGACAATCTGTCGGTCTCCTGCCGCATCACCGACACGTCGAGCAGCACCGCGCTGGCAAGTCTGGACGTGCCTTCCTACGACCATGTGCTTGTTCTCGGCTACAGCGAAACCATGGCAGCGCAGCCAGCCGATACGCGCACGCTGGTGACGCTGCTGCATCTGCGCAAGATCGCGGATGATGCCGGACTGCATATCAGCATCGTCAGCGAGATGATCGACGTGCGCAACCGAGAGCTCGCGGCGGTGACCAAGGCCGATGATTTCGTTGTCAGCAATAGGCTGGTCAGCTTGATGCTGGCGCAGGCATCCGAGAACCAGTACCTCGCCGCGATCTTCGATGAGTTGCTCGACGAGAAGGGCTCGGAAATCTATATGCGTCCGGTCGCTGACTACGTCGGGATCGACAAGCCGCTGACCTTCTGGACGATCGCGCAATCGGCGCGGCTGCGCGGCGAGATCGCCATAGGCTACCGGCGAATTCGCGCAGGCGAGGCCGATCAGCGCGCGCTGGGCGGCGTCACCGTCAACCCGCTGAAGTCGGAAGCGCTGACCTATCTGCCGGAAGACCGGATTATCGTGCTGGCGCAGGACTGAGGCGTACGCTCGGCATAGTCTAAGCGGAAATCCCGGCTGCCCTGGCTCGCGCCAGAAGCCTTTCGGCCAGCCGCAGATGCGGTCGGTCATACATCTTGCCGTCGATGCCGACGACACCGGGATTGCCTGCA
>JBDSLV010000184.1:0-6156 GCA_039916205.1 Mesorhizobium sp. | reverse complement strand
CCGGCGTGGCCAGCGGCTCCGCGGCAAATTTCGTCTCGGCGAGCATGTTGTCCTCCGACAGATCACTGCTTTTGTGTGGCTGCATTCTTGGCTTGAACGACATATTTGTAAAATCGTTATTTTGTATCGATGTATCGATTCTGACGATGGTAGAGCCAGCCCGGCCGCATGACTCGGCCCGTGCGGCCGTCAGGATAGGGAATGAGACATCCCATCTGCCCCGACGACGGTCGCCAAACGGCTTTCGAGCAGAGCGCCGCTCTGCGTCAGCAGCGGATAGGCAACAGATGCCAGAAGCGAGTTGATTTCCTTCAATGCCCGCACCGCTTCCAGATGAATGTCGCTGGTATCGATGCTTTGTGACGCTCCAGATTGCAGGCGCTTGAGATGGCGATCGTGGCTTGCGCGTTCAAGCTTGCGCATCCGCTCCTTCTCGACGACGAGTTGCCGCGCCGAATCGAGATCGCTCGACACCAGCACGTTGAGTGCAAGCTGCATGTTGGCCATGACACGGTTATGAAGCCCGGTAAGCTCGCCCCATCCCTCGCGTGAAAAGCGCAGTTTCTTGTCCTGCAGTTCCTGTGTGAGCACGAGCAGGTTCTTGGCAACGATATCACCGGCGCGTTCCAGACTGATGGCGAAGTCGGTCAGTTCGATGCCGCGCTGCGCCTCGGCGGTCGTCATGGTGCCGCGATTAACCTCGGCGATGTAGAGCTTGATATCGGTGTGGGCGCGGTTGACCTCTTCATCGAGTTTCTGCGCCTGGCGTATCTGGTCCGCCGTGCCACCGTCGAAGAATTCCATCACCGGACGCAGCATGATTTCGACGACCTCGCCCATGCGCAGCAGTTCGCGCGTGGCGCTTGCCAAAGCCAGGCCCGGCGTGCGCATGACGGTGCGGTCCAAGGCGCTGGCGCGACGTGACATCAGATCGGTGGTTTCGGCTGATTTCGACGCTGGCTTGTCGGCAATCAACAGGTTGACCAGTCGTTCGACCACGCCCGTGAAGGGCAGGCAGCAGACAATCAACGCCAGATTGAAGGCGAGATGCAGATTGACAAGCTGCCGCCCTTCTGTCGCGCCAAACAGATACGCCGGAAACACAACGGCTTGAAGCGCAAACAAAGTGGCGAGCGCCGCTGTGCCGCGGAAGACCAGATTGCCGAGCGGTATGCGGCGCGCGTCGATTGCCTGGCCGCGCGTCAGCCATACCGCGATCAGCGCGCCACCGAAATTCGCCCCAAGGATGAAGGACAGGCCGACCTCGACAGGCAGAAGGCCTTGCGCGGCAAGCGTGACGAACAGAAGGATGGCCGCGACGCTGGAATGTATCAACCAGGTGAACAACGCGGCGGCGACAAAGGCGGTAAAAAAGTCCGCGCGCAGGTAGGAGATCACCACCGGAAGCAACGCACTTTGCCGCATCGGCGCTGTTGCCTCGCCGATCATGTGAAGTGACAAGAGCACGAAGGCCATGCCCATGAGGATGCGCCCGCCTTGCTTTACGCCACGCGCCTCGAATTTCAGGAACATCGTACCGCCGACCAGGATCAGCGCCGGCACCAGCCAGCCAAGATCGAACGACAGCACCTGCACCACCAGAGCAGAACCGACATCGGCGCCGAGCAGGATGGCCAATCCGGTGGACACCGAGACAATGCCGGTGGCGGCAAATCCTGCCGCCAGGATGGCGACAGCGGTGGAGCTTTGCAGCAGCACCGCCAGCGCCATGCCCGCGCCGGCCGAGGCAAACCGTCCGCCTTTGGCTTGCCTGACGGCATTGCGCAGCACGGGGCCGCAGGCACGTTCAACACCAGTGCGAACCATGCGCACCGCCCAAAGCAACAACATGACGGCGCCCGCCAGATGCAGCAGGATCATGGAGAATTGCATGTAAGCCTCCGGCCTTTTCGGCCGGCAATCGCGTCGACCCATCTTAGGCTGAGGGCAGCCTAATCATAAGTAAAATCGTTTATTCCTATCTTTCAGTTATCCTGACTTATGATAAAATGGACGCGAAAGTCTCAATCTCGAAGGTGAAACGATGCGCTACGTGCAGTTGAGGGCCTTTCATCAGGTGGCGATTTCCGGCGGTTTCTCGCGCGCCGCCGAAGCGCTGTTTCTCACCCAACCGGCGATCTCGGACCAGGTCCGCAAGCTGGAGGAAGAGTATGACGTCCTGCTGTTCAATCGGAACAAGAAGCAGGTGACACTGACGCAGCCGGGCCAGAAGTTGCTGGAAATAACCCACCGCATGTTCGAGACGGAGCAGCAGGCGCTGGAGCTTCTGACGGAATCACGTGCGCTGCGCTCCGGCACGCTACGGATCGTCGCCGACGCCGCGCATCATCTGCTTCACATCCTTGGCAGCTTTCGCGCCCGCTATCCCGGCGTGCAGGTGTCGGTACGCGCCGGCAACACCGAGACGGTGATCAGCAGCCTCTACAGCTACGACGCCGATATCGGCGTGCTCGGCGAGGTGCCGACCGGACGCGATTTCGAGATCCTGCGGCTCAATTCGACGCCGATCATTGCCTTTGTGTCTGTCGACCATCCGCTTGCCTCCACCAAGTCGCTGACCCTGAAAGCGCTGGCGCAACAGTCGCTGGTGATGCGCGAACGCGGGTCAAAGACGCGCCAGAAACTCGAGGACCTGGCGGCGGCGTCGAAGATCGAGCTCAAGCCGGCGATAGAGGCCGAGGGCCGCGAGGCGGTGCGCGAGATCGTCGCCTCCGGCGCCGGCATCGGCTTCGTCTCGGCAGCCGAATTCGGCCAGGATTCGCGTCTGGTCTCGATCGCGATCGACGCGCCCGAGATGCTTATGGACGAAGCGCTAATCTGCCTGCGCGAACGCAGCGGCGGCAAGCTGGTGCGGGTGTTCCTCGACATGGCGAGGTCGATGTCGATGATCGACTAGGGCGAGCGGCCTTAAGCCGCCGCGCGCACCTCGACGCTGTCAGCCCTCACCCGCTCCGACTTCGGATCGTACGGGCTACGCAGATGCGCCGTCGCGGCATGGCGCACGCCGGCCAGATCGATCTCAAAACGGCCGCCAGTCAAGAACAGAGAATCGACGCCGGCCTCGTTCTCGACCAAGCCGAGCGCGACCGATCGTCCAAGCGTATGGCCATAGGCGGCCGAGCGAACCTCGCCCACCGGCCTGCCGTCGCGCAGGATCAGCTCGCCACCCCACAGCATCGGCTCCGCCTCGTCGAGCGTGAACAGGATGACACGTTTGGCCGGCGCGGTTGCCGACCGTGCCTTGATGAGCGCATCGCGGCCAATGAAGCCGCCGGGCTTGTCGAGGGTGACGGCAAAGCCGAGCCCAGCCTGCCAAGGGGTGATGTCCGGCGTCAATTCGCGGCCCCAGGCGCGAAATCCCTTTTCGATGCGCAAGGCGTCGAGTGCGTAGTAGCCCGCATCGGTCAGCCCGAATTCATGACCCGCCTCATGCAGCGCCTCGTAGACACCGACGGCGAATTCGGTCGGCACGATCAGCTCCCAGCCAAGCTCGCCGACATAGGTCATCCGGTTGGCATAGGCGGTGGCATAGCCGATATCGATCTCGCGGATCGTGGCGAAGGGAAAGCCGGTGTTGGAGAAATCCGCCGAGGACAGTTTGCCCAGGAGATCGCGGGACCGTGGCCCCATCACGGCCAGAACCGCATAGGACGAGGTGACATCGGTCAGCATCGCATGCGCATCGGACGGTATGTTCCTGGCGATCCAGTCGGCATCATGAACCGCCTGTGCCGAGCCGGTGACGATAAGGAATTTCTCAGCGGCGAGCCGCATCACCGTCAGGTCGCTTTCATAGCCGCCGCGCGCATTGAGCACACCGGTGTAGACCGACGTGCCCACCGGCACATCGACATCGCCGGCGCAAACCTGGTTAAGCACGGCGCAGGCGTCGCGGCCCTGGACGAGAAGCTTGGCGAAGGAGGTCTGGTCGAAGACGGCGACGGCTTCGCGCGTCGCCTTCATCTCGCGACTAACCGCTTCGTGCCAGTTCTGGCGGCCGAAGGCATAATCGTTCTCGGGTTTCTCTCCCGGTGCCGCGAACCAGTTGGCGCGTTCCCACCCCATCTTGGAGCCGAAGCAGGCGCCCTTGGCGGCGAGCCGGTCATAGAGCGGCGAGCGGCGGAAGGGCCGTGCGGTATCGAGTTCGCGGTTCGGCCAAGGCATGGCGTAGTGCAGGCCGAGCGTCTCCTTGACCCGGTCGTGCAGCCAGCGCGGATTGTTGTTGAAGGAGGCGAAACGCCTGATGTCGACCGGCCACAGGTCCATTGTCGGCGCGCTGTTGACGATCCATTCGGCCAGTGCCCTGCCCGCGCCGCCGGCGCTGGCGATGCCCATCGAGTTGAAGCCGGCGCCGACATAAAAGTTCTTCAATTCAGGCGCTTCGCCGAGGATGAAGTTGTTGTCGGGGGTGAAGCTTTCCGGCCCATTGTAGAATTTCTTGACCTCGGCCTGCGCCAGCTGCGGCACCCGGACCAGAGCGTTCTCCATCAGGATTTCGAACTGGTCCCAGTCATCTGGCAGAAGCGCGAATTCGAAATTTTCGGGAATGCCGCTCATGCCCCACGGCTTGGCGTGCGGTTCGAAGCCGCCCATGACTAGGCCGCCGACCTCTTCCTTGAAATAGATGAAGCCATCGGGGTCGCGCATGACCGGCAGATTCGGATGCACACCTTCGATCCTGCCGGTGACGATGTACATGTGTTCGGCCGAATGCAGCGGCACCGAAACGCCACACATCAACCCTACCTTGCGCGCCCACTGGCCGGCGCAATTCACGACGATCTCGGCGGCGATGTTGCCACGGTCAGTCTCGACGCCACAGGCGACGCCGTTCTTCACGCTGATGCCGGTGACCTTGACCCGTTCAAAGATCATGGCGCCACGATTGCGTGCGCCCTTGGCCAGCGATTGCGTCAGGTCGGTCGGATTGGCCTTGCCGTCGCCCGGCAGCCAGACGGCGCCAACCAGATCGTCGGTCGCCATGACCGGCCACAAGTCGCCGGCTTCCTTCGCCGAGATGACATCGATCTCGACGCCTTGCGCACGGGCCGATGCAGCCGTGCGCTTCAGCACCGTCATGCGGTCGGCTGAACGCGCCACCGACAGTGAGCCGCAATTCTTCCAGCCAGTCGCCAGACCGGTCTCGGCTTCCAACTCGCCATAGAGCTGGGTCGAGTATTTGATCAGGCTGGTCATGTTGGCGTGGCTGCGCAACTGGCCGACGAGACCGGCAGCGTGCCAGGTCGTGCCGCCACTCAATTGCCCCTGCTCCAGCAGGACGACATCGGTCCAGCCCTGCTTGGTCAGATGATATGCGACCGAACAACCGATAATGCCGCCGCCGATGATGACGACGCGCGCCTGTGTGGGGAATTCATTTGCCATGGGATGTCCCGCCATTTCGAGGATGGCACCAATCCTAACACAGCAATCTCAAATATCAACACATAATGCCACAAATTATCACATCAGCGACGCCACGATGAGTTCTGGCCCCTTGCGCGAAAGCGCGTTGGCGATTGCATCCTCGGGCTGAGTATCGACAATCACACCGGCCGCACCTTCGAAGTTCGGGATTCTAAGCGGCGTCAGCTTGCCGAACTTGCCGCTGTCGAGCACGAAATAGGCCGAACTGGCGATTGTGATCATGCGCCCGCGCAATTCCGCGCCGGCACGGGTGAAGTCGGTGACCTCGCCATCAGGCGAAAGCGCACCACCGCCAAGGAAAGCAATGTCGACACGAAAGCGCGCCATGGCTTCGAGTGTATCGATGCCGGAAGCAGCCTCCTCCCCCGGGTCGATTTCACCGCCCAGCATGTGCACGCGCATGCCAGGCATGTGGCACATATGAAGCGCGATCTTCAGGCTGGCGGTGCAAATGGTCAGGTCACGCAACCCGGCCATGGCCTGGGCAGCAGCCAGGGTGGTGGTGCCGGAATCGAGGAAGACCACCATTCCGTCCTTGACCAGGCCGGCTGCCGCCTTGCCGATCGCCGCCTTGCCTTCGGCATTCTCCTGGCTGCGCAGGCTCATCGCCGGTTCGCTCGACTCGAAACGGGCGGCGCCGCCATGCACGATGCCGAGTTGCCCCTGGTCCGAAAGCAGCTTCAGGTCGCGGCGGATGGTTTCGCGCGA
>JBDSLV010000183.1:0-13929 GCA_039916205.1 Mesorhizobium sp. | reverse complement strand
ATGACCAAGACGCCCGATATGACCAAGACGGGCATGATCGACTTTCGCGGCGTCAACAAATGGTTCGGCTCGCTGAATGTGCTGAAGGACATCACGCTGAGCGTCCAGCCGCGCGAAGTGGTGGTCGTCTGCGGGCCGAGCGGCTCGGGCAAGAGCACGCTGATCCGCTGCATCAATGGGCTGGAAACGATCAAGGACGGCGACCTCGTCGTCGACGGCCAGCGCCTCGGCGACCCCGCCACCAACATGACGCAGCTGCGCACCGAGATCGGCTTCGTCTTCCAGGCGTTCAACCTCTACCCGCACAAGACCGCGCTTGAGAACGTAACGCTGGCCCCCATCCATGTCCGCAAGATCCCGCGTGCCGAGGCCGAGAAGGCTGGGCGCGAACTGCTGGCCAAGGTCGGCCTGGCCGACAAGGTCGATGCCTATCCATCGCAACTCTCCGGTGGCCAGCAGCAGCGCGTGGCCATTGCGCGCTGCCTCGGCATGCGCCCGAAGATCATGCTGTTCGACGAACCGACATCGGCGCTCGATCCCGAGATGATTTCCGAAGTGCTCGACGTCATGGTGGCGGTGGCCGAGGAAGGCATGACGATGATGGTGGTGACCCACGAAATGGGCTTTGCCCGCAAGGTCGCCCAGCGCGTGGTGTTCATGGACGCCGGCGCTATCGTCGAAAGCGGCACGCCCGACGAGTTCTTTTCACACCCGAAGACCGACCGCAGCCGCGCCTTCCTGAGCAAGATCCTGCGGCATTAGAGCCCGCGACTACAACCGTTCATTGCCAGGCAGGATCTACTCCGCCTCCACCTCGGCCACGCAACCGATGTGGTTGCCCGAGCGGATCAGGCGGATCGCCACGCCATAGGTGCGCGACAGCGTTTCCTCGGTCAGGATATCGGAGGTCGCTCCAAGTTCCGGCGGATGGTTGGGCGACAAGAGCAGCGTGCGGTCGGCCAGCGTGTAGGCATGGTCGGGTGCGTGGGTGGTGAAGATCACGGCGAGGCCGCCTTTGGCCAGCCGCCGGGTCAGCGCCAGGAATCGCGCCTGGTTGGCGAAATCGAGATGCGCGGTCGGCTCGTCGAGGATCATCAGCTTTGGCGCCTGCACCAGCACGCGGGCGATCTGTACCAGTTGCCGCTCACCGCCGCTGATCTCGCTATAGGCGGCGTCAGCGAGATGCGAGATGCCGAGCGTCGTCAGCGCGTCCAAGGTCAGCGCTGCGACCTCGTCGCCCGGCGTGTCGAACAAGCCGAGATGCGGCGCACGGCCCATCTCGACCACGGTGCGCACCGAGAAGGCAAACACCGTCTCGTAGTTCTGCGGCACCAGCGCCAGTAGCCGTGCGATCGCCGCGCGCGGCAGCGCCGCGATTGGCTGGCCGCCGAGCACAACGCTGCCGGCGGTTGGCGGCGACAGGCCGGCGAGGCAGCGCAGCAGCGTCGACTTGCCGACGCCGTTCGGCCCCAGCACGCACAGCACCTCGCCCGCTGAAATATCGAGGCTGATATTTTCGAAGATCGGCTTCGGCCGGCCCGGATAGGCAAAGCCGAGCTTTTCGGCAGCCAAGATCATGCCGCACCCATCATGCCGCACCCATCACGCCCAGCCCAGCTTGCCGCGCCCGAGCAGCAGCATGAACACCGGCGCACCGATCAGCGCGGTGAGGATGCCGAGCGGCACCTCGGCCGAGGTCATGGTGCGGGCAAGGTCGTCGATGATCAGCAGGTAGCAGGCGCCGAGCGACAGTGTTGCCGGCAACAGGCGGCGGAAATCCGGCCCGACGATGATGCGGGCGAAATGCGGGATGACCAGCCCGACCCAGCCGATGATGCCGCTGATCGAAACGGCGGAGGCCGCGATCAGCGTCGACAACAGGATCATCACCAGCCTCAGCCGCCCGACTTCGATGCCCATGATGCGGGCCTGCTCGTCGCCCATCGCCAGCACGTTCAGCCGCCAGCGCAAGGCGAGCAGCAGGATGGCAGAGGGAATGGTGACGACGAGCACCGGCACCAGGTCGGCTGTCGACACCGACGACAGCGAGCCGAGCAGCCAGAACTCGATGACCGGCAATTTGGAATTGGGATCGGCGACATATTTCAACAGCGACAGCAGCGCCGTGAACAGCGAGCCGACAATGACGCCGCCCAGCACCAGCGCTATGGTCGAGTTCAGCCGGAAGAAGCGGTTCATGGTGAAGCACAGCGCCACCGCCAGCAGGCCGAACACGAAGGCGCAGGCCTGCGTTGCATAACGTTCGCCAAACAGCAGGATCGCCACCGCCGCGCCAAAACCGGCGCCGGCGGAGACGCCGAGCGTGAACGGCGACACCAGCGGGTTGCGGAACACGCCCTGGTAGGAGGCGCCGGCAATCGCCAGTCCGCCGCCAACCACCATGGCGGCAATGACGCGCGGCAGCCTGACATCAAGCACCACCGAGCTGACCACCGGCGGCCAGTCCGGCGTGATCGGCAGGAACCGCGCCGCGATCACCTTGATGACGGTAAGCGGCGCGACGGGGTAGCGGCCAAGCAGGAACGACAACAGGAAGAGGATGACGGGAAGGACGATCAGCAGCAGGGTTGCGAGGCAGCCCTGCTTGTGCGTGCCGGCAGGTGCATTGGACATCACCGCGAGTGCCTAGTTCGGCCCGGTATAAGCCTGCCCATAGAACTGCTGATAATACGCATCGGCCTGCTTCTGCATGTCGATGTCGGCGAAGCGTTCGGGGTAGAGTTTCTTCGCCATCCAAAGCTCGCCCAGCGCCAGCGCTTCGGGCAGCGGATAGCCCCAGGGTTTTACATATTCCGGCGTGATGTAGAGCCGCTTGTTTTCCACCGCGTCGACATGCTGCCAGGCGGCACCCCTAAGGATCTCATCAGCCACCGGCGCGTAGCGGTCCTGCACGAAAATCACCTGTGGGTTCCACACCAGCACATCCTCCATCGACACTTTCGTGGCGCCGCGCACGCCAGCCGCGACATTGACGCCGCCTGAGCGCTTCATGATCACGCCGGTGTATTTGCCGGAGCCGTAGGTGTTCATGTCGGGGTTGGCCATGTAGAGCCGCACGCGCTCCGCATCGGGAATGGACGCAACGCGCTCCTCCACCTTTTTGCGCTGCGCGAAGGCATAGTCGATGATCGCGTCGGCGCGCTCGCGCTTGCCCACGATATCGCCGATCAGCTGGACGCCGATCTTCAGCCCTTCGCCATAGGCGGCATCGTCATCGGCGAAGGTCGGATTAAGCTTTGGCGCCTCGACGCCCTCGCCTTTCGACAGCGAGATCGCCACCACCGGCAGACCCGCCTGCGACATCTGCTCGATCATCGCCGGCGGCGCGTAATTGGTGACGAACACCACGTCCGGCTTCAGCTTCAACACCTCCTCGACATTGACGGTCGACAGGTCCCCAGGCATCGGCAGGCTGGTCAATGCCGGCGCGTATTTGTCCAGGCCGGGAATGAGCTTCTGCCAGGTGCGCAGCACGCCGACGATCTTGTCGGCGGCGCCGAGCTCCACCAGGATGTCGAGCGTCTGGTGCTGCAGCACGACGATGCGCTCGACATGATCAGGCACGGTCACCGTGCGGTTGAGCTGGTCGGTAATGGTGCGGGCGCTGGCCGGGGCCAGGGCCAAAAGCGGCCAGATCAGAACAAGGCACAGCATAAGGCCGCGACGCACAGTCATGGTAACCTCCGGATCAATCGATATGTTTCCATGCATATAGCGTCAGACAGAAGCCGGCAACGGGGCAACCGCGTATCTCCCCCCTTGAGGGGGGGATGGCCGGCAGGCCAGAGGGGGTCGGAACGTCCTGACGCGACGCTTTCTGTGTGTGATGAAGGGAACTGGCTGGCACTCCACGCGAGGCAACCCCCTCTGTCACCTTCGGCGACATCTCCCCCTCAAGGAGGGAGATCAGCAGCTCACTCCTGCGGCAGCGCCACCGGCAGAAATCCGAATTCCCGCAGCAACCGCTGTCCAGCCGCCGATAGCACGAAAAGCGCGAAAGCCATTCCTGCTGGCGAACAACCCTTCAAGGTTGCCAGGCCATATTCCGGCACGACATTCACCTTGGCGGGAATGGCCAGGATCTCAACGCCCGGGGTCTCCTCGGCCAACCCCTTGAGGCCGGTGCGATAGCCCAGGAACACATGCGCCGTGCCGGCCGCCAGCGCGTCGGCGATCGGGTCATAGCGCCCCGGAATGTTTGCCGTCTCGGAGCCGCCGACCAGCTTCTGCGCCTTGGCGTCAAGCACCGCGAAACTGCCCGGCTTCAACGCCTCGATGCGGCGGAAGATCGCCCAGGCATAGTCGCCGGACGGGTCTTTCAGCGGCGTCGAGGTGGCGATGCCGATGGCCGGGTCGAGCAGCCTGTCGATGAAATTCGCGGTGGTGAAACCAGCATCGCCGCGCACGGCGGCAGCCATGGTGTTGCGGGCAAAGACCACTGGCGGCAAGGCAAACCCGAGTTCGGCAAGCCGGACCGGATGCGCGAGATTGGCCGACAGGAAAATGTCGGGGCGCTCGCCGGCCTCGATGCGCTCGCGCAGCAACCCGGCGGGACCATGCCGTGTCTCGGCGGTCGCGCCCGTCAGCGCCGAAAAAGCCGAGACCAGCGACGGCAGCACATGGCGCAGGCTGCCGGCGGCATAGATCATCACCACGGCCTTTTTCGCTGCAGCCATCGTCCGCCTCCCACGCTCGCCTGGCCTTCGCGGACAGGCATGCCAACAGGGCTGCATCGAGCGAATCTCGATCAGGCCGCCCGCCGCACATCTTATCCGCTATATCCATTGAAAAATAGCGTATCAGCATTGTCCGCCGGCAAAAATGAGCAGGACTCACTCCGCCGCTTGAACGCGGCTGGCCTGGATGATCGCGCCGATCTCGGCGCGGCAGGAACCGCAATTGGTGCCGGCCTTCAGCGCGCCGCCGATGGCCTCGACGCTGATGCAGCCACCCGCCACCGCCGCCGCGATCTGCTTGGCGCCGACATTGAAGCAGGAGCAGACGGTAGCGCCGGCGTCGGGCCGCTCGGCCCCGGCGCGCCCGGCGACAATCCTGAAGCGCTCGCGCTGGCCGTCGTGGACCTCATCGAGCTGCTCCACCGCCCAGCCGCGCGACACCGCCACCGGAGCCGGCGCGACGAACAAGGCGCCCGACAACCAGATACCGTCGAAGGCAGCGATCCGGTGCTGGCCGGCATCCCGGTCGTGATAGGCCAGCATTTCAGCGCCTGGCGGCGTGCCGAAAAGTCTGGTGGCAAAGCCGGCCCAGTCGATGTCGTCGTCGGCAAAGGCCAGTTCGACCCGCCAGCCGCCTCGGCATTTGGCCACCGCCCAATAGGCCGCTTCCGCCGGCTCCGGCCGCAGCCGCGTCACGGCGAAGCCGAACGCCTTGGCCGGGAACTTCGCGATGTCCGCCGCGACATGCTTCAGCGCCGGCTGACCCGAGATAGGGTCGGTCAGCGGTGCGGTGAGCGTGTCGAGCCGGCCTTTGGCGGCGAACTGATCGGTCCAGTGCATCGGCGCGAACAGGCTGCCCTGGCGCTGGCGCGCGGTCACCAGCGCGCGCAACAGCACCTCGCCGCGCGGGGTCGAGACGCGCGCGATGTCGGCATCGCCGATATTATAGCGCGCCGCGTCCGCCGGGTGGATTTCGACAAAGGGCTCGGCCATGTGCTGCGACAGCCGCGGGCTTTTGCCGGTGCGCGTCATCGTATGCCAATGGTCGCGGACCCGGCCGCTGTTGAGGATCAGCGGATAGGCCGGGGTGGTGCGGATGTCCGGGTTCGAGCGGATAGCGATGAAGCGCGCCTTGCGGTCGGGTGTGTAGAAGCCACCGTTGGCGAAGAAACGGGTGGTGGTTGGCGTGGTGTGAGTTTCTTGGCGACCGGTATCCGGCTCTGTCGAACGCCGAGCCTGAACACCCCCCTCTGGCCTGCCGGCCATCTCCCCCGCAAGGGGGGAGATTGGCAGCGTCGGGCTCACCGCCCATTCTACGGCGCTGGAGATTGGCGAAAGTCGAGGGGCCAGCTGATCTCCCCCCTTGCGGGGGAGATGGCCGGCAGGCCAGAGGGGGGTGCCTGGGCTCGGCGCCGGCCATTGGAATGGCTCAAGCGCCTCATACGTCACAGCATCAACACCAGCATAAGCCCCGATATCAAAATCCCGCGCGCCGTCATTCTCGAAACCCGACAGCGCGGCGTGTTCGGCAAAAATCTCCGACGGCTTCGCGTGGAAAAAGCCCGCGGCAAAACCCATCCGCCGCGCCACCTCACCGATAATCCACCAATCCGCCCTGGCTTCGCCCGGCGCCGCCAGGAAGGCGCGCTGGCGCGAGACGCGGCGCTCCGAATTGGTGACCGTGCCGTCCTTCTCACCCCAGCCGGCGGCGGGCAGCCGGACATGGCCGTGCCGGACCGTGTCGGTCGCAGCCAGGATGTCCGACACCACGACGAAGGGGCAGGCCTTGATCGCGGCTTCGACGGCATCAGCATCCGGCATCGAATCGACCGGATTGGTCGCCATGATCCACAGCGCCTTGACGCGCCCGTCGGCCACCGCCTTGAACATGTCGACCGCTTTCAGGCCGGGGCTTTGCGCAATGACGGGCGCCTTCCAGAAGCGCTGTACGCGCTCGCGATCCCAAGGGTTTTCGATCTCCATATGCGCGGCCAGCATGTTGGCCATGCCGCCGACCTCGCGCCCGCCCATCGCATTGGGCTGACCGGTCACCGAAAACGGCCCTGCGCCGGGCGTGCCGATGCGGCCGGTGGCGAGATGGCAGTTGATGATGGCGTTGACCTTGTCGGTGCCGCTGGACGACTGGTTCACGCCCTGGCTGTAGACGGTCACAGTCTTCGCTGTCTGTGCAAACAGGCTGTAGAAGCGGGCGATCTCGTCTTCGCCAAGGCCGGTTGCCGAGGCAATGCCGGCAAGGTCGAATTCTCTAGCGGCGGCCAGCGCTTCCTCAAAGCCGCTCGTGTGCGCCGCGATATAGGCGCGGTCCAGCGCGTTGTGCCGGGCGAGCCAGGCGAGCAGGCCAGTGAACAGCGCGACGTCGCCATCCGGCGCGATCGCCAGATGCATGTCGGCGATATCCGATGTCATGGTGCGGCGCGGGTCGACCAGCACGATCTTCATCCCGGGCCGCTTTTCGCGCGCGGCGGCGATGCGCTGGTAGAGCACCGGGTGGCACCAGGCGAGATTGGAGCCGACCAGCACGATCAGGTCGGCAAGCTCCAGATCCTCATAGGTTCCCGGCACGGTGTCGGCACCGAAGGCGCGGCGATGGCCGGCAACCGACGAGGACATGCACAGCCGCGAGTTGGTGTCGATGTTGGCCGAGCCGATGAAGCCTTTCATCAGCTTGTTGGCGAGATAATAATCCTCGGTCAGCAACTGGCCCGAGACGTAGAAGGCAACGGCGTCGGGGCCATGCTCGGCGATGGTTCGCGAGAATGTCGAGGCGACAAGACCAAGCGCTTCATCCCAGCCCGCACGACGTCCGTGAATTTCGGGATAGAGCAGCCTGCCCTCGATGCCGATGGTCTCGGCCAGCGCCGAGCCTTTCGAACACAGCCGGCCGAAATTCGCCGGATGATCAGGGTCGCCGCGGACGCTGACCTCACCGTCCGCGGCGACCTTGGCCAGCACGCCGCAACCCACCCCGCAATAAGGGCAAGTGGTCCTCACCTCGCGTGCTGCTTCGATCTCCATGTCAGGCCGCGCGGCTGGCCAGCGCTTCCAGCGCGATGAACAGGTGCACGCCCTCGACCCGGACCGGAATGGTGCGCACCGCCCCCTCGTCGGCGCCCAGCGCCTTGCCGGTTTCCAGCGAGATCACCCAATTGTGCAAGGGACAGGTCACCGCCGCGCCATGCACGATGCCCTGGCTCAGCGGCCCGCCCTTGTGCGGGCAATGGTCGTCCATGGCGAAGACCTGGTCCTCCGCCGTACGGAACACGGCGATCTTGCCTTCCGGCGTGTTGACGCAACGCGCGCCACGGCGCGGAATGTCGGTGATCGAGCCGATGGCGATCCAGTTAAACTCATCCATCGCGCCTACTCCGCCGCCTGCGCGAAGCCGACCGATGCCATCGGCCGAAACTCGTGCTTGTCCTTGCCGGAAACGCGCTCCGACCATGGGTCGACCTGGGCGAATTTCTGGCTGAAGACGAAGCGCTCGTAATAGGTCTGGCGCTTCTCGCCATCATCCATGATCTGGCGCTTGATCTCGGCTATTCCGATGCGCTTGGCCCATTTGTAGATGCGCTCGAGATAGCGGCCCTGCTCGCGGTACATCTGCGTCAGCGCCACGATATGCTGCAGCGCCTCATCCTCGGTCCTCACCATGCCGAGCACCTCGGTGCTCTTGATGTCGAGGCCGGCGGCACCGGCGAAGTGGATTTCGTAGCCACTGTCGACGCAGATGACACCGACATCCTTGCAAGTCGCCTCGGCGCAATTGCGCGGGCAGCCCGACACCGCCATCTTCAGCTTGGCCGGCGTCCATGAGCCCCACATGAATTTCTCGATGCGGATGCCGAGACCCGTAGAATCCTGCGTGCCGAAGCGGCACCAGTCGGAGCCGACACAGGTCTTCACCGTGCGCAATCCCTTGGCGTAGGCATGGCCGGAGACGAACCCGGCCTGGCCGAGATCGGCCCACACCGCCGGCAGGTCCTCCTTGCGGATGCCCAGCATGTCGATGCGCTGGCCGCCGGTGACCTTGACCATCGGGATTTCGAACTTGTCGACGACATCGGCAATGGCGCGCAATTCGGCGGCATTGGTGACCCCGCCCCACATGCGCGGCACCACCGAATAGGTGCCGTCCTTCTGGATGTTGGCGTGAACACGCTCGTTGATGAAGCGCGACTGATAGTCATCGGCATAGCCGTCCGGCCAGTCGCAGACGAGGTAGTAGTTGAGCGCCGGCCGGCATTTGGCGCAGCCGCAGGAGGTCTGCCATTCCAGCTCCTGCATCACGGCGGGAATGGTCTTCAGGTGCTTCGCCTTGATCAGCCGGCGCACCTCGTCATGGCCAAGCGTCGTGCAGCCGCACATCGGTTGCACCGCCGCCGGGTTGTATTTGTCGCCGATGGTCAGCACCATCAGCTTCTCGACCAGCCCGGTGCAGGAGCCGCAGGACGCCGACGCCTTGGTGTGAGCGCGGACATCGTCGAGCGAGGTCAGGCCCTTGGCCATGATCGCGCCGGTGATCTTGCTTTTACAGACGCCGTTGCAGCCGCAGATTTCCGCATCATCCGGCAAGGCTGCAACGGCCGCCATAGGGTCCAGTGGGGCACCCCCCTGGTAGGACTGGCCGAAGATGAGCGTATCGCGCATCTCCGATATGTCGGTCTGCTTCTTCTTGAGATCGTTGAACCAGGCGCCGTCGGCGGTCTCGCCATAGAGCACGGTGCCAATGATGCGATCGTCCTTGAGCACGAGGCGCTTGTAGACGCCGGCAGAAGCATCGCGCAGCACGATCTCCTGGCGGTCGTCGCCATCGGCGAAGTCGCCGAGCGAAAACAGCTCGATGCCGGTGACCTTGAGCTTGGTCGGCGTGTCCGAATGGACGAAGGCCGCCGCCGCGTCGCCTGCAAGCTGGCTGGCGGCGACGCGCGCCATCTCGTAGAGCGGCGCGACAAGTCCGTAGACCTGGCCGTTGACCTCGGCGCATTCGCCGAGCGCGTAGATGTCGGGATCGTTGCTGCGCATGCCGGCGTCGACGACGATGCCGCGATTGACGGCAAGGCCGGCCTCCTTGGCGATCGTCGCATTCGGCCGGATGCCCACCGCCATGACCACCAGCGTCGCCGGGATCACGGTGCCATCAGCGAGTTCCACCCGCTCGACCTTGCCATTGCCCGTGATCGCCTGGGTGTTGGCCTTGGTGATGACCTTGATGCCGCGCTCTTCCACCGCGCGCTGCAGCAGATAACCGGCGGCCGGATCGAGCTGGCGCTCCATCAGCGTCGGCATGACATGCAGCACGGTCACGTCCATGCCTTGTGCGTTGAGGCCTGCGGCGGCCTCAAGCCCAAGCAAACCCCCGCCGATCACCACCGCCTTGGCCCGCGACTGGGCGGCGAGCATCATCGCCTGGACATCGTCGAGATCGCGATAGGTCAGAACGCCAGGCAGATTGTGGCCGGGCACGGGGATGATGAACGGCACCGAGCCGGTGGCGATGACCAGCTTGTCATAGGGCTCGGTGACGCCGTGATCGGAGGTGATGGTCTTCGCCGTCCGGTCGATGGCGATGATCTTGTGGCCCTTGTAGAGGGTGATGTCGTGCTTGATGTACCAGCCATCACCGTGGATGATGATTTCCTCATAGGCCTTCTCGCCGGAGAGCACCGGCGACAACATGATGCGGTCGTAGTTCACCCTGGGTTCGGCGTTGAAGATGGTGACCTGGTAGCGGCCGGGCGCCTTTTCCAAGAGATGCTCCAGCATGCGCCCGGGCGCCATGCCGTTGCCGATGATGACGAGTTTTTCGGTCATATTCCTGATCCGCTCCGTCTTACTCTGCAGCGTAGGAAAGGGCTGAGGTTTCGGTGGCCGCCCGCTCCATCCGCCGGACGGTGAAGTGCATCCAGGCAAAGCATGTGGCGACGATCACAAACAGCAGCATGAAGCAGCTCGACCACATGCCCGTGAGGTCGTTGAGCGCGCCAAAGGCAATCGGCAGGACAAAGCCGCCAAGCCCGCCGATCATGCCGACAACACCGCCGACGGCGCCCACACTGCCTGGATAGTAGGCAGGAATGTGCTTGTAGACGGCGGCTTTGCCGAGGCTCATGAAGAAGCCGAGCACGCAGGCCACGGCAATGAAGGCAACCGGCCCGATGGCGAAGTGGAAGGCGATCGGCCCGGTGATGCCGTGCACGACATAGTCAGTGGGCGGCAGCGACAGGATCAACGTCGCGACGGCCGACACCGCGAAGGTCCAGTAAAGGACGGTGCGCGCGCCAATGCGATCGGAAAGCACGCCACCATAAGCGCGGAAGACACTTGCCGGGATCGAATAGGCGGCGCCGATCATGCCGGCGGTCGCGATCCCGAAGCCGTAGACACCGATCAGATAGCGCGGAAGCCACAGCGACAGCGCAACGAACGCCCCAAAGGCGAAGAAGTAGTAGAAGGCGAAGCGCCAGACCCGCAGGTTCTTGAGCGGTGCGAATTCCTGCCAGAAGCTTCTCACGGGCGCTGCCTTACCGGCGCGGCGCTGCCGGATGACCGGATCGTCGCCGGTGGTGAACCAGAAGACAACGGCCATGACAACCAGTGCGGCGGCCCAGATCTGCGCGACCGACTGCCAGCCCCAGGCGAGCAGCACGAACGGCGCCAGGAACTTGGTGACCGCGGCGCCGACATTGCCGACGCCGAAAATACCGAGAGCCGTTCCTTGCCTGCTGGCGGGGAAGAAACGCGAGACATAGGCGACGCCGACGGCGAAGGAACCGCCCGCAAGCCCGACGCCGAGCGCGGCGACCAGCATCTGCCCATAGGTATGCGCAAAAGAGAGCAGGAAGGTCGCGACCGCCGCCGCAAGCATGGTCGCGACGTAGACCAGCCGTCCGCCAAAGCGGTCGGTCCAGATGCCGAGCACCATGCGGACGAGCGAACCGGTGAGAATTGGCGTGCCAACGAGCAGGCCGAATTCCGTCTCGTTCAGCCCGAGCTCCTGCTTAATGCGGATGCCGATGATGGAAAAGATCGTCCACACGGCGAAGCAGACGGTGAAGGCGATGGTGGACATCACGAGCGCCTGCCGGGGAGCACTGTCCTGGCTTGGCGCTGCTGGGAGATTTGCGGTCATGGTAGGCTCCGGTTTGCGGCGTGGGAGGCACCGCGTTTGCGTGTTGATCGATGATCAGTGGCTTGGCATCGGTTCGCGCGATGAGGACGAGGCTGGCGCCGTCATCTCGGGGCTCTTGCCGTCGGTCGTGGCACGGGCTGGAAACAGCATGAGTGCCGCGACGAACAGCGCCGCCGTCAGCACGCTGCTGGCGAGAAAATCCCGGCGTGTGAAATCCTTCAGCGATGATCCAGTTCCGATCCGTTTCGTCATCGTCGTCTCCGGTTGGGCGCGGGCAGCTCAGCGCCGTCGATTTTCGTGTTCGGCCAAAAACAAAAAGGCCGCCGGCCAGGTCTCCACGCGTCCGTACATCCGGGATCGCGTGTTTACCTGAGCGGCGGCTTTGCCTTGTGGCGCCCGTCATTGGACGCCTGTTCCGTGACCCGAGAAGGGTCTGGCTATTTCAAAGCAGGAACCGTGCCAATTTCAGATAGTGACAAAATATTCAATAGAATCAGATCGCTGCCGTGATCCGGCATCGTTCCGGCGCAAACGCGGTCAGATCAAAGATTGGTCAATGCCCTCTGCGAAGCTCAAATTTTGTGCAATACACAAGAATGGCGCGCGAATGACCAGTGTCGTTAAAATAGGGGATTTTGAAGTATGTCGCGCGCGATCACAGGCGCTTTGCAAAAGTTATGATCTCGGGGCTGGCCGGCGTCAGCGGGCTCGCGTCGAAATCACCGAACTGCTGTTCCATGACCAAGCCCGCATCCCCCAGGAGCTTGCGCAGCGCGTCCATGTCCAGGAACCGCAAGGTGCTCTGGCTCCGCATCGGCAGGCTTGGATGATCGCCGCTGAAACTATGCGTGAAGGTCACCGTTTGGCCGTCGAAATCAGAATCGAGCTCCGTTGTGATCAGCACGGCAGGCCCGTCCGGCACGACAACGCTTGCCGTGTTTTCCGGCGTCCAGCGCTGCCAGGGGCGCGCGGCGGGATTGCGGGTTTCAAAGGCGAAAATCCCGCCGGGCACCAGGGATTTGCGGACAGACGCCATGAAGCTCGCCAGGTCCGCATCGCTGACGATGGCCTGAAATGCGTGACCAGTCATGACAGCCAGGTCGAACTGATGCTCCCAGCCCTGTTCCTGCAGCACGCCGAGTACCCATTCGATGCCGGGATATTCACGCGCACGCCCGAGCACGCCCGGCGCGGGGTCGATGCCGCAAAGCCGCCCGGAATGACCGGCCTTCCGCGCTTCCTGGAGAAGCGTGCCCGTGCCGCAGCCGATATCGAGCACAGCATCGGCCTTCAGGATGTGAGGCAGATAGAAATCATAGTCGTCGCGCACCGATCTCGGATGCCAGGCGTCGTAGACGGCGGATAGAAATCTGTCGTCGTAAAAGCGATCCACCGGCAACTAGAGGTCTCCCATGATCGGCCGCGACGATCCCGGACTTTGCGACGCAATATACGCCTCGATCTCGTCGGGATCGAAGATGCGGCCGTCGAAGAAGCCGTCCGGGCCGAGCACGAGACCGGCCCCCGTCGCGCCGACAGCGGTCGCGGCCGACAGCGCACCTTCGACCTTTGCATTGGCGCCCGGCAGCGCTACGCCGAGCGGCTTCAGCGCCGACCGATAGAGGTCGGGGCGGTAGCAGTCGCGGGCGATGGCGAGATTCCCAGGCGAACGCACGACATGGCCCCAGCGAACCATCTGCGTGTAGAACCACAGTGCGTGGCTCTTCCAGGGGAAATTGGCGGCCTTGTCGAACGGCAGAAAAAAGTCGTCGACGGTCCGCTCGGCGCCGCCGCCGAGTTTGAGATGCCCGGTCAGGATCGGCATCTGCACGGATGGCGGCAGGCCGAGATATCCGGGCCGCGCCATCACTGCGGCCAGCTCGCCGTGGTTCGCGGTGTCCTGGCACCAGCGGGCGGAATGATGCAAGGCGCGCAGCAGCGCCGCCAGTGCGTCGGGGTTCTGATCCGCCCACGCCTTGCGCACACCGATCACCTTCTCCGGACTGTTCCTCCACAACATGGCCTTGACTGTGACGATGTGCCCGATGCCCGCCGCGACCGCGGCGCTGTTCCAGGGCTCGC
>JBDSLV010000182.1:0-10806 GCA_039916205.1 Mesorhizobium sp. | reverse complement strand
AACAGGCCAAGCAGGTAGACCTCGCAGTGATAGGTGCCATCTGGCAATTTGCCGTCACTGAAATCGGCACGCGCGCTTCCGGTCGCGGTGAACAGAAGCAGCATGCAGAGAACGCTGGAGATGCGGGATTTTGGGCTGTCGCTCATTGCAGGGAGCTTGCCCCATTTTTGCATCTCGCCGCAACATTTGTTGTCCGCCAGGCGTCGGCTTGGATCAAAAAATAGGCAAGTCATAAAATTGGGCTAAAATTAGGCAAAACATTTTGTGCGTTGCGCAAAATTCCCGCAACGAATTTTTAACCGGCTCTCTTATCTGAAATGCATCTAATATAACAAGCCTATGATAAAATTGCACTTTTACCTGTTTCTCAACAGAGTCATCGCAGTTGGCACGGGGGTTGCTTTGTACTGTTGCGGTGCAATCAACCAGCTTGGAGTGTGCAATATGAGGGGCAATTTCTCGACTATAACAAAAATGTTGTCGGCCAGCGTCGTCGCCGCTGGACTGATGATGTCCGTTCCGGCAAGGGCGGCTGACGATACGATCAAGGTCGGTATTCTCCATTCGCTGTCGGGGACCATGGCGATTTCCGAAACGACCTTGAAGGACGCGATGCTGATGCTCATTGACGAGCAGAATGCCAAGGGCGGCCTGCTCGGCAAGAAACTCGAGGCCGTGGTCGTCGATCCGGCATCCAACTGGCCGCTGTTCGCCGAAAAGGCGCGCGAGCTGATCTCCAAGGACAAGGTCGCGGCGGTGTTCGGCTGCTGGACCTCGGTGTCGCGCAAGTCGGTGCTGCCGGTCTTCTCTGAGCTCGACAATATCCTGTTTTACCCCGTCCAGTACGAGGGCGAGGAAAGCGAGCGCAACGTGTTCTACACAGGTGCGGCGCCAAACCAGCAGGCCATACCGGCTGTCGACTATCTGATGAGCGCCGATGGCGGCTCGGTGAAGCGCTGGGTGCTTGAAGGCACCGATTATGTCTATCCGCGCACCACCAACAAGATCCTCGAAGCCTATCTGAAGGCCAAGGGCGTCGCGCCTGATGACATCATGGTCAACTACACGCCGTTTGGCTTCTCCGACTGGCAGACCGAGGTTTCGGCGATCAAGAAATTCGGCTCGGCCGGCAAGAAAACCGCCGTCGTCTCGACGGTCAATGGTGACGCCAACGTGCCGTTCTACAAGGAGCTTGGCAACCAGGGCGTCAAGGCCGAGGACATTCCGGTGATGGCCTTTTCGGTTGGTGAAGAGGAACTTGCGGGTCTCGACACCGCGCCGCTGGTCGGCCATCTCGCCGCCTGGAACTATTTCGAGAGCGTCGACACGCCCGAGAACAAGAAGTTCATCGCCGATTGGCACAAGTTCATCAAGAACGACAAGCGTACCACCAATGACCCGATGGAAGCCCACTACATCGGCTTCAACATGTGGGTGAAGGCGGTCGAGAAGGCAGGCACCACCGATCCCGACAAGGTCATCGATGCGATGGTCGGCGTTTCGGTGCCGAACCTTACCGGCGGCTACTCGACCATGATGCCGAACCATCACATCACCAAGCCGGTGCTGATCGGCGAAATCCAGGCTGACGGCCAGTTCGAGACCGTCTCGCGGACGCCGGGCCTAGTGATGGGCGACGAGTGGTCCGACTACCTGCCCGACTCCAAGGACCTGATCTCCGATTGGCGCGCGCCCTTGTCTTGCGGCAACTTCAACGTTGCCACCGGCAAATGCGGCGGCAAGGGAACCAACTGATCCTCCCAGGGCTGGACCGTCAGGCCCATGCCCAAGACCGCGTGCGTCCGGACGGTTTCCTCCACTGTCCGGACGCCCAGTTCAACCTTCAGGGTTACCAAAAACCGATGAACGTGTTTCGTGCGATTGGCCTGACGCTATTGTTCCTGCTGACGACGTTGTCGTCGTCAGGTGCGGCGGAAGCCGATCTGCGCGCCATCATCGCCAAGTTCGCCACGGCCAAGGGTTTTTCGGAGACCGGAGTTGTGGTTCATGAGCTGGCGGCCACTGGCGACGCGGCCGTCGAACGGCCGCTCGCGGCACTTGCCGACGGCAATCTCTATGTCCGCCAGGCTGATTCCCTTGTGTTTGTCGGCAAGGAAACGGGCGAGACTGTTGCGCTGTTCGATCCGCTGAGCGGTAAAGCCTCCGGTGAGGCTGCCAAGGGCGACGTCACCAAGATCAAGGTCAACAACACACTGCGCCGCGCCATCCGTGACGCGCTGGGCACGCTGACGCTGGGCGCCAAGGATCCGGCTGCTCGCATTGCCGCCGCCGACACCATGTTCAAGACGCCGGACGCCGCGAACATCGAGCCGCTTGACAGCGCGATTGCCAGTGAGACGGTTGCAAGCGTCAAGGCACTGCTTGAGCAGGCGCGTGCGGCCTCGATCCTGGTCTCGGACAGGCCGGAGGCCGACAAGCTCGCCGCGGTCGCACTGATCAGTGCGCGTGGCGATCGCGATGCGGTCTCGCTGCTGACGTCCGTCGAGGCCAGTGCTTCGGGTGCGGTCAAGGATGCGGCGGCGGCGGCGATCGCAAACATCAATTCGACGCTGGCTTTCTGGGATGCCGGCCAGAACATCTGGTATGGCATCTCGCTGGGCTCGGTGCTGCTGCTGGCGGCGATCGGGCTGGCCATCACATTCGGCGTCATGGGCGTTATCAACATGGCGCATGGCGAGATGGTGATGCTGGGCGCCTATACGACCTTTGTCGTCCAGCAGGTCATCCGCACGTCATTTCCCGGCCTGTTCGACTGGTCGCTGGTCATCGCGCTGCCATTGGCTTTCCTGGTTGCCGCGCTCGTCGGTCTTGTCATCGAGCGCGGCGTCATCCGATTCCTCTACGGACGGCCGCTGGAGACGCTGCTTGCCACATGGGGTGTATCGCTGATCCTGCAGCAGGCCGTGCGCTCGATCTTCGGGCCGACCAACCAGGAAGTCGGCAATCCTTCCTGGATGTCAGGTTCCTTTGACGTCGGGCAGCTTGCTATCACCTGGAACCGCCTATGGATCCTGGTTTTCGCGCTCAGCGTCTTCGCGGTCCTGCTCTATGTGATGAAGCGCACCCCATGGGGCCTGCAGATGCGCGCTGTCACCGCCAACCGGCGCATGGCCGCCTCCATGGGTATCAAGACGCCGTGGGTCGATGCGCTGACATTCGCGCTGGGGTCCGGCATTGCCGGCATCGCCGGCGTGGCGCTGAGCCAGATCGACAATGTCTCGCCCAATCTCGGCCGGGGCTACATCATCGACAGTTTCATGGTCGTGGTTTTCGGCGGCGTCGGCAATCTCTGGGGCACGCTGGTCGGCGCATTCTCGCTCGGCATTCTCAACAAATTCCTCGAACCCTATGCCGGTGCCGTGCTCGGCAAGATCGTCGTGCTGGTGCTGATCATCCTGTTCATCCAGAAGCGCCCGCGCGGCCTGTTCGCGCTCAAGGGCAGGGCGGTGGAGGCATGATGTCAGGACGCTTCTTTGCCGCCGGCGCCGATCGCCGCATCGCCATCACGGTTCTCATCCTGCTCGCGGCTGCCGTCATCGTGCCGTTGCTGAACCTTGCCGTTTCGCCGGCCAATGCCTTCTACATCCCGTCCTATATCGTCGCGCTGACCGGCAAATATCTCTGCTATGCGCTGCTCGCACTGGCGCTCGACCTTGTCTGGGGCTATTGCGGCATCCTCTCGCTCGGCCATGGCGCTTTCTTCGCGCTCGGCGGCTATGCGATGGGCATGTACCTGATGCGCCAGATCGGCTCGCGCGGCGTCTACGGCAATCCGGTCCTGCCTGATTTCATGGTATTCCTGAACTACAAGGAATTGCCCTGGTTCTGGACCGGCTTCGACCATTTCTGGTTTGCCGCTATCATGGTGCTGGCGGTGCCCGGCCTGCTCGCCTTCGTCTTCGGCTGGTTCGCCTTCCGCAGCCGTGTCACCGGCGTCTATCTCTCCATCATCACCCAGGCGATGACGTATGCGCTGCTGCTGGCCTTCTTCCGCAACGACATGGGCTTTGGCGGCAACAACGGCCTGACCGATTTCAAGGATATCCTGGGCTTCAACGTGCAGGCTGACGCAACGCGCTCGGCGCTGTTCGCCGCCAGCGCCGTGATGCTGGCGCTAGCCGTCTCCGTCACCTGGGCAATCGTCGGCTCGAAATACGGCAAGCTGCTGATGGCGGTGCGCGATGCCGAGAGCCGCACGCGTTTCCTCGGCTGGCGGGCGGAGAACGTCAAGCTGTTCGCATTCACCGTCTCCGCTGTCATGGCCGGCATTGCCGGCGCGCTCTACGTGCCGCAGGTTGGCATCATCAACCCGGGTGAGTTCGAGCCCTCCAATTCGATCGAAGTCGTGGTCTGGGCGGCTGTTGGCGGGCGCGGCACCATCGTCGGGCCGATCATCGGTGCGCTACTCGTCAATGCCGGCAAGTCCTGGTTCACCGGTGTGCTGCCGGAATTCTGGTTGTTCGCGCTTGGCGGGCTGTTCGTCGCCGTGACGTTGCTATTGCCCAAAGGCATCATTGGCATGTGGGACAGCTGGCGCGGCAACGCCAGGGCGATGCGGGCGGCCTCCGTTGCGGCCGAAGCCGGTGCCGACATTGATATCACGCCGCCTAAAATCATGCGGACGGAGGCAAGAACGCCCGGCGAATGGTCATCGCCCGAACCTCAGCCGGCGGAGTAGGGTGATGAGCAAGTCCAACACCATCCTCTATCTCGACGGCGTCTCGGTGTCCTTTGACGGTTTTCGCGCCATCAACAACCTGTCGCTGGTGCTCGACAAGGGTGAGATGCGCGCCATCATCGGCCCCAATGGCGCCGGCAAGACGACGATGATGGACATCGTCACAGGCAAGACGCGGCCGGACGAGGGCGAGGTGTTCTTCGATGGCCAAGTCGACCTTACCAAGCATGACGAGGCCGAGATCGCCATGATGGGCATCGGCCGCAAGTTCCAGAAGCCGACCGTTTTCGAAAGCCACACGATCGAGGAAAACCTGATGCTGGCGCTGAAGGGCCCACGCTCGATCTTCCCGGCCCTGTTCCATTGTGGTTCGGCCAAGGAGGCGCGGCAGATCGATGGCATTCTCGGCATCATCCGGCTCGGCGACAAACGCGACGATCTTGCCGCCAATCTCAGTCACGGGCAAAAGCAATGGCTCGAGATCGGCATGCTTCTGGCACAGGACCCAAAATTGCTTTTGGTCGACGAGCCGGTGGCTGGAATGACCGACGCCGAGACCGAGGAAACCGCGCGGCTGCTGAGGGATATCGCGCGGGACCATTCGGTCATTGTTGTCGAGCACGACATGCATTTCGTGCGCGAACTTGGCGTCAAGGTCACCTGCCTGCATGAGGGCTCGGTGCTCTCGGAAGGCACGCTTGATTTCGTTTCGGCCGATGAACGTGTCGTCGAAGTCTATCTGGGGAGATGAGCATGGTCTGGCGGGTTCCGTTTCATCGTTTCGACCTTTCGTTCCTCAAGCGCTGGATCAGGCGCTGACCATGCTTGAGGTGACCGACGCCACGCTTCACTATGGCGCCGCCCAGGCGCTGCGCGGCGTCTCGTTGAAGGCAGGCGCGGGCAAGATCACCTGCGTGCTTGGCCGCAACGGTGTCGGCAAGACCAGTTTGATGAGATCGATCGTCGGCCACCATCGGCTGACGAGCGGAAGCGTTGCCTTCGAGGGGAAGGCGCTCGACCGGAGCGCGGCGTATGATCGCGCCCGGTCGGGCATCGCATTCGTGCCGCAAGGCCGGGAGATTTTTCCGCTGCTGACTGTGCGGGAAAACCTTGAATCGGGTTTCGCGCCACTGAAGCGGGCGGACCGCAACGTGCCTGCCCATGTCTTCGAACTGTTTCCGGTGCTGAAGCAGATGCTTGGCCGGCGTGGCGGGGATCTTTCCGGCGGCCAGCAGCAGCAGCTTGCCATCGGCAGGGCGCTGGTGATGCGGCCAAAGCTGCTGGTGCTGGACGAGCCGACCGAAGGCATCCAGCCGTCGATCATCAAGGATATCGGCCGTGCCATCCGCTACTTGCGCGATCAGGCCGGCATCGCCGTGCTGCTGGTCGAGCAATATCTCGATTTCTGCCGCGAGCTTGCCGACGAGGTCAACATCATGGACCGCGGCCAGATCGTTCATACTGGCCCGGCGGAGGACCTCGACAGGGCGGATGTCCGCAAGTTTCTGACAGTGTAGATCTGGCTATGGAATTGAGATAACGCGAGGCCGTGACGTAGCCTCAAGCCCATGAAGGGCCTCGACATTTCTTTGATCCATCGGTCCGCGACCCTGGCATGCCGAACAACGCGTGCTGGTCTCGGCTTGGCCCTGTGAGTCGGCCGCTTTCCGTATCAGTCTGGTTTGTTGCAGATCGAGGCGAAGTGCGGACTCACGCTGGCAAGTTCCACGCAAGCAAGGCTTCCTAGCTTCCCTCCTGCGATCTGTTTGTCGTTCAACGCGTTTGGGCACACAGGCTGAGGGACGGCCATGCAACTTTACGTCGAAGACTACCAGAAGCGACGCCTCACCGAGCGCGTCGACATCATGACAGCCATCAACATCCTGAGATCGCAGGGCTATAATCCCGACGAACTGATCGGGGAGATCACCAAGGTTTTCTATGTCGATCTTGACGCCTACAATGAGGTCGTCATGGCGGCGTAAGGCTGCCTTTTGCTAAAGCCAGCGTTGCTGCGAAGTCTGGCAATCGGACAATGGTGCCATCATGGATGGCACCAGGGGTTGGATTAACCCGCGCGCCGGAGTGTCGAAGCGGTGACCCGGTTGCGGCCGCTGCGCTTGGCGGCATAGAGCGCGTTGTCGGCGGCGCTCAGCACCTTGTCGAAGCTGATGCCTTCCTTGCTGCCAAAAGCGAAGCCCGCACTGACCGTGCAACTCAGGGAGCCGGTCTCGGTTTCAATCCGGCGCGCCGCGAAGGCCGACCTTATGCGTTCGGCGGTATCCTCCACCGCCTCTGGCAGCGTCCGCTTCAGGACCAAGGCGAATTCCTCTCCGCCCATGCGTGCGGCAATGTCGGTTTGACGAAGATTTTCTGCGAGTTCCCTGGCGAAGACCTTCAGCACCTCATCGCCCGCAGCGTGGCCAAAGCCATCATTGATGGCCTTGAAACTGTCGAGATCGAACACCACCACCGCAGTAAAGGCGCCGACCGGGGCGTTGCCATGCAAGTCGAACAGGGCCCGGCGATTGAGCAGGCCGGTCAGCGGATCGGTCAGCGCGTTGTGGCGGTGATGCCTGGCCAGCCGCCCCTGATTGAGCGCCAGCGACAATGCACCGATGCCGGTCATGCTGGCGATGACGACGATGAGGCTCAGTTCCTCGGCCCAATTGCTTGGCGCGTGCCCGAGGATCAGTTTTCCGTCCCAGGCAAGAACCAGGGCGCAGAGTGCGAAGGATGCGGCGGTGGCCGAATAGAGCGCTGTGATGCCAATCGTCAGGGCAGGGGCTTCGTCGCGGCCTTTCCAGTATTCGTAGGCCGTGGCGAACAGCAGCAAGGCCGCGAACATGTTCTCAAACAGGAAGCCGAGGCCGTCATAGCCGAGCGCCATGGGTGGCAGTGCGGCGGCCAGTGAAATGCCTCCGCCAAGCAGCATTCGCCGCATCGGCGATCCGCCGGTCCTGAATTGATAGGCGGCGCCCAGCATGGTCGAAAAGCCGAGCAGCAGGAAAGCCAGGGTCGCGATGCCGAGCAAGCGCCCCGGCATCTCGATATAGGCGTCATACACAAAGATGTCGCCGACCACCAAAAGCAGGCTGATCGCCCAGGTCAGCAGGAATCGCTCCGAGCGGGCGGTCAGCCACATGCCAAACAGCGTCAGGCTCAGGCACGCGGCGGAAAAACCAACCGCCAGCAGAAGTGAAGTGTAGTCGAGCGACATGCCCCTCGTTCCTGGCTGGCGGCGATTCCAGCCCTGCCAGTTGGCGTGATTGGATTCATGCAGCAAGGAAGTGTCGATAAGGTTACGATGGCGCTGAATATGCCACTATTCAAAGCCTTGCTACGCTTGGAACGCATATAAGACGCGCTCTGAGCGTAGACTGGGGCTACAGACGCCGGTCAGGTGGCGATCCTATTCATCAGCGCCATGGCGCCGAACGGCGCACGCACCTTGCCTTCGGTGATAAAGTAAACGAACACGTCGCGTGGCTGCACCGGCGCATTGGTCGCGGGATCGGCGCGCCGCAGGTCAGCCGGCTGCTTGCCCTCTGCCCAGATCTTGACCCGCGCAGCCCACTCGTCGAGCCCGTTCGGTGTGTAGCAGTCGGGATTGTCGTCACTGCCGGTCTGCAGCCGCGCATAGACGAAATCACCGGTAACGTCGGCGATGTCAGGATACTTGGCATGGTCGGCGTAGACGATTGCCGTCTTGTATTTGCGAACCAGAGCGGCGAATTCCGGCACGATGAAGCTGTCGTTGCGGACTTCGACCGCATGGCGCAAGGCCACGCCATCCTGCTTTTCCGGTAGCAATTTGAGGAAGGCCTCGAAGTCGTCCGGATCGAACTTTTTGGTCGGTGTGAACTGCCACAGGATCGGCCCGAGTTTTTCGCCCAAGGCCGCGACGCCCGAACCGAGGAAGCGCATCATCGACTCGCCCGCCTCGCCAAGCACGCGGCGATTGGTGACAAAGCGATTGCCCTTCAAGGCATAGACAAAACCGTCAGGCGCCTCGCTGGCCCATTTGACGAAAGTCGGCTCCTTGAAGCTGGAATAGTAGGTGCCGTTGACCTCGATGCTTGGCACTTGCCTGGAGGCATATTGCAGCTGCTTCGCCTTCGACAGTTTTTCGGGATAGAAGGACGTATCCCAGGGCTCGAAGGTCCAGCCGCCCATGCCGGAGCGGATTGTTCCTGATTTGCTCATTGTCGTCCTCCCGAGTTCTGAAAGATCAGGCCGCTGTGGCCCTGTCGATCGGCTTGGCCATGTCGACGAGTATCCATCCTGGCCGATAGGGGTTGGGCCGGCGACCCGTTTCGTGAAAACCATAGGCGAGATAAAGCGCGATGTTCCGCTCCATCTTGGCGTTGGTGTAGAGCCGCACCTCAGGCAGGCCCCAGAGACGCGCCTGTTCATCGGCGTGATTGAGCAGTGCGATGCCAAAACCCTTGCCCTGAAAGCCAGGCGGGACGGCGACCGAAAAGATCATCGCATGATCGGGATGGCGTTCCAGCGTGATCAGTCCGGCAACCTCTTCGCCGCTCTCCAGAAGCCAGACCTCGCCTTGGGCGATACGCGGCGCGTAGTCCTCGGTAACGGGCATGGGCGGTGCGCTGAACAGTGTTGTGTATGGCGCGTAAGCAGCGGTGGTCAGTGAGACAACGATAGGTAGATCGGTGGCAAGCGCCTTTCTGATCCTGATGTGATTTTCCAGACGCTGCATGACGTGCTCACTCACTCCGCCGCTTCGCGCTTGCCCCCGGGGCGCCGCTCCAGAAGCTCCTTGAGGAACTGGCCGGTGTAGCTGCGCTTTTCGCGCACGATCGCTTCCGGCGTGCCGGATGCCACCAGTTCGCCGCCGCCGTCGCCGCCCTCAGGGCCAAGGTCGAGCACCCAGTCGGCGGTCTTTATCACTTCGAGATTGTGCTCGATGACCACCACCGTGTTGCCCTGATCGACCAGCTCGTGCAGCACTTCCAGGAGTTTCGCGACATCGTGGAAATGCAGGCCGGTTGTTGGCTCGTCCAGGATGTAGAGCGTCTTGCCGGTCGCCTTGCGCGACAGTTCCTTGGCCAGCTTGATGCGCTGCGCTTCACCGCCGGACAGTGTCGTTGCCTGCTGGCCGATATGGATATAGCCGAGGCCGACCTGCTTCAGCGTCTCCAGCTTGTCGCGCACACCGGGCACGGCGGCAAAGAAGTCGACGCCCTCCTCGACCGTCATGTCGAGCACGTCGGCAATCGACTTGCCCTTGAACTTAACCTCCAGCGTTTCGCGATTGTAGCGATGGCCGTGGCACACGTCGCAGGTGACGTAGACGTCGGGCAGGAAGTGCATCTCGATCTTGAGCAACCCGTCACCGGTGCATGCCTCACAGCGTCCGCCCTTGACGTTGAAGCTGAATCGCCCCGGCTTGTAGCCGCGCGCTTGGGATTCGGGGAGGCCGGCGAACCAGTCGCGGATCTGGGTGAACGCGCCGGTGTAGGTCGCCGGGTTGGAGCGCGGGGTGCGACCGATTGGCGACTGGTCGATGTCGATGACCTTGTCGAGATGTTCGAGCCCGGTGATCTTGTCGTATTTGCCGGCGAGGATGCGGGCGCCGTTGAGCTGCCGCGCGGCGGCGGCATAGAGCGTGTCGATAGTGAAGCTCGACTTGCCCGACCCCGACACGCCGGTGATGCAGGTGAAGGTGCCAAGCGGGATCGACGCGGTGATATCGCGCAGATTGTTGGCGGTGGCATGGTGGACGGTGAGTTTCTTGCCGCTACCCTTGCGGCGCTTGTCGCGCACCGGGATGGTCCGCCGCCCCGACAGGTAATCGGCGGTCAGGCTGCCTTCGCAGGCGAGCAATTCCTCAAGCGTTCCGGCGCACACCACTTCGCCGCCGCGAACCCCGGCGCCGGGGCCCATGTCGATGATATGGTCGGCGGTGCGGATGGCGTCTTCGTCATGTTCGACGACAAGCACGGTGTTGCCAAGTCCGCGCAGTCGCTTGAGCGTTTCGAGCAGCCGATCATTGTCCTTCTGGTGAAGCCCTATCGAGGGTTCGTCGAGGACGTAAAGCACCCCCGACAGCCCGCTTCCGATTTGCGAGGCCAGGCGGATGC
>JBDSLV010000181.1:0-5374 GCA_039916205.1 Mesorhizobium sp. | reverse complement strand
CGGGTGCTGGAACTGTTTCCGAGACTACGCGAGCGCTTGACGCAGACCGCTGGAACGCTTTCCGGCGGCGAGCAGCAGATGCTGGCCATGGCCCGCGCGCTGGTGGCAAGGCCCGCCTTGATCCTTCTCGACGAGCCAAGCATGGGCCTTGCGCCGATGCTCGTCGATCAGGTGTTCGAAATCATCAAGGAGATCAACAGGCAAGGCGTCACGATCCTGCTTGTCGAGCAGAACGCCTACGCGGCGCTGGAAATTGCCGATCAGGCTTACGTGCTGGCCAGCGGCGTCATTTCCATGACCGGCTCGGGTGCCGAGCTTCTGAAGCACGAGCAGGTTGTCTCAGCCTATCTGGGCGAGGGTTGAGAGATGACAGGACAACAATACAGCCACATCATCGTGGGCGGAGGATCCGCCGGCTGTGTCCTGGCGAACAGGCTTTCAGCCAGGTCCGGCAACCGCGTGCTGCTCATCGAAGCCGGCCGGGACACACCGCCGGACAGGGTCGAGCCCGCGATCCTCGACAGCTATCCGCGCATCGCCTACTTCAACGAAAGAAACCTCTGGGCCGATCTTAGGGTCTATCTGCAGCCCGTTCCCCACAACTCGTCGGTAAAGCCGCCGTTGCGCCGCTATGAGCAGGCGCGGCTGATGGGAGGCGGGTCAAGCCTGAACGACATGCAGGCCAACCGGGGCACTCCCGACGACTACAACGAATGGCACGATCTCGGCGCCAGCGGCTGGCATTGGTCAGACGTTCTCCGGTATTTCCGCAGGCTTGAGAGAGACGTTGATTTCGATGGGCCGCTCCACGGAAAACAGGGTCCGATTCCGATACGCCGCATCATGCCGTCGGAATGGCCGCTGTTCTCGCGAGCGGTGGCCGCCGCCCTTGCCGAGGCAGGCTACAAGGATATCGAAGACCAGAATGCCAATTTCGGCGATGGTTACTTCCCTGTCGCCATCTCGAATCTCTATGACAGACGTGTCTCCACGGCCATTGGATATCTCGACAACTCGGTGCGGCGGCGTGAAAACCTGCATATCCGGTCCGACTGCTTCGTCACGGGATTGCTGTTCGACGGAACGAAGGCGGTTGGCGTCAGTATCGAGCATGGCGCGAGCGTAGAGACGGTGGCCGGTGCGGAAGTCATCCTGACTGCCGGCGCGATCCACAGCCCGGCGATGCTGTTGAGGTCCGGGATTGGTCCAGCGGATGATCTGCGGCAGCTGGGAATCGACATTGTCGCGGATCGGCCGGGGGTTGGCCACAACCTCCAGGATCACCCGACGATCTCGATCTCGGCATTCCTGCGAAAGGATTCCCGCCTGGGCGATCGTCTGCGCCGGCATACCCATATTGGGCTGCGATACTCCTCGAATTTGGCGGAGTGCGGGCCGCAAGACATGTACATGGTCGCGCTCAGCAAGTCGGGTTGGCATCCGGTCGGCAAGCAGCTCGGATCGCTTACCACCTGGGTCAATCATCCGTTTTCTACCGGCCGGGTCTCATTGAAATCCGGCTCACCGCAGGCCGAGCCGCGGGTGGAGTTCAACCTTCTGCGCGACCGCCGGGATCTGCTTCGGTTGACGGCGGCCATGCGCAAGATGATCGCCCTGTTCAACAACCCGACTTTGCGGGCTCAGGTAACGGACTTCTTTCCATCGAGCTATAGCGAAAGAATCCGCGACCTCGGCAAGGTATCGACCAAGAATCTCGTTCTGACGGGCATCCTTGCGCAGCTTCTCGATGGTCCCGCGGCGCTGCGAAAGGCGCTTATCAGGCATGTCGTCACGGAGGGCGCCACGGTTGACCAGATCAACCGTGATGACGAGGTGTTGGAGGAATTCGTGCGCCAGAAAGTGCACGGGGTGTGGCACGCGGCCGGGACCTGCCGGATGGGAAAGCCATCTGACATCGACGCCGTGACGGATCACGAGGGAAGAGTACTTGGCATCCACAACCTCAGGGTAGCGGACGCGTCGATCATGCCACGTGTGCCGCGCGCCAACACGAACATCCCGACGATCATGATCGCGGAGAAAATCAGCGCGGCGATCATCAATGCGTCTTCGTAAGCCCGACAGGGTCAACACATCCATTCATCTCGCGGTGAGGTTGGATTTCAGACGTCATGCCGCGAGACACCGCGCGGCTTCACCATAGCCGCGAAACGACCAGTTAAAGCGCTAGCGCGCGACATCCAACATTCCAGGCGGAAGGACAAAACAATGAATGGCGCGGACGCCTTGCTGACCATGTTGCGCGACTATGGCGTCGAGGTAATCTTCGGTGTCCCTGGCGATACCAACGTCGCCCTCTACCACGCGCTCAAGCGGATGGATGGCGCGCCGTTGCACGTCGCATGCCGCGACGAACGATCGGCGGTGTTCATGGCGGATTGCTACGCGCGGCTTTCGGGCAAGCCGGGTGTTGCCGAGGTGCCCAGCGGGGCAGGCGCGATGTACGGCCTGCCCGGTGTTGCCGAAGCCAACAAATCGTCCGTGCCGGTCATCCTGCTCGTCAACGACATTCCTCAAATGGGGGTCGGGCGCGGAACGCTGACGGAACTGCCGATCGAAGCGATGTTCCGTCCGATCTCCAAGCATACGGAAACGTTGCATCGCGTCGAGAAGCTGCCGGAGACGATGAGGCGCGCCTTTCGCATGGCCACGGGAGGGCGGCCCGGCGCGGTGGTGCTCGCCTTGCCTGAAAACCTTCTCTACGAGGAGCTGGACGTGACGCCGCAGCAACTGCGGGCCGAGCCGCAGTGTCGGGTCGCGCCGGCTTTTCGGATCCTCCCGGAAGACGAAGCCATGAGCTGTGCCATTGATGCCTTGCTTGCGTCGAAGCGGCCGTTGATCGTTGCCGGCGGCGGCGCAAACCGATCGGCTGCCGGAGAGAGCCTTGTCCGGCTGGCGGAGCATCTGGGCATTCCGATTGCCACGACGATCACCGGCCAGGGCGTGATCAGCGACGATCACAGATTGGCGATCGGCATTATCGGCGACAACGGATTCCATCCCCACGCGGTGTGGGCGTTGGGAAGGGCCGACCTCGTGATGTATGTCGGCTGTCGGATGGGGTCCGTCGCAACGATGAACTGGAAATGGCCTCCAGCCGACAATGGCGGCAAGATCATCCAGATCGACGTCGATCCCGACATCATCGCCAACACCGCGGATGTCGACTTTCCACTGATGGGGGATGCCCGCGCGACGATCGAGAGTTTCCTCGCCAGAACCAGAAGTGAAAGCTTGCCCACAGGCGATTGGATCGAGAGCATCAACAGCCGGCGGGCCGAATTCTGGACGACGATGCAGAGCGAGTTGCGCAGCCGCGAAATTCCGATCAGGCCCGAACGTGTCATCGACGCGCTCAACCTCCATCTGCCGGCCAAGTGCCACGTCATATCGGATGCCGGAACGCCGACGCCCTACGCGACGCGTTTTCTGAAGCTGAACCATCCGGGATCCAAGCTGGTGATACCCCGATTTTTCGGAGGACTTGGCTACGCCATTCCAGCAGTCGTCGGCGCCTATTTCGCGGCACCCGAATACCGGCCGGTGGCGCTGTTCGGCGATGGATCCCTTGGCATGTCGGCGGGCGAACTGGAGACCCTGGCGCGGCTGGAAATACCCGCGGTCTTGATTCATTTCAACAACGGGTGCTTCGGGTGGATTAAAGCACTGCAGCGCGTGATGCATAAGGGCGAGGGCAATGATGGGACGTTTGGGGTCGATTTTGGCCGCCACGACATGAGCAAGCTTGCCGCGGTCTATGGAATTCGCAACTTCCGCGTCGACACGACCGAGGAGCTCGAACACGCACTGGAACAGGCATTCGCATCACAGGAACCATGTTTCATCGACGTGGCGGTGGAATCGATCGCCGACCGCCTGCCGCCCGTGTATTCGTGGCTGACGAAATTCGGCGTGGATCCTGGGGTCATCGGCGTGCAGGCCATGTTCTAGCGAGGGCGTAACTCACCGGTCAGCGAACGACACGCCAGGCCGCAGCCGCGGAAATCCCGCGCGAACTAGGCTTGTTGGTCGCCGGTCTCGAGCAGCGCCTTGGCAACATCCTGGCCCCGGCTCACCGGGATCACCTGGAATTCGACGAGATCCGCCCAGGCCGCCACCCAACGCTGGAACAGGCTGACGTCGTCACATTCCATCAGCTGGAAGCACTGCGTGAGATCGGCACTTACCCAACTGTCGACGAATTTCAGCCCGTCCGGGCATTGTCTGCCCTTGTCGCGAAATCGCCGGTAGACGGACAACGCGTCTCCCTTGCGAAAATTCTCAATGACCATGAACATCATAGCCGGCGCTCCCTGTATGAGGCGGATCGGTCGTCGCAACCCGACCGGAATGTCACAACGCGAGCAAGTGAAACCTGTTCATCGAAAGGGTAGAAGTTTCCTCCGTGCCCTGCGAGAAAGCCATAGCGGAAGCGAACCGAAAATAGCTAGATTTGACCAAATATCCGTCGCAATGGGTATATTGGTGAAATGAGTGAAACGATCGAAAGGCGACTACGAGATCTTGGGGTAACTCTGCCGGTCGCGGCTGCTCCGGCTGCGAACTACTTGCCCTATTGCCGAGCGGACCGTCTCCTTTTCATCGCAGGCCAACTGCCGCGCAAGGATGGCCGGCTCCTGTCCACCGGACGGCTCGGAAGCGATCTGGACGCGGCAACCGGCAGCGAAGCGGCCAGGCAGTGCGCGATCAACATATTGGCGCATGCCAAGGCAGCCGTCGGCGATCTCGAGAACATCAGTCGTGTGGTAAAGATTACGGTCTTTGTCGCCTCAGAGCCAGGTTTCATCGAACAGCACCTGGTTGCCAATGGTGCCTCCGATCTTCTGGTAGCTGTTTTGGGCGAGCGGGGCAGGCACGCCCGCTCCGCCGTTGGTGCTGCTTCGCTCCCGCTCAACTCGCCGGTGGAAGTCGAAGCCATTTTCGAGTTGAAATAGGGGGCGCGAGCTTCCCGATAACGTTGGTCGCCGCGCCCGGAAGAAGCGCGGACCTCGCGCGATTTACCGCGACGCCATTGCCGTTCTCGGTCGACCCAGGCGCCATCCGCAGCGCACGGCTGCCGCCGTCCAGCGGGACCACTCGAACGAGCGACAGTGCGCGCGCAAGGACCGGTTGCGCGTTGCCGGCTAGGCCGGACGCTGTTCAGCGACAGTGCGCGCCTCGATGGCCTGGACGACAGCGATCATATCCAGCTTGCCGTGCCCGAGAGCCAGGGTCTCCTCGTAGAGGTCACGGCAAACGTCGAGCAATGGCAAGGCAATTCCACCCTGCCGCGCGGCCTCGGCAATGAGATTGCCGTTCTTCAGCACATCAGCGATCGCGGCATGCGGAGAGA
>JBDSLV010000180.1:0-5024 GCA_039916205.1 Mesorhizobium sp. | reverse complement strand
GCGACGACCGAATGGGCTGTTGTCAGGCTCATCTCTGCTTCACCTTGTTGAGCGCCTTGACGTAGATGTTGGCGAGGCCGAACACCGCTACGAACAGGATGATGGCGAAGGCAGAGGAATAGCCGGTCCGCCAGCTCTCGAAAGCCTGCCGTTTCAGCGTGATCGAGGCGACTTCCGTGGTCGAGCCGGGTCCGCCGCCGGTCAGGAGAGTGACCATGTCGAACATCTTGAAGTTCTCGATGCCGCGAAACAGCACCGCCAGCATGATGAAGGGCAGCGCCATCGGCAGCGTGATCGACCAGAATTGCCGCCAGTTGGAAGCGCGGTCGACCTCGGCCGCTTCATAGATGTATTCGGGGATCGAGCGCAGCCCGGCGAGGCAGATCAACATCACGTAAGGCGTCCACATCCAGGTATCGACGATGATGATCGACCATGGCGCCAGCGACACGTTGGACAGCATCTGGATGTCGGTTGGCGGGATGCGGGTGACGAACGAGACGGCGTAGGAGAACAGCCCGATCTGCGGCTCGTAGAGGAAGCGCCAGAAATTGCCGACCACCGCCGGCGACAGCATCATCGGCACCAGGATGAGCGTGGTCCAGAAGGCGTGGCCGCGAAACTTCCGGTCGATCAGCCAGGCCAGCGTGAAGCCGATCAGCGTCTGCAGCAGGATGGTCCAGAACACGAAATGCGCCGTCGTCTGCATGGCGATCCAGATATCCTTGTCGCCAAGGATACGCTGGTAGTTGGCAAAGCCGAGGTTCTTTACCGCTTCGTTTGGCCGGTTGGCGCGATAGTTGGTGAAGGACAGGTAGATCGCCCAGAACAGGGGGAAGATGTTGATGGCGAGCAGCAACAGGATCGTTGGCGAGATAAACAGCCAGGCGAGGCCCTTGTCGCTGATACCGCGGACCTTGCGGGCCAACGGCTCCGGGGTCGCCCGGGCAACGTTGTCCGCAGTCCGATTGAGCATGGTCAGTCCCGCTTCGGTCACTTTGGTCGTCTCGATGATGGAATTTATCTGAACTGCGTCCCGTGCCAAGGGCGGCACGGGACGCTTCGATCCAGCTCGGGAGGAGCCTTACATCTTGCCGTCGTCCTGGAAGACCTGGGTCCAGTCCTTGACCAGACCGTCCAGCGCATCCTTGGCGGAACCCTGGCCGGCCACGACATAATCATGGAAGCGCTTCTGCGAGGCCTGCAGCAGCGGTGCGTAGCTTGGCTCGGCCCAGAAGTCCTTCACGATGGCCATCGAGTCGAGGAAGGTCTGCGCGTAGGGCTGGCTGGCCGGGAAACCCGGGTCCTTCACCACCGCGTTGAGGCAGGAATAGCCACCGAGCGACCACCACTTGGACTGAACGTCCTTGTTGGCGAACCACTTGATGTATTTCAGCGCGGCTTCCTGCTTGTCGGAATAGGAGACAACCGAGATGCCCTGGCCGCCGAGCTGGGCGAACTGCTCGCCATCCGGGCCCTTGGGATTGACGAAGTAGCCGATTTTGTCGCCGCCGACATTCTCGTCCTTCTGCAGGCCTGGCCAGGTGAAGGCGAAGTTCATGTGCATCGCTACCTGGCCGGATTTGAAGGCATCGACGCCTTCGCCCATGTAGCTGTTCGAGGCGCCGGGAGGCGTACAGCAATCATACAGCGCCTTGTAGAATTCCAGGCCCTTGACCGCCTTGTCCGAGTTGACGAAGCCTTCCATCTCGTAGGGCTTCTTGGGGTTCTCGTACTGGAAGCCGTAGCTGTAGAGCACGTCCATGGCGCCCATGGTGATGCCTTCGGAGCCACGCTCGGTATAGATCGAGGCGCCATAGACGGTCTTGCCGTCGACCTGCCGCTTCTGGAAGAATTCGGCGATCTGCTGCAACTGGTCGAAGGTCTTCGGCGGGCCGAGATCCCAGCCGTATTTTTCCTTGAATTCCTTCTGCAGTTCCGGCTTGGAGAACCAGTCCTTGCGGTAGGTCCAGCCTACGACGTCGCCCATGGCTGGCAGCGCCCAGTAATTCGGGGTGTTCTTCGGCCATTCAGAATAGCCGACGACGGTCGCCGGCACGAAGTCGTCCATGCTGATCTTCTCCTTGTCGAAGAAGTCGTTCAGCTTCACGTAATGGCCGTTCTCGGCCGCGCCGCCGATCCACTGGCTGTCGCCGATGATCAGGTCGCACAGCTTGCCGTGCGAGTTGAGCTCGTTGAGGAAGCGGTCGGCGTAATTGGTCCACGGCACGAACTCGAATTTCATCCCGATGCCGGTTTGCTTGGTGAAATCCTTGGACAGTTCGACAAGCGCGTTTGCCGGGTCCCAGGCTGCCCAGCAAAGCGTCAGATCTTCAGCGTGCGCAACGCTGGTAACGGCCGTCGACGTCAACATCGCCGAAGCCAGTCCCAACGCCAGTTTCAGAGTCGATTTCATGCCTTCCTCCCATTTGCGAAACGCGCCCGGATGGCGGTTTCAAGAGCCCTCAACCCCTCTCCTCAGGGGCCCAAACATGGCGGCGCCAGAGCGCGGCAGATGTTTAGTAATTTGTTTAGTGATGCAATTTTTACTAAACAACGCAAGCGAATTCGTTGCTGCGCCGCAACATCTTCGCACCGGTCTCTGAAAACGTTGGAAAAAGTGCGCGCTACGGCTCGCCCCGAGAAAGCCGCCTGACTGGCTTCTATGCCGTCCGAACTTGCAACAGCCTCAGCCGATCCGTTTCGTGCTCACGACAACGGGCCGGATCGCCGGCGCCGGCGGCAGCAGCGCACGGATGTCGGCGAAGGGGAACATCGGCTCGAAACGGAACGCTTCGGCGAGCGCCCCGGCTGCTCCATTGCACTGGCCGGCGCGAAACAGGTTCTGCGTCCGCGCACCATCGACGAAATGCTCGGGGTCTTGCGACTGATGCGCCCGGATCGCCTTTGCCTTGATCTCCGAATGCGCAGAAATATCGACATAGTGGGTTGGCGAGAAGCCGGTGCCGCCCATCGTGTCGGCATGCAGAACCGGGACAGCGAAGGAGGCCGCGATGCGTACGCCATCCGACAGCGCACGGTGGTCGCCGTGATAGTCGTTCGGCGCATGGGTGATCGCCAGGTCTGGCCTCGTCTCGCCGATCAGTGCCTTCAAGGCTGCGACCAGCACGGCATCGGCAACCAGCGCGCCATCGGCAAAATCGAGGAAGCGCGGTGTTGCACCGAGCAGCGCCGCTGCCGCCGTTGCTTCCTCACGGCGGACACGGGCGAGCGCACCGGGATCGCCGTGCCCGCCCTTGGCGCCATCCGTGGCTATGGCAAAAATGAGCTCTGCGCCTTGCGCCGCATAGGCGGCCATCGTACCGAACATGAAGATCTCGATGTCGTCCGGATGCGCACCGAGCGCCAATATTTTCAAAGTGACTCTCTCCCGGAAATGGAAAAACGTGACGAACGGAATCCTGCTCGCTCTGATCGCCTACGCAAGCTATTCGTGCAGCGATGCCGTTGTCAAAAGCCTGGGCGGGCAGTTCACCGTATTCGAGATCGGTTTTTTCTCGACCCTGTTTGCCGGCTTTTTTCTCTTGTTCACCAGGCCGGCCGACGAGCGCTGGCGTGATTTCTGGCGTACGAAGCGGCCCTGGGCCGTGCAAGCCCGCGCCTGGGCCGGCATCGCGTCTGGCGTGCTCAGCGTCTATGCCTTCACCACCATTCCGCTGGCGGAAGTCTATGCGCTGATCTTCCTGGCGCCGCTGTTCGTCACCATCCTCTCCACCGTGATCCTCAAGGAGCAGGTAGGCCCGTGGCGTTGGCTGGCGGTGGTCGCCGGTTTTGCCGGTGTCATGCTTGTGGTGCGGCCGGGCTTTCGCGAATTGCATCTTGGCCACCTCGCGGCCTTCACCATTGCCTTCCTTGCCGCTGCCAGTGTCATCCTGATGCGCTCGCTGGCGCAGCAGGAAAAGCGAACGACGATGCTCGGCGTTCTGATCGGCTATGGTCTGCTCTTCAATGGAGTGGGGGCAGCGGCGACCTCGTTCACCTTGCCGGACGGCAGGCAGTTGCTCTGGCTGGTCGTGGCCGGCGGCTTCACCGCTTGCGGCCAGCTGCTGCAGCTCCTGGCGGTCAAATACGCCCCCGCCAACCGGATCGCGCCGACGCATTATTCGCAGATCGTCTGGGCGGTGATTTTGGGAGCGCTGTTCTTCCAGGAATATCCGGACTGGATTTCCCTGGTCGGCCTCGCGGTCGTCGGTGGTTCCGGCCTGCTGACCATGGTGCGTGAAGAGGCGAGGCTGGGCACGGTGCGCTGGAACCCGTTCTCGCGGACCCGGCTTTGATCCCAGCCACATAAGTTGCGTGGCGACCGCCACCGCTGATATGCGGACGGTGCGGACCAACCGCGATCAAATGAGCGTATCCTCGAGACGATGACCACGAAATCCCTACCGGAGCTTCCGGTCTCCGTCGTGCTGCCGGCGCTTGTCGAAGCGCTGGAGCGCGGCAACAGCGCCGTGCTGGTGGCGCCGCCAGGCGCCGGCAAGACGACGCTGGTGCCGTTGGCACTGCTCGATGCCGCATGGCTTGGCACCGGCAAGATCGTCCTGCTCGAGCCGCGCCGGCTCGCAGCCCGTGCTGCTGCCCGCCGCATGGCCGAACTGCTTGGCGAGGAGCCTGGCGCGACGGTCGGCTATGCCATGCGCATGGAAAACCGCACCTCGGCAAGGACGAGGATACTCGTCGTCACCGAAGGCGTGCTGGCGCGGATGATCCTCGACGATCCCGAACTGCCCGGGATTTCGACGGTGATTTTCGATGAATTCCACGAGCGTTCGCTCGACGGTGACTTCGGCCTGGCGCTGGCGCTTGACGTGCAAGGTGCGCTGAGGCCCGACCTCAGGCTTGTCGTCATGTCTGCGACGCTCGATGGCGCGCGGGTCGCCAGGTTACTGTCCGAGGCGCCCGTCATCGAGAGCGAGGGCCGCGCCTACCCTGTCGACATTAGGTATGACGAGCGGCCGGCCGGCATTCCCGTCGAAGACGCCATGGCCAAGGCGATCCGCTCG
>JBDSLV010000179.1:0-10572 GCA_039916205.1 Mesorhizobium sp. | reverse complement strand
GACATCGACTTGCCGTAGTTCTTCATCATGAAATGCACGGTGGCGCGCCGGTTCCAGCCTTCGGCATAGGCCGGCTGCAAGGTGACCACCTGATCGAGAAAATCGAGCGCGACGTCGAACTTCTGGCCTTCAATCGCCTTCTGCGACCACTGCATCATCAGGTCGATCGAAGCGCTGCCGGATTGAGACCATTCGCTCCAGATGTTGCCTGCGATGCGCTCGGCGGCCTTTTCGTTGCGCTCACGCTTGAGGTCGGAAAAAAGCTGATCGAGACGCGCTTGCTTCGTCATCGCCACCGGCGGCGCGACCGGGTCATCGGCTCTTGCCGGCAGGGACATGACGCCGGAAAACAAAAAGGCTGTAAGAAACGCAAAAAGAATCCGCATGACCGGACTTTAATCCCGGACAGCGGAACATCAAACTGAAATTAGCGTGACACGCCGGCAAGCCGGCGACAACATCAGGCAAATGGAGGCCAAAAGCCTCCAGCCGAAAACTCAGCCCTGGCGTGCCTTGTAGCGCGGGGCGGTCTTGTTGATGATGTAGACGCGGCCCTTGCGGCGAACCAGCTGGTTGTCGCGGTGACGGCCCTTGAGCGCCTTGAGCGAATTCTTGATCTTCATGGTCTTGCCTGTCGGTATGGACCCGCTGCGGGTCGAAATTTTAAGGCGCGCCAGAAGACGCGCCCTTGAACTGTGCGTGGCTCATAAACGAGGAGCCTTGTCTATGTCAACCACGAGGGCGCTCCATAGCGCTTGTGAGCCGTCCATATCATCAAATATCCGCCATGTGCATCTCGCGGCATTGCGCGGCTGCAAGGCCACTGGGATGATACAGTCGCCGTGAAGTGATTTGGAGACGATCATGCGCCGAATTTTCCTGTCCGCCTGCCTTGTCGTCCTTGCTGGCGTTTCAGTTGCCCGCGCGCAGGAATGCGACCGCGGCGACGACAGCCAGCAAATGATGAACATCTGTGCCGGAGAGGACTACGCGGCGGCAGACGCCAGGCTCAACAGAGCCTATCAGGACCTTATCGGTGCGGACGATGCCGACGGCCGGAAATTACTGCAGGCCGCGCAGCGGGCCTGGATTGCCTTTCGGGACGCCGAATGCGCCCATTCCTCCGCCGCCAGCGCCGGCGGCTCAATCCATTCGATGGAAGTCTCGCAGTGCCTGACCAGGCTGACCGATGATCGGGTCAAGCAACTTGCGGCCGCCGCCAATTGCCAGGAAGGCGACGCGAGTTGCGCCAGCTCCGACGACGACGAGCAATAGGCCGCACCTCGGAGGTCAGGCGCGGCGACTGATCCGGGTGAAATGGCCCATCTTGCGGCCAGGCCGTGCCTCCGCCTTGCCGTAGAGATGCAGCATCAGATCAGGCTCGCCAAGCAGTTCGGCAACGCGCGAGACATCGTCGCCGATCAGGTTTTCCATCACGCAGTTGGAATGGCGGCTCGGGCTTCCCAGCGGCAAGCCGGCGATGGCGCGAATGTGCTGGTCAAACTGCGAGACGACACAGGCAGCCTCGGTCCAGTGGCCGGAATTGTGAACGCGGGGCGCGATCTCATTGACCAGTAGCGAACCATCGGCCAGCACGAAAAACTCGACGCCGATGACGCCGACATAGTCGAGCGCCGACAGGATTGTTGTCGCGGCTGCCTGCGCGGCGGCAGTGGTTTTAGCGGAAATCCCGCCCGGCACGGTGGAGCTGTGCAGGATGCCGTGGCGGTGGACATTTTCGGCCGGATCATAGGCGGCAACAGCGCCGTCGGTGCCGCGGGCGGCGATCACCGAAATCTCGCGCTCGAAGGGTACGAAGGCTTCGAGTACCAATCGCACATTGCCCATGGCCTCGAAGGTGCCGGCAAATCCGCCTGCTTCCATGTTGCGGAAAACGCGCTGGCCTTTGCCATCATAGCCCATGCGCCGCGTCTTCAGGACGCCGTTGCCAGCGAATGCTTTCAGCGCGGCTGTCAGGTCACTGTCATTGTCGACAGGGCGGAAATCCGCTGTCGGGATGCCAATGCTGTTGAGAAAGGTCTTCTCGGTGACCCGATCCTGCGCAACTTCAAGCGCGCGCGAAGGCGGATAGACAGGCGCCGTATTGGCCAGTGCGTTGGCCGCCGCGACCGGCACGTTCTCGAACTCATAGGTGACGACGGCACTGGCGGCTGTCAGCTCGGCAAGCGCTGCATGGTCGTCATAGGCGGCGGTTATCTGCCGGTTGGCGACTTGCGCCGCCGGACAATCGGGCTGCGGTTCCAGTATCACGGTGCGATAGCCCAGGCGGGCGGCGGCGGCGGCCAGCATGCGGCCGAGCTGGCCGCCGCCGATGATGCCGATGGTCGATCCCGCGGGCAGGCTCACGGCGTGTCCGTCGGCTCAATCGCGACCTTGGCGGTCTGCGCGGCGCGCCAGCCGTCCAGCCGTGCGGCAAGCCTGTCGTCGTGCAGCGCCAGCACCGCGGCGGCCAGAAGGGCTGCGTTGGCGGCGCCGGCCTTGCCGATGGCCAAGGTGCCGACCGGAATGCCGGCCGGCATCTGAACGATGGAGAGCAGCGAATCCTGCCCCGAAAGAGCTTTCGATTCGACAGGCACGCCGAAGACCGGCAGAGGCGTCATCGCCGCCGTCATGCCTGGCAGATGGGCGGCACCGCCGGCGCCGGCGATGATCACCTTGTAGCCGGCAGCCTTGGCGCCCTTGGCGAAGTCGTAGAGCCGATCGGGAGTACGATGGGCCGAAATGATCAGCCGCTTGTGCGGAACGCCAAGCGCCTCAAGCGTTTCGGCGGCATGGCGCATCGTCGCCCAATCGGACTGGCTGCCCATGATGATGGCGACGTCGGCGCGTTGATCGTCCAAGTCCTTGCTCCCCGGCGACAAAAGCGCGCATTAGCGGAATTCGGGCGGGGCCGCAAGGATAGGCGGCCGCCGCTGTCGCCGGGCAGGGTAATCCCTCTACACCGCCGCCTTGCGGAAGCGGGCGACGAAGTCGTCGAGTTCGGGCCGCTCCATGTCCGAGATCGCCCAGTAAGAGAAGGCGCCGTCGCTCCACTGCACCAGTGAGAATCCGCTCGACGAGAGATCGTCCGGGGCTGTGACGCGGCCACCTTGCTGCGGTTCGGCGACCAATGTGATCAGATGCTCGCGGTGTCGGTAGACCAAAGCCGGCACCGGCCGGCCGGCGATCACCTCTACCCGTCCGCCGATCAGTGCATAGCCATCCTTCGCAAGGTCCGGTGCTGGTGGCGACACGCCGATCCTGGCGTCGAGCCATGGTTTCACGGTGTGGCGATCGGACGAAACGATATCGATGGGGCTGGCGGCGAGCAGGCTGCGGCGGTGACCACTGGCGACTGCCGCGGCAAAACCGTCATCCGCGCCGTTCAGCATCACCCATTGCGTCGCTCCGCTGGCCAGCACGGCGCTGATCATGATCGATGCCGCCATGGCGCGCCAGTCAAACGAGCCGAAACGGCGCGCGCGAGTCAGTGAGGGCCGTGCCTGGGACGGACGCGTCGCGGCGTTTCTGCGCGTGCCGCCACCAATCCGCGCCGCGCCAATCAATCCCGGCAGCGCCGACGATGCGCCCCGCTGCGGCTCAGCCGCGCCGTCTTCCTTCGGCTCTGCGCTTGCCGCCGCGCCGATGGCCGCGATGCGGGCACGAAAGGCCTCGCTGACGGGCGGTTGCGGCAGGCGGCTCACCGCTGACTGAAAGGCAGTGACACGGGCGTGCTCGGCGGCCAGGATCGGGTCGGCGGCGATGCGCCGCTCCACAGCCAGGGCCGCCGCAGCGTCGAGTTCGCCATCAACAAGGGCGTGGATCATCAACCTCATACCTTCGGCATCGTTGGGCAGTCCGTCGTCATGGATGGTCATGGCGCTCTCCCCAGTTCAGACATAAGCAGACCACGGGCCCGGGCCAGCCGTGACATCACCGTGCCTATCGGCACGCCGAGCATGGCTGATATCTCGCGGTAGCTGAGACCATTGATGTCACGCAACACCAGCGTCTCGCGAAACGGGTCCGGCAGCGCGGCTATCGCCGCTTCGAGTGCGGCCATATCGGCCTTGGCGATTAGGCTCGCTTCCGGGCCATCGTCGTCAGGCGGGCTGGCGCCATGCGCCGCAGCCATCTCGTCGAGGTCGCCCAGGTCGCCCACCGTCATCATGGCGCGGGGCCGGTTGCGTGACATCCACGTATAGGATGTGTTGCGCACGATGGTCAGCAGCCAGGCTCGGGCATTGCCGCCGGCATATCCTGATATGCCGGCATGGGCTTTCACGCAGGCCTCTTGCACCACGTCCTCGGCGTCGGCTGTGTTGCCGGTCAGCCAGCGGGCAAGTGCAAGGGCGTCGCCAAGATGCGGCAGCACCACTTCGCCGAAGCGCTCGGCCTGGGCTTTTTCGCTCAACACCGCACCATGATCCGATACTCCGGGCACAATCTTCCACGCTCCTTCATTGAGCGAGGGTGATCTGGCCCCCCATGCGCGGGGCAAGCCCGCTAAATCAGGCAAAGCCGCCGGCTTTTGTGAAAGTGAATTCATAGGCGTCACCGGTGTCAAGCGCCGTGAAGCGAAAGGAGGCGTTGCCGGTCACGCTCCGCGCCAGCCATCAGGCTGCACTCAACAGGAAAGCCGCAACAAAGAAGAGCCATTTCGATCTCCCGCGACACCAAAATTGGCATCTGCCGAGTAGACCTCGAAATGAGACGGTTTATTCCCTGACGGCGAAAATTATTTTCACGGGCAGCCGTGAGGCGTGGCCGCGCAGCCACGTCAACTCAGGCAATGATATCAGGAATGATCTTGTCTTCCAGCGCCATCAGCCTGTCCTTCAGGAACAGCTTCTTCTTCTTCATGCGCTGGATTTGCAGTGGATCGCAAGCCATGGCGATCATCGCGTTGATCGCCGCGTCGAAATCGGCGTGCTCCTGCTTCAGGCGGGAAAATTCGAGGCGAACATCGGCCTGTTCTTGATCGGACATTCTCTACCGTCTGCACGTCTGCGATGCCCAGAAATGGGCCTTGTTGGGCGGGGCCGGTCATCTTTTCCAACCGGCGCGCAGCCCATATCACATTTCACATTGTCGTGGAATGCTACCACACATCATTCGACATCGCTCCCAGTTGGTGGCACAGTGTCACCGTGCCGTCACAGAAGCGAGCCTGCGGTGGACGCGCCTATGGCGGCTGCAATCGAGGAATCCATGAAAGGGAGAACCAATCATGTCTCTTGCATCCCATCTTGATGAGTTGCAGCGGAAACACGGCGACATCGAACGTGAAATCGATGACGCGATGAACCATCCATCGGTCGACGACCTCGAAATCGTGAATCTCAAGCGACGCAAGCTGGCACTCAAGGACGAGATTGAAAAACTGAAGGCGAAACCGACAACGCATTGACGGTTACAATCTGACATAGCCGCTTATTTTGATGGCGGCCTATTTGCCGGCGGCTAGCGCCGCCGGTGGTGGGGTTTTTGGTTTCTTACGCTGAGTGAAGGAGCCAAAACCGAGTTCCAACGGATCCCCTTCCCACGACAACAATCCCGGAAACCCGGATTTTCCGATCCTAGCGTCAGCCCGATTTGGGCCAGTGGCGACCTGTCGCCATTGACAAGCCATCTTTGCTCCTCCACCTCATGCCCGGACTTCAGCGCATCGGCCGGAGCGTACATTGCGCGCGCAAGCGGACGCATGGCGCTCCAGAGACAAAAGGCTGCCGGCATGACCGGATATTTCTCCTCTCCCTTCCCGCGCCGGACCTCGGTCGGCGTTGACGTCGGTGGCGTGGTCGTGGGTGGCGGTGCGCCCGTCGTCGTTCAGTCGATGACCAATACAGATACCGCCGACATCGACCAGACGGTTGCCCAGGTGGCGGCGCTGCATCGCGCCGGCTCCGAGATCGTGCGCATCACCGTCGACCGTGACGAGAGTGCCGCCGCCGTGCCGCGCATCCACGAACGGCTGCTGCGGCTTGGCATCAATGTGCCGCTGGTCGGTGATTTCCACTATATCGGTCACAAGCTGCTGGCCGATCATCCGGCCTGCGCCGAGGCGCTGGCCAAATACCGCATCAATCCCGGCAATGTCGGCTTCAAGGACAAGAAGGACCGGCAGTTCACCGACATTGTCGAGATGGCGATCAAGCACGATAAGCCGGTGCGTATCGGCGTCAATTGGGGGTCGCTCGACCAGGAACTTCTGACCCGGCTGATGGACGACAACCAGGCCAAGGGTTTTCCGCTGACCGCGCAGGAAGTGACGCGCGAAGCGATCGTCCAATCGGCGATCCTGTCGGCTGAAATGGCCGAAGAGATCGGGCTTGGCCGCGAAAAGATCATCCTGTCGGCCAAGGTCAGCGGCGTGCAAGACCTGATCGCGGTTTATGCCGAGCTTGCGACCCGCTCCAACCATGCGCTGCACCTTGGCCTGACCGAGGCCGGCATGGGGTCAAAAGGCATTGTCGCGTCCTCCGCCGCCATGGGCATTCTGCTGCAGCAAGGCATTGGCGACACCATTCGCATCTCGCTGACGCCGGAGCCGAATGGCGACCGGACGCGCGAAGTTCAAGTGTCGCAGGAATTGCTGCAAACCATGGGCTTCCGGCAATTCGTGCCGATCGTCGCCGCCTGCCCGGGTTGCGGTCGTACAACGTCAACCGTGTTCCAGGAACTCGCCCAGAACATCCAGGCGGACCTGCGCAAGAACATGCCGGTGTGGCGCGACAAATATCCCGGCGTCGAAAGCCTCAAGGTCGCGGTCATGGGCTGCATCGTCAACGGCCCGGGTGAATCCAAGCATGCCGACATCGGCATTTCGCTGCCCGGCACCGGTGAAACGCCGACGGCGCCTGTGTTCGTCGACGGCAAGAAAGCGGCGACGCTGCGTGGGCCGTCAATCGCGGCGGATTTCGAGAAAATGGTCGCCGACTACATCGAGCAGCGGTTCGGTCGCGGCAAGGCCGCGGCGGAGTAGGCGCCATGCGGCGTTTCCCGAGGGCGACGCTGGTCCTGCTTGGCGCATTGGCCTGGTCGACGGCCGCCCACGCCGACCCGCCGCAATCCGCCGCCAAAAGATTGATCGACCGCGTGTGCAGCCTCATCGAGGTGCATGCGGACCAGAACGGCCTGCCACGGGATTTCTTCGCCCGGCTGATCTGGAAGGAAAGCCGTTTCGATCCCAACGCGGTCAGCCCAGTCGGTGCGGAAGGCATTGCCCAGTTCATGCCGGGCACCGCCAAGATGCGCGGCCTGGCCAATTCCTTCGACATCGATCAGGCGATCCCGGCCTCGGCGAAATATCTGGCCGAGATGAAAACCGGCTACGGCAATCTCGGCCTCGCGGCGGCGGCTTACAATGCGGGTGAAAACCGGGTGTCGCGCTGGCTGAAGTCGGGCGGGTTCCTGCCCATGGAGACCGAAAGCTACGTTTTCGACATCATGGGCGAGCCCGCCGACAAGTTCACCGACACAGCCTACGCGGGAACGGTTCAGCCGCTCGATGCAAAGGCAAGCTTTGCGGCCGCCTGTCGGCGGCTGCCGGTGATCATGTCGCAAACCGTGGCCATGGCCTCGATCAACGTGAAGCCCTGGGGCGTGCAGGTGGCGGGCAATTTCCGCCGGGGCGCCGCGATCAACCAGTGGCTCAGGGTCAGAAGCCGGTTCCCGGCCCTGCTTGGCAATCATGACCCGGTGGTCAACCGGGTGCGCACGCCGATCGGCCGACGCGGTATCTATGCGGTCAGGATAGGGGTCGACGCCCGCGCCGACGCCAACGTCATCTGCCAGAAACTGCAAAGTGTCGGTGGTGCCTGCGTGGTGGTGCGCAACCGCTAGATTTCGGGAGGCCGCCTTGACCATGACCGCCAAGATCATTCTCCTCAACGGCGTCGGCAGTGCCGGCAAATCCTCGATCGCCAAGGCATTGCAAACGATAGCGATCGAGCCGTTCCTGCACGTCCAGATGGACGCCTTCATCGAAATGCTGCCGGATGGCCTGCAGGGCCATGCCGATGGTTTTTCTTATGAAACCGTCCAGCAGGACGGCAAGCCGTCGGTCGTCATCAAGGCGGGGCCGGTTGGGCAGCGCGCCTTGCAAGGCATGCGCCATGCCATCGCCGCCATGGCCGCGCAAGGCAACAACCTGATTGTCGACGATGTGCTCTGCAACGGCGAGATGCCGGAATATCGCAGGCTGCTTTCGGCCTTCGAACTCCATCTGGTCGGCGTCTTCGCGCCGCTGGAGGTGCTGGAGGCGCGCGAAAGCCAAAGGCCCGACCGGCTGCCCGGACTGGCGCGCTGGCAGTACGGGCGCGTGCATAAGGGGGTCGATTATGATCTCGAAATCGACACCAGCAGCCTCACGCCGCTGAAGTGTGCCCGTCGCATCCAGCAGAAATTCCGGATATAGCGCGGCCATGATTTGGCCGGGGCGATTGTCTTCCCCGGTGAGCAGCACGGGTAGCGCTATGTTTAACGGGTACATTATCTGTGGCACCCCGAGAACCGGGAGCACCCTGCTGTGCAAGCTGCTGGCGTCGACGAAGACGGCAGGCGATCCCCACTCATTCTATCGGCGGCAGGACGTGTTGGAGTGGGCCGAGGAATGGCATTTGCCGAGCCGCGACACGATGAGCGAACTTGAATTCGAGACGGTCTATCTCAAGGCGGCAATCGCGGCTGGGACCGGTGAAACGGGTGTCTTTGGGCTTCGACTGATGCGGGAGAATCTTGGGGAGCTCTGCGCTATCCTCGATCATATCTTTCCGCGGCTTCCATCGGACAAGGCACGGCTTGAAAAGGCATTCGGCAAGGTCCTCTTCATGCACCTTTCGCGCGAGGACAAGCTTGCCCAGGCCGTCTCCCTGATCAAGGCAGAGCAAACCGGTCTTTGGCATGTCGCTCCCGATGGCGCCGAAATCGAAAGGGTGGGGACTGCACAGGAACCCCGCTATGATTTCGAGCGGATCCGGCATGAAGTCACCGAGCTTGAGAACTATGACGCGGCCTGGAACGCCTGGTTCGAAGAACAATCCATAGACCCGCTTCGGATTGGCTATGAGCGCCTTTCAGCCGATCCCGCCGCGACCCTGGTACGCCTCTGCGAGGCCCTTGGCGTTCAAGCGCCCAATGCGAATGACGTAAGACCTGGTGTCGCGAAACTCGCCGACGAGACAAGCCTCGCCTGGATGCGCCGCTATCGCGCGGATGCTGCCATCTGAAGCGTCGGGCAGATGTGGTCCTACGCCGTCTTGGCCACCACCGTCTCGCTCAGCCAGGTGCCGATCTTGGTGCCCAGGCGGTCAGGTGAAACCGGCTTCGGCAAATAGTCGTCCATGCCGGCTTCGATGCATTTGTCGCGGTCGCCCTTGAGCGCATGCGCGGTGACGCCGATGATGGGGATGTGGCCGCCCGTCGCGTTTTCCATGGTCCTGATGGCCCGGGTCGCCTCATAGCCGTTCATCTCGGGCATGGAGACATCCATCAGGATCAGCTTGGGGTGCAGCGATCTGTACATCTCGACAGCCGTGCGGCCGTTTCCGGCAATGCGGTAGCTCAATCCCAGCCCGTTGAGGATCTGACCGAACACCAGCTGGTTCACGTCGTTATCCTCGGCAATGAGGATGTCGATCGGGCCGTTCGCGCCGGCGGCGGACTCCGGCGCAGCCGCGGCGGTCATCACCGGGCCGCGAATAACGGTGAACGCCGGCTGGGCGGCCTGCGGTATTATCGGCTCGCGCACGAACTGCGCCTTGCCAACCTGCGCGCGGGCTCTCTGGATGACCGAAATGACCGTGCCGAGCAGGACCGCGGAACGGGCTGGCTTGGTCAGGTGCGCGGCAATGCCGAAATCGATGATCATCTTGCCGAAATCAACCTGGTCGACCGAGGTCAGCATCACGACCGGAATGGTGGCCAGCCGGCTGTCCGCGGCGATCGCCTTGGCGACATCGGCGCCGTTCATGCCCGGCATCTGATAGTCGAGGATGATGCAGTCGACAGCCGCACCCAGCTGGAAAGCGCGGTCGAGGAATGCCAGCCCCACCGCGCCGCTTTCGGCGGCGGCACAATCGAAACTCCAGCTGCGCAACTGCTCGAGCAGGATTTCGCGATTGACCGGATTGTCGTCGATGACCAGCACGCGCGCGCCGGTGACGTCGACCGGAATGATCTCGTCGCGTGCCTGAGCCTGGTGCGCGGGCAGCGGTACTGCGAACCAGAAGACAGAGCCGCGGCCAATCTCGCTCTCGACGCCGATCTTGCCGCCCATCAGATCGACGAGGCGGGCCGCGATGGCAAGGCCAAGGCCGGTGCCCTCATGGCGCCGGGTCGACGACCCGTCGACCTGGGCGAATTTCTCGAACACGTTCTGCAGTTTTTCGGCCGGAATGCCGATGCCGGTGTCTTCGACGCGAACCTTGAGCTGGACCACGTCGTTGACGATTTCGCCGCCAACATCGACCAGCACGTGGCCCTTCTCGGTAAATTTCACCGCATTGCCGAGCAGGTTGGTGACAATCTGCCGAAACCGCCCGGCGTCGCCGACGACATAGGCCGGCAGGC
>JBDSLV010000178.1:0-9150 GCA_039916205.1 Mesorhizobium sp. | reverse complement strand
CGGTGTTGCGTGGCAAATTTGTTCCTGTTATGTTCTTTTGAGTATGAGCGCAAGAGCTTTCGATTTCGACGCACCGCTCGACGAACGCCGCGTCATCATAAGGCGCACCGGCCGCGATGTTGAGATGCTTGAGTTGCCGTGGGGCCTTCAGCCCCAGGAACCAGGCGGCCGCCCCTTCACCACCGTGCGGGCGGAGGAGCGCGTGTTTGCCAGTCATCGCTGCCTCGTGCCGGCCTCCGAATTCCGCCATCACAGCCAAGGCAAGAATTACAGCTTTCGCCTTGCGGATGGCGACTGGTTTTATTTCGCCGGCATCTGGCGGCCCGCGACGCGCGATTGGCCGGAGGCTTACGCAATTCTTACGATCGACGCCAACGACGACATAGCGCCCTATCATGACCGCCAGATGGCCGTGCTGCGGCGCAACGAACGCTCGGCCTGGCTCGACATGACGCGTCCAGAACAGGAAGTGCTTCGTCCTCTGCCTGGAGCGAGTTTTTTGATTTCGCGTCACCGGCAGGCCCGTCGGCAAGGTGAATTCGCGATCTGAAAGTTGTAGGTTCCGGCAGCAAGAAGTTCAGACCCAGACGGATTGATAGTTGCCGGCAATGTCTCCTGTCCGCGCCTCAGGCCAGCGCAAGATCATCCACGTCGACATGGATGCGTTCTACGCTTCGGTCGAACAGCGCGACAACCCGGACCTTCGCGGCAAGCCGCTTGCCGTGGGCGGAGCAGCCGCGCGCGGCGTCGTTGCGGCCGCGAGCTACGAGGCCCGCGCTTTTGGCGTTCGCTCCGCAATGCCATCGGTCACGGCGAAGCGGAAATGTCCCGAGCTGATCTTCGTGCCGCCGCGCTTCGAGGTCTACCGGGCCGTCTCGGCGCAGATCCGCGACGTCTTCGCCGAACACACCGATCTCATCGAGCCGCTCTCGCTTGACGAGGCCTATCTCGACGTCACGGAAAACCGGCTCAACATTGCCGCTGCGACGACGGTCGCCGAGATGATCAGGGCGAGGATTCTGCTGGTGACCGGTCTCACCGCGTCCGCCGGCATTTCATACAACAAATTCCTGGCAAAGATGGCCTCCGACCAGAACAAACCGAACGGCCAGTTCGTCATTCCGCCTCGGCTCGGCCCGAGCTTCGTCGAGCAGCTGCCGGTCAAGAAGTTTCACGGTGTTGGTCCCGCGACAGCCGCAAAGATGCAAGGGCTCGGCATCGAAACCGGCGCCGATCTCAAGCAACGATCGCTCCCCTTCCTGCAGCAGCATTTCGGAAAATCAGGCCTCTGGTACTATCAGATCGCACGGGCCATCGACGAACGAGCGGTCGAGCCGGACCGGCCGCGCAAATCGATCGGCGCCGAGGACACCTTTGCGGCGGACATGTTCGATCTCGATGCTGCGCTTGGCGAACTGGCAGCGCTGGTCGCCAAGGTCTGGCGGCATTGCGAAGGCAAAGGCATTCGCGGCAGAACCATCACGCTCAAGGTCAAATTTGCCGACTTTCAGCATATCACGCGCAGTCGCACGCTTGCGATGCCGATTGAGCTTACCCATTTCGAGGCACTCGCGGCCGATCTTCTGACGTGCTTGTTTCCGGTGAAGAAGGGCATCCGGCTATTGGGCATCACACTCTCGTCGTTGAGTGCCGAATTGCCATCGGAACAACGTCAACTGCGGTTCGAGCTCTAGGGTGAGAGGAGGTCCGGTCAAAGGCCTTCCGGGTCATCGCGCGTGTGGATCGATTTCGCGCACGATCTGCGAAGTCTCTCCGTCATCCTGTCCGGCTTCTTCTGGTGGCAGATCGCTGCGTCCTATCACGCGACGTTCGACCTCGGCTATGCCGCTTATATCGTGTTCCTGGCGTTGCAGTTTTCGAATTTGATCGTCGCCGCCCGCGATGCTCGAACGGTTCATGACAAATTCGCGGGAAGCAGAGTGCCGGACAGTGATACCCTCAAAAGCGCAGCCGCATTCATTGCCTTCGTGCTTGCCGGCCTATGGGCCTATTTCCGGCCGCAGCGGCGCCCGGCAGCCGGTACGGTTCTTACAGGCGTCGGGCTTGAGCTCGGCACGCGAGAGCAAACCGCTCGTCTGATTGAATAGGTCAAGCGCATCGCCGACGCAGTCGAAAACAAGAACCAGGAGAAGATTCAGGACAGCCTTGGGAATCTGGCGGACAAGGTCGACCAGGAATTGGGAACGGCGAGTGCGGTAACGTCCACGTGGAACCTAAGCCACCCAGCAGGGTTCATCGTCCGAAGAGGAGAAGAAGCCATGGAACCAAAGTCAAGCCGCGACATGCCAGGTGTAAAACCTCGCAAGGATACAGACCGCGAGACGAGAGAGGCGGTCGTGAAAACACCTGAAAAGACAAACGACTGGGATTGGGATCAGGTCCACGGTGACGGTAACACCGTCGGGATAAAGCCTGAACAAGGCGTAGAGTCTAAATAGCGACACGCTATCCATAATATGACGCGGGAGGCGCCGTCGACGCCCGCAGCCACCAGGCAAACTATCTGGGGCATGACAATTAGATGGCTCGGTCAGTTTTGGACCATGCCCCAAGTCGCGACCGCGATCATGGCTATAATTGCGACGTATTCCATCCACAGTCGACGAGAGGGCATGGATGGCCATTTTTCTTTTCAAATCGACACCGCGAGAAAGCGTCGACCTCCCGTTGGTCAACCCTGTCGCAACCAATCCTGCATCCGCAAGTTGACCCTCTGCTGGTTGATCCCAGCACACTCCAGACTTCGCCCGCCAGCCCACCCTGGCGGGCTTTTTCTTTTAGGCGAAACTTTTCCTTGTCAACGGAGTTTATGGAACAAGCTGCTGACATGGCAGTCTTAACCGGAGGAATTTTCCATGAACTTTAAGATACTCAGCATGGGCGCAATGGCGCTTGCGATGATAACCGGCTCGGCTTTGGCTGGCGGCAGCACCGGCACTTCGGCGCTCGACGACCCGGCAAAGATGGCTCCTTTCTTCACCGATGCCGGAATGAAGACCATGAGATCCGAGGCTGAATTCAAGACTGCCTGGATGGCGATGAAGGAAGAGGATCGCGCCGGCATGATGAAGGAATGCGGCGATGAGGCGATTGCCAAATCGCATGACAATTTCTGCAAGATGACCAAGCAACTCGGCGGCGCCAACTAATCGCGGCACTTAAGCCTCTGTACGACGGCCCGTCAGCTCCGGCTGGCGGGCTTTTTTGTTCTCCCTTGGGAACCGCTGAACCCTGGCGAAGTTGGCATAGGTCAGCTGGAAAGCTGGTGACCGGCCCTCCGGTCGGCCCGCGTGCGTCCCGTCAGATTGTGCGCGGGCCATCCATCCGGGGAAACATGCGGGATTGATTTTGAACTACGCCAGAAAGCGAATAGCAGAAATAAAAGAAGATCGCCGAAAAGCGATATCGCGGGACGTATCAGTGCCGAAATGTGCAGCGATCTTAACCGCTCTCGCTCACCCCACACGCCTTCTAATGATGGTCTACCTCCTGGAGGGCGATGCTACTGTTGCAGACTTGCTAGCCAACGTAGGCGGCAGCCGCTCCGGGCTATCGCAACATTTGAAAGAGATGAGGGAGATCGGGCTGATAGACTCCCGCTCAGAAGGCACCTGGCGCTTTTATTTTTGCAACTCGAACGAAGCACGTATTATCGTCAGATGGCTAGAGAAGCTTGCCGACCAGGGAAAGATATCGCAAAACAGTTTCATTTCTTGAGGGGATTTTGTTTGTCCTCAAGCTCGTTGTTGCGGCGCGCATCAACCCGTCGCAGCACCTCAATGCACGCGGCAACCAACCCCGCCCCCGCAAGGTGACCTCTGCTGGATGATCCTTATCGGCTAAGTGTCTACTCGCACCCGACGCCGTCGTGATCGCCGTCTAAGTGATTTGGGTCTGCGCCGGTGATCCGCACCGGACCGGCAACAACCGGATTGTTCCCTTTACCGCCAGTACAGTCTAGGTCCCCGCCGGACTGCGACGCGACACGACGGTAAGCGTTAACTACCGCCAGTGCTCGCGCCCCGTCGCCTTCAATATGAGTGTTCTGGCTGTTTGGGTTTAGTGGATCGACCGTCTGCAACATTAGGTTAGATTTGTTGGCATCGTCACTCGCGAGTGTCACACCGTCGTAATGGTTGATATAGTCTGCTGCGCAGCCGCTGAGAAATACGATAGACAGAATTGCCCTCGCAAAATGAATTCTCATGACAGCCCCCGAGACCAGGGGAAGACTATGCTGGAATTGATTTCATGTCGAATCGCTAATATTAATCTCATGAGCGGAACGGCGCGACGTTTAAAGCCTGTGGACTTCGACCAGCGCGGCTTTCTTGTTTCTAGCAACCAATCCCGCTGTAGCAGTTGATGTCCGCTGGGTATCACAGCACCGCTCCAGACCCCCTTGGCGGGCTTTTTGTGTCACCTTGACACCATGGAACAAACGGGCCGGAGCGATGTTAAGGCTAAAGCTGGGGATGACACCTCATTCCCTGGCATCAAAAGCCTCGCCGCTCTCTCCCGTAAGCGGCAGGCTTTTTTCTTGTAGCAAACAGGTGTGCCCTACACGTCCTTGACATGGCCGGCTGCTTCGCCAATCTCACAGCTAGGGAAGACAACAAATGAAGAAGACCTACCAACGGCCGCAACTTGTGAAGAAGACGAGGCTCGCCACCATTACGGCATCGCCATCGGCGCCCATTCTGCTACCGCTTACCAACGGCTGAGTTATTCCGCGAAGAGAAGTCCGCTGCCGGAGGTGGCGGGCTTTTTTGCATTCTGGAACCGACAGCTTGTCGCGAGCTTATCTCGCCATGAGCGCACGCGGAACGAACTTCCTCCACGAATGGCTGAGTGAAAACCTGCCGACAATTACCGGCTCCGACATCATATCGGTCGCGGACGCGATACAACGGATGACGCGCGCCGCCAAATTGCGCGGCATCGGCATGGAAGAGATCGAGGAAGAGACCGGCAGCGTCTATGAGACGGTCTTCGACGCCATTGTTCACCATGACTCAGCGCACCACAATGAAGGGTAGGACCAAAAAACTGCTTGGCCCGGCCTATGTCATCTATCCGCCGCCTCTACACGGCTTGCCCTTCCTGGCGGTCCTTCTGAAACCCGACGGCTCCGTTCTCGCTCGACCGTTCTTCTCGGTGGATGAGGCCATCGCATTTAACAACTCAGCCTCGGAACAGCCGCCGAATTGATACTTCGGACTTTTGGAACCATTTCAGCGTAAGCTAATTGAATCGCGGTTTTGCGAGTCAGGTCATGCGTTTGAAGTTTGTCGAGCCGCTCATGCCAACCCTAGTGGAGAAGCCTCCAGAAGGGTGACGACTGGATTAAGGAAATCAAATTCGACGGCTACCGCTCGCAGATCATTCTCGACCAAGATGTCAGCATCTTCACCCGAAACGGTTTGGACTGGACGGCGAAATATCGCGACCTTGCCGGCGCGGCCAAGCGCCTCGGCTTGGCCAACGCCATCCTTGACGGCGAGATCGTAGTGCTCGACGGTGCTGGCCTGTCTGATTTCGGCGCCCTGCGAATAGCCATCACTGGGCGTCAGCATGATCTATATTTTGTCGCCTTCGATATGCTCCATCTCAATGGCCACGATCTGGGGGATATGGGTCTGGAAGACCGGCGGGAAATCTTCGAGAGCATTGTCCAGCCCGGGAGTCACGTACAAATTCAGCGAGGCGCTGCCTGGCGATGCCAAGGCGATATTCGATCTGATCGATAAAGCCGGCATCGAGGGCATGGTTTCAAAGCGGCGCGACAGCAAATACCGCAGCGGCCGATCGACGAGCTGGTTGAAGATCAAGAGCTATGCAGTCGAGGAATACGATCTGCTTGGCGTCGAGCGGGAGCCAGGCAAGCCGGCCTTCGCACTGATGGCGGATCGCAAGACCGGGAAATATGTCGGATCCGCCTTCATCAACTCCATGCGCATTATTCGTGAGCGGCTATGGAGACGCGTACAGGAGCATGCCGGCCCGGCGCCGAATGGCATGAAACGACCGGCGACGCAGTGAGTCAAGCCCGGGCTCGTCGGCCGGTAAAGCATTTGCGCGGCGAAGAGGATTTGCGTCACGCTTCCTTGCAGGACTTCCGTTAGGAATAGGGGGCAACTGAGCGCTGGGGGCTCGGCGAAGTTCGAATTCTTCGCGACGAGCGCCCACTGTGCACGGCTGGCGGTGTCGACATCGCGGAATGGATGGTGAGACGAGGCTTTGCGCTCGACCGGCCAAAATACAGCGCCGGATTCTACACAAAGCCCAAGACGAAGCTCGAATGGCGCAGCGCGGTGTTTGGGCCGGTCGTTCGACGAGCCTTGGGCGTGGCGCAAGAAAATGACGGTGAATAGGCTTTATCGGCGCCAGGACGGCAAAAGGCTTGGACGAACCCTCACCGTCGAACCCAACCGTCCCTTTCGTACGCCGCGACACTCCAATCTACCCGGCACCGGTCAAACCAGCTTTCCGTTGGCACGACGAGCCTCTACTTCCATCGCGAACCGTTTCACGCGGTTTGAAGTGCGACCAGAGGACCAAGGTGATGAAGAGCGACACCCTCTCCTACCCACCGCGCGGCCTGTCACGCGATGACGCAGCAAGATACGTCGGCGTAGGCGTGACGAAATTCGACCAAATGGTCGCCGACCGGCGCATGCCGAAACCGAAGAAAATCGATAGTCGCGTGATCTGGGATCGCCTTAAACTGGAGGCCGCGTTCGTAGATCTACCCGGCGACGATGACGACAATATCGTCGACTTTCTCTTGCAAGGGAATCATCGAGGGTAATATTCTGGTTCTGCTATGGAACAGCGTCTGAAAGACAAATATCCGGGTTTGTCCTCTTATGAGGACCGCCATGGAAAGACGCGCTGGCGCTACCGCGCCAACGGACGTCTGGTGCCGCTGCCTGCTCCAAACGAGAGAGATTTCAACGAAGCCTATCAGGCCGCTGTCGAAGGTCGCAAGATTCAAAAAGCGCCGGTTGTCACAATGCCGGGCGCTGCCTTGCCAGGAACCTTCGGAGCAGCGGAAAAGAGATTGAAGGCATCGGTCAAGTGGCTCGCCCATGATGACAGCACGAAATTCAAGAACAGCCGTCTGATCGAGGAATTTCTGGGTCTGCGGGTTGTCGAGGACCACCCACTCACATGGCGCGATGTGCCGGTTAAGAACTTGAGGCGGGTCCACGTCGAGGAGCTTCTGGGATGCTTCATCGCGACACCACACAAGGCGAAGCATCTGCTGGTCGCGATACGCAAGCTCGTCTATATCGCGATACGACTGGACTGGATCGAAATCGACCCTACTGCTGCGGTCGAGTGGCGTCCTGCCTATACGGGCTGGAAGGCTTGGCCGCACGAAGCCATGCAGAAGTTCGAGGAGCGCTGGCCGCTCGGGACTGCTGCGCGCACCTGTTATGGGCTGGCGCTTTGGCTGGGCAATCGTCGCGGCGATGTCGCCGATTTACGGTGGGACCAGAGGGTGACGCGCAAGGTCATGATCGATGGCCAAGAACGTCATTTCGACGGCTTTGACATCGTCCAGGGAAAGAACAAGAACAGGACCGGCGGCAAGCGGCTTTTCGTACCGATTACGCCCATGCTTGCCGAAATCCTTGAGGCCACTGACAAGCGCGGCGAAACCGTCCTGGTGACCGCTTATGGCCAACCCTTCTCCTCCAAATCGCTGACCGGGACCATGGCACGCTGGTGCGAGCTTGCCGGGCTTGCGAAAGGGCTGACTCTGCACGGACTGCGAAAGTCACTCGGCGTCTATCTCGCCGAGGCCGAGGCCTCGACGAGGCAGCTCATGGATGTTCTGGGGCACGACGACATCGATCACGCTGAGCTATATTCGCGCGAGGCATCGCAGGTTCGTCTGGCGGTTCAGGGCATGGATCGCGTCGTGAGGCTCGTGACCCGTAAGCCGATGCTTGGCGAACCTGTTGGCGAACCTGTTGGCGAACCTACTCTTAAGCCATTGATAAATAACGATAATGGTGGGCCCGGAGGGACTCGAACCCCCAACCAAGCGGTTATGAGCCGCCGGCTCTAACCATTGAGCTACAGGCCCCACGCGGGCTGGATTAATATTTTTCCTTCACCGGCACAAGGCTTTCCCGGTCTGCTTTCGGAGATCGCCCAAATCAGTCCATAATCGCGCCCTACTCGACCCTTGCGACTGGATCGCAGACCAAGGAGATTTTTATGACCAGACATGTTTTTTTGCCCCTCGCGCTCGCCGCTGCAATCGCTTTTCCTGCGATGGCTGGAGCCACTGATTCGCAGACACCGCCCCGCATCATCGTTTCAGGCGAAGGTGAGGCGACCATTCCTCCGGATTTGGCGCTGCTGTCGCTCAGCGTCATGCGCGAGGCCAAGACCGCGCGCGCGGCACTTGATGCCAACAACGACGCCATGGCGGCCGTGATCGCGGCGATGAAGGCAGCCGGCATCAAGGACCGCGACCTGCAGACTTCGGGCATCCAGATCAATCCGCGCTACAACTACACCAACAAGCCTGACGGTAGCCAGGATGCCGAGCTTGTCGCCTATCAGGTGACCAACACGCTTGCGGTGCGCGTGCGCGACATCGACAAGACGGGCGAGATTCTCGACAAGGCGGTATCGCTCGGCGTCAACCAGGGCGGCGGCATTTCCTTCACCAATGACAATCCGGCGGCAACCATCACCGAGGCCCGCAAGAAGGCGGTGGCCAACGCGATGGCCAAGGCCAAGACGCTGGCCGAAGCAGCCGGCGCCAGCATCGGGCGCGTGCTGGAAATCAACGACCAGAACATCGCGCCGCCGCCGATGGCGATCAACGCCAAGGCCTTCGACGCCGCTGCGGGCGCCGCGGTGCCGACGCAGGCCGGCGAGAATTCCTACAACGTCCAGGTCACCGTCACGTTCGAGCTGAAGTAACGCCTAAGGAGTCCATGGCCGAGCTTCTCTCGGCCCTGGACCCGCGCTGGTGGTTTCCGCGCATGAAAAACCCCGCGGGATTGCTCCCGCGGGGTTTTGTCTGAGCCGCGCATTCCAGTGTGGAGGGGCTCGTACTAATCGTGCGGACAGCAGCACTGCCCGAATGGTTCAGCGATAGAT
>JBDSLV010000177.1:0-5103 GCA_039916205.1 Mesorhizobium sp. | reverse complement strand
ATCACGCAAGGCCAGACCGAATGGGACATGTGGTCATGCGATCCGCGCCGCTTCACGTCCTTTGCCTCGGCACCGGACTATTGCGTCGCCAAGGGCAAGGAGATTTATGGCAACGAATACGCCATCCAGTTTCCGCGCCATGCCTGGCCGGAAGGCCGCGACAGAAAACTGTCGCCGATCCACGACCGCACCAAGGCACTTGGCGGCCGCTTCGACGCCTACAATGGCTGGGAGCGCGCCACCTGGTACGCGCAAGATGGCGACGACATCTCGGAAGAAGCCACGTTGACCTTCCGCCGCGACGGACCCTGGCAGCATCGCGTGCGCGAAGAGTGCCTGGCGGTGCGCGACGCCGCCGGCATTCTCGACCTGCCCGGCTTCTCGCGCTTCAATCTCGATGGTCCCGGCGGCGCCGAATGGCTGAGCCAGCAAGTGACCGGTCTGGTGCCGAAGCCCGGCCGTATCGGCCTCGTCTATTTTTCCGACGACAAGGGCCGCATCGTCACCGAAATGTCGGTCGTGCGTCATGATGAGGACCTGATGACGCTGATCACGGCATCGGTGGCGCAATGGCATGATTTCGAGTGGTTGAAATCGCACATGCCCAAGGACGCTGCCTTCAAGCTGATCGACCGGACCGAGGAATTCTCTACCCAGATCCTGGCCGGCCCAAACTCGCGAAAAATTCTCGCCGAGGTCTGCGACGCCGATCTTTCAATGCCTTGGCTGACGCATCAGGAAACGAAGATCGCCGGCCGCTGGGCCAAGCTGGTGCGTGTGTCCTTTGCCGGCGAGCTCGGCTGGGAAATTCATACCAGGGTCGACGACACATCAGCCATTTTCGACTCGGTCTGGGCGGCAGGACAGAAGCATGGGCTAAAGCCGTTCGGCATGTACGCGTTGGATTCGCTCCGGCTGGAAAAAGGCTACCGCACCTGGAAGGGCGACCTGTCGACCGATTACTCGATCCTGCAGGGCGGGCTGGAGCGGTTCGTGAGATGGGACAAGCCGGACTTCCGTGGCAAGGCAGCCCTTCAGAACGAGAAACAGCAAGGCGTGAAGAAACGCTTCGTCACGCTGGTGATCGAACCCCCCGGCGATTGCGACGCACCGTCCGTGTCGACGCTGTGGCATGACGGCCAGATCGTCGGCGAGACGACATCAGGCGGCTGGGGCCATCGGATCGACAAGTCGATCGCGCTCGGCATGCTGCGCGCTGACCTGGCCGAGCCTGGCACCGCGATCGAGGTCGAAATCTTCGGCGACCGTTTTCAAGCGATCGTGCAAAAGGACGAGCCTTTGTGGGATCCGAAAAATGAGAGGTTGCGCGCATGAAGAGTGTCGTCCTCACCGATGGCGGCATGGGCCAGGAACTGGTGCGCCGCAGCCGATCCGAGCCGACACCATTGTGGTCGGCCAGGGTGCTGATCGAAGAGCCGGATCTGGTGCGCGACCTGCATGTCGAGTTCATCCGCGCCGGCGCCCGCGTCATCACCATCAACACCTATTCGGCCACGCCGGAGCGCCTGGCACGCGAGGGTGCGGAGGACTTGTTCAAGCCGTTGCAGAAGCGCGGCATCGAGCTCGCCAGACAAGCCCGTGACCAGGCCGGCGACGCGACGATCGCCGGCTGCCTGTCACCACTTTTCGGCAGTTATGCGCATGCGTTGACCATTTCATTCGAGGATACGCTCGACATCTACCGGCGCATCGTCGCCGAGCAGGCGGGTGGCGTCGATCTGTTTCTCTGCGAGACGATGGCGTCGGCCGACGAGGCGCGCGCGGCCGTCACGGCGGCATCTGAAAGCGGCAAGCCGGTATGGGTGTCATGGACGCTCGCCGATCATGGCCAGCCACGGCTGCGCAGCGGTGAAACCATTGCCGAGGCAGCACGCGCGCTCGACGATCTGCCGGTCGCCGCGCGCCTCGTCAATTGCTGCAGGCCCGAGGCGGTCGGCGCGGCACTCTCAGAACTGATCGATCTCGGCGGCGCCGTCGGCGCCTATGCCAATGGCTTCACCTCGGTAGAGGCGCTCAAGCATGGCGGCACTGTCGATGTGCTGCACGCCCGTCATGATCTTGGTCCGGACGCCTATGCCGATCAGGCGCTTGGATGGGTGGAAGCCGGCGCTGACATTGTTGGCGGCTGTTGCGAGGTTGGACCCGCCCATATTGCCGCCTTGCGCGACCGGCTCCAACAGGCCGGCCATGAAATTTCAGGAGTTATCCATGCCTAGACCATCATCGCGCATTTCCGGCATCGTGCCTTCCGGCAAGGATGGCTGGGAAGTCCACACCGCCGCCTGGGCTCGCAGGGAAGCCGGCGAGGACATCATCATGCTGTCGGTCGGCGATCATGACTTCGACACGCCTTCGGAAACCATCGAAGCCTGCGTGGCGGCGGTTCGCGGCAGCAACCATCACTACACGCCGCTGCAGGGTTTGCCGCGCCTGCGCAACGCCATGGCGGTGGCCTCAAGCGCCTGCACCGGCGTCGAAACGACACCGGACCAGGTGATCGCCACGCCTGGCGGGCAAGCAGCACTCTATGCCGCCGTGCAGGCCGTGCTCGACCAGGGCGACCACGCCGTTGTGGTCGCACCCTACTACGCCACCTACCCCAACACGTTCAGCGCCGCCGGTGCGACATTCACGGTTGTCGAGACGCCGGCGGAAGGCGGCTTCCAGCCTCGCGCGGATATGATCCGCGCGGCAATTCGGCCCAACACGCGTGCCATTCTCATCAACACGCCCAACAATCCGACTGGCGCGGTCTATTCAAAGGAGCATCTGGAAGAGCTGGCCAAGCTTTGCCGGGAGCATGACCTGTGGCTTTTGTCCGACGAGGTCTACTGGACGCTTGGCGGTGGCGAGCACATCTCGCCACGTTCCCTGCCCGGCATGGCTGAGCGCACGCTGGTCATCAACTCGATGTCCAAAAGCCATGGCATGACCGGCTGGCGCATGGGCTGGCTGACCGGTCCGGCCGAGATGATTTCCCTGCTGATCAACCTCAACCTGGTGACGACCTACGGTTTGCCCGCCTTCATCTCGATCGCTTGCGCCGAGGCGCTTGAGAACCGCTATGGCGTGAAGGAGATAGCCGAACGCTATGCCGCGCGACGGACCATCTTCATCGAGGCCGTGCGCAGCATGAACGATGTCGTCGTTCGCGGCTCGGAAGGCGGCATGTATGTCATGCTCGACGTCAGCGCCATCGAGCCCGATGACGAGAAATTCGCGTGGACCTTCCTCCACAACGAGAAGGTCGGCGTCATGCCCGGCTCCAGCTTCGGCGAAGCCGCCGCCGGCCATATCCGCATCAGCCTTTGCCAGCCGGAGCCTGTGCTGCAGGAAGCGGCACTCCGGTTGCGTCGTTTTGTTTCCGCTTATCGCCGCGAGGCCGCATGACCGCCAAAGCCATCCCTGCCAAAGCGAGGGCCGTCATCATCGGCGGCGGCGTCTCCGGCTGCTCGGTCGCCTATCACCTGGCCAAGCTCGGCTGGACCGACATCGTGCTGCTTGAGCGCAAGCAGTTGACCTCAGGCACGACCTGGCATGCCGCCGGCCTGATCGGTCAGTTGCGTGGCTCGCAGAACATGACCCGGTTGGCGAAATATTCCGCCGATCTTTACGTCAAGCTGGAGGCCGAGACCGAGGTCGGCACCGGCATGCGCCAGGTCGGCTCCATCACTGTCGCGCTGACCGAAGAGCGCAAGCACGAGATTTACCGGCAGGCGTCGCTGGCCCGCGCCTTCGACGTCGATGTGCGCGAGATTTCGCCAAGCGAAGTCAAGGAGATGTACCCGCATCTCAATGTCTCCGATGTTGTCGGCGCCGTTCATCTGCCACTCGACGGCCAGTGCGATCCGGCCAACATCGCCATGGCGCTGGCCAAGGGCGCACGCCAGCGCGGCGCCACCATCATCGAGAATGTGAAGGTCACCAAGGTTGACACCAAGGATGGCCGCGTCACCGGCGTGTCCTGGGCGCAAGGCGAGGAGCAAGGCACGATCGAGGCCGACATCGTCGTCAATTGCGCCGGCATGTGGGCGCGCGAACTCGGCGCCCAGAACGGCGTCACCATCCCGCTGCATGCCTGCGAGCACTTTTATCTCGTTACAGAGCCAATTCCCGGCCTCACCCGCCTGCCGGTGCTGCGCGTTCCCGACGAGTGCGCCTACTACAAGGAAGATGCCGGCAAGATGATGCTCGGCGCTTTCGAGCCGGTGGCAAAGCCATGGGGCATGGACGGCATCCGCGAGGATTTCTGCTTCGACCAGTTGCCCGAGGATTTCGAACATTTCGAACCGATCCTCGAAATGGGCGTCAACCGCATGCCGATGCTTGGCAGTGCTGGCATCCACACCTTTTTCAACGGGCCGGAGAGTTTTACCCCGGACGATCGCTACTATCTCGGCGAGGCGCCGGAACTCCGGGGCTACTGGATGGCGACCGGCTACAATTCCATCGGCATCGTCTCTTCTGGTGGCGCTGGAATGGCGCTGGCACAGTGGATCAACGACGGCGAGGCGCCCTTCGACCTCTGGGAAGTCGACATCCGCCGCGCCCAGCCGTTCCAGAAGAACCGCCGTTATCTCAAGGAGCGCGTCTCCGAAACGCTTGGCCTGCTCTATGCCGATCATTTCCCCTACCGCCAGATGGCAACATCACGCAACGTGCGCCGTTCGCCGCTGCACGAACATCTGAAGGCACGCGGCGCCGTGTTCGGCGAAGTCGCCGGCTGGGAGCGCGCCAACTGGTTCGCCCGTGAAGGCCAGGAGCGTGAATACCGCTATTCCTGGAAGCGGCAGAACTGGTTCGACAATCAGCGCGAAGAACATCTAGCCGTGCGCAACGGTGTCGGCCTGTTCGACATGACCTCGTTCGGCAAGATCCGCGTCGAGGGCCGCGACGCCTATGCCTTCCTGCAAAGGCTCTGCGCCAACGACATGGACGTCGCGCCCGGCAAGATCGTCTACACCCAGATGCTCAACGCCCGAGGCGGTATCGAGAGCGACCTCACCGTGTCGCGCCTGTCGGAAACCGCCTATTTCCTGGTTGTGCCAGGTGCGACGCTGCAGCGTGATCTGGCGTGGCTCA
>JBDSLV010000176.1:0-8484 GCA_039916205.1 Mesorhizobium sp. | reverse complement strand
CGTAGGAAAAGGTTTCGCCGGGCTCGATCGGCTTTTGTGTGACATAGGCCGGGCCATCCATCGCATTGGGCACATCGAGGCCATGCCAGTGCACGGTCGTGCTTTCGGGCAGCCGGTTGGTGACGTTAATGCGAACGCGGTCGCCCTGGGTAACGCGCAGCGTAGGACCGGGAACCTGCTTGTTGTAGGCAAAGGCCTCGACCGTCACTCCGGGCAGAATCGACCATTGGATAACCGAAGCCTCGAGATCGAATACCTTAACGCCGTTCTCGATTCGCGGTTCGAGGACCACGCCTCCCTGAGCTGCGGGATCAGCCTTGAAACTCACCAGCCTCGGATCGACCGCCGCCATATCGCGCATGGCAGCGGCCGGCGTATCGCGATCCATGATCATGCCGGGCGGCATGATGGCTCCGCCGACATCGCGCGCAGACAGGCTCATATTAATCCAGTTCGCAGGTGCGATCATGCCGATCGCAAGCGCCAGCAGGGACACCACCCCAAGGGCGGTGATCTGTGGCGTCGTGGCGTCCGTTTCCATTTGGTGGCCGCCGCTCTTTTTGCCCATGTGGGAGGCCATGTCATGGCCTTGCGGAGCATGATCGCCAGCGTCAGCATGATGCATTTGCATCTGCGCGTGTTGGCCCTTGGCGGGTTGAGCCTGTGCTGGATGAGAAGCACCATGGTCGTGCTGCCGCATTCCGACACCATGCCCGAAAACCATCTCGCCGCCGTGCCAGCCGGTGTAGCCAAGCAGCACAACGACGGCTGTCGACATCATCAGCCCCCACGGCAATACGGCATCTGCCGGACCAAGGGAAAGGCGCACGGCCACGCTGATTGCCGCGATGGCCAGCAGGATGAGGTTGCCGACGAGATGATAGCGGGCGTGATAGAGCTTGCGAATTGGCGGACTGCCGAGGAAATCCGTCAAGCCGGCGACGGCGGCGGCGAGGCCGCCCACCAATCCCGCCGCGATGAGCCAAATAGAGGCGGTCGCCCAGAAAGGATTGCCATTGATCCAGAAAGCCAGATCGGAGAGAAGTCCTCCGACGAACAACCCGATCGGCAGGGGAACCAGCATCGGATGAATGGGATGGCGGCCGATCGTAGCCACGACGGGAAATTCAGGATGGCCCTGCAACTGCTCTCCAGTGTTGCCGCCGTGATCATGAGAATGATCTTCCGTCACCTCTGCCGGTGCCTTCGCCACTGCTGATGCCTTCGCCTGTGCCGGCACCTTCGCTTTCGCCAGTGCTTTCGCAGGCGGGGTCTTCCCGGTATGTCCGGCATGGGCTTCTTCCGCCGTCCGGCCATGCGCCCGCTTCTTGTCCTGATCGGGTTCGGCGGTTTGCGGGCGCTGCGTCATCAGCCCATGCTTCAGCTTGCGTGCGACCAGCCAGACATTGGCAGGGTAGGCGAGAGCAAAGCCGGCGATGACCCCGATCGACATCACGCCCCAGAACAGAAGCTCCGTCGGCTCCATCGCGCGCATGTCGCGGCCCATCATGAGAAAGCTCATGACCGGGGCCATGCCGGCCATCATGAAATTCATCGAGATGAACTCGGGCAGGAAGCTCTTGCGCACGTTCTCCCAATAGGTGCCGCCCATCATCGATTTCATGAAAAGTGACTGGAAGATGAAAAGCCCGAAGGCGAAGCCGGCCAGATATTCGACGATGAGATCAAGCCACATCGGCAGGCCGAGCGACGCGGTGATCACGGCGGCAAGAATGATGCCGGTCGCATCGCCGGCGACGCAATGAATCGTTGAGCCGACGCCCTGCTTCCAGAGCGGCTTGGTGAAGGCCTCATGCCCGCCTGGGCGCGGCTCCTTGTCGGCAAGCACGTAGAGCAGCAGTCCGATCGGACCCATATAGAGGGTCACCAGGATAAACCCCCATTTCATCACCACTGGTTCGGGGTTGTTCCGGTATTGATCGAAGCCGACATAGAGCGTCGAGGCGGCGGCAATTGCGAACCAGGCGACGAGAAAATAGTCGATTGGTTGGATAAGCATCAGGGTCCGCCCTTGGTTTCTCGCCGCATTCTATCAGACGGCCCAGCGTACCAAGCCTCAATGCAAATGAACGCGGCCGGCGCGTTTATGATCCGCCGGCCGCGCCTGACATCCTTCAGGCCGCCAATTTCTCGTTATCGTAGCCGGCAGACTTGATGACGTCGCGGATAGCGGCGTCGTTCGCCTTGGTTTCCACGGCGACCGTCGATGCGCCGAGGTCGACTATGACCCTAGCTGCAGGATCGACACTTTTTACGGCTTTTTCGATCGTGCTGGCACAATGGCCGCAGCTCATATCCGGAACTTTCAATTTCAACATGGCAGCTCTCCTTCTTTTGCTGATAGAGACGTTATGGGGCTTCCCATCGTTGGAAGGTCAAGGGCCTATTTTTTCGTCGATGTAATCGTCGCGGTTGCGTTGGAGTGCTGATTGAAGTTTGCCCCTTGACCTTCCTATCATGGGAACCTTTATATCATGTGGCAACCACCCAGAATGGAGTTGCAGTCCCATGAACGCCGTTACCCCGCACACGCCAGCCGGACCTGTTTCGGTTCCTGGTTCCACAATTCAGATCGGCATCGAGGGCATGACGTGCGCCTCGTGCGTGCGGCGCGTCGAAAAGGCAATCGCGGCCGCGCCGGGTGTTGTAACGACATCGGTCAACCTGGCGACCGAACGTGCCGAGGTGACCTTTGCCGGCAAGCCGGACATCGCTCCCGTTATCGCGGCAGTCTCGGCCGCTGGCTATGAGACGCGCGCGGACACGATTGAGCTCGCCCTCGAAGGAATGACCTGCGCTTCCTGCGTCGCGCGAATCGAACGGGCGCTGAAGGCTGTGCCGGGCGTGACCGAAGCCAGTGTCAATCTGGCAACCGAGCGCGCCACCATCCGCATCGTCGCGGGCAGTGTCGAGGCCGCCGCGCTTGAGGGGGCGGTGGCGGCAGCCGGCTACGAAGCGCGCCAGATCTTGCCGGACGCAGACAAGGACCGTGAGCGCGACGGACGCGAAGCCGAGATTCGAACACTGGGTCGTTTGCTTGCGCTGGCTGCGCTTTTGACGCTGCCGGTGTTCATACTCGAAATGGGCGCCCATCTTATGCCAGCATTCCATCACTGGGTAATGATGACGCTCGGCGACTGGAACTGGCGGCTGCAATCCGTGCTGACTACGATTGTCCTTTTTGGCCCCGGCCTGCGGTTCTTCAGGAAAGGAATGCCGGCGCTGCTCAAGGGCGCGCCGGACATGAACGCGCTGGTGGCGCTTGGCTCGGGCGCGGCCTGGGCCTACTCGCTTGTCGCGACTTTCATCCCCCATGTTCTGCCCGCTGGCACTGCCAACGTCTATTACGAAGCGGCGGCCGTCATCGTGACGCTGATCCTGCTCGGCCGCTTCCTAGAGGCTCGGGCCAAGGGCCGGACCAGCGAGGCAATCAAGAAACTGGTCGGGCTGCAACCCAAGACTGCGCGCGTCGTCAAGAACGGCATCACGGTAGAGGTCCCGCTCGCCGACGTGCGGGTCGGTGACATGGTCATGGTTCGGCCGGGTGAAAAGATCGCGGTCGATGGCGAGATCATGGAAGGATCATCCTTTGTCGACGAGTCCATGATGACTGGCGAACCGCTGCCTGTCACCAAGGGCGTTGGCGCGGAAGTGGTCGGCGGCACCATCAACAAGACCGGCAGTTTCTCGTTCCGAGCCACAAAGGTCGGCTCGGCGACACTGCTCGCCCAAATCATCCGCATGGTTGAATCTGCGCAAGGCTCGAAGCTGCCGATCCAGGCGCTGGTCGATAAGGTGACTGCGTGGTTCGTGCCGGCTGTCATCGCGGCCGCCTTGCTCACCTTCGGCGCGTGGCTTGTGCTGGGTCCAGAGCCGGCCCTGTCCTTCGCGCTGGTCAACGCCGTTGCCGTGCTGATCATCGCCTGTCCGTGCGCCATGGGCCTCGCCACGCCGACCTCGATCATGGTCGGTACGGGGCGGGCGGCCGAACTGGGCGTGCTCTTCCGCAAGGGCGAGGCGCTGCAGACACTGCGTGATGCTACGGTCATTGCTCTCGACAAGACCGGAACGCTCACCGAGGGCCGGCCAGAATTGACCGATTTCGTCGTGACTGACGGTTTTGTCGAAGCCGACGTGCTCCGGCTCGTCGGCTCGGTGGAGGCTCGCTCCGAGCATCCCGTCGCCGAGGCGATTGTGAGGGCGGCAGAACGGCGTGGCCTTGTGCTCGCCGATATCGAGAACTTCGAGGCCGTTCCCGGCTTGGGGGTGAACGCAACCGTCGAAAGCAGCAAGATCGAGATCGGCGCTGATCGCCTGATGACCCGGCTCGGCCTGGACATCTCGGCCTTTGCTTCGGCGGCTGCGCGCCTCGGCGACGAGGGCAAGACCCCGCTCTACGCGGCCATCGATGGCAGGCTCGCCGCGATCATTGCCGTTGCCGACCCGATCAAGGCATCGACGCCCGCTGCCATCAAGGCACTGCACGCGCTCGGTCTCAAAGTGGCCATGGTGACCGGCGACAACCGGCGCACGGCTGAGGCGATCGGGCGGCGGATCGGCATCGACGAAATCGTCGCCGAGGTGCTGCCCGGCGGCAAGGTCGAGGCCGTGAAGCGGCTTGCCGCACATGGGGCGCGTGTAGCCTTTGTCGGCGACGGCATCAACGATGCGCCGGCATTGGCAGCGGCGGATGTCGGCATTGCGATTGGCACCGGCACGGATATCGCCATCGAAAGTGCCGACGTCGTGCTGATGTCGGGCGATCTCCGCGCTGTGGCGAATGCCATCGCGCTCTCCAAAGCGACGATCCGCAACATCGGCCAGAACCTGTTCTGGGCCTTTGCCTACAACATCGCGCTCATCCCCGTTGCCGCTGGCGTGCTCTATCCGCTGACCGGCACGCTTCTGTCGCCGATGCTCGCGGCAGGCGCCATGGCGCTGTCCAGCGTCTTCGTTCTGACCAATGCTTTGCGCCTTAGGCGTTTCCGGGCACCGATCGACGACAGGACACAGGCCGATCAATTCTCCGTTCAAGTCGTATGACAGATTTGATGCCGATATGTTTTACCCTAAGCTCCGGATGTGATGTCGCCGGGACTGCCAACCTGCAGGAATGCAATTATGAACATAGGTGAAGCTGCCGCGGAATCAGGCGTCTCGGCCAAGATGATCCGCTACTATGAGTCGATCGGGCTGATCTCGAACGTTGCCCGAACCGACGCTGGCTACCGGGTCTATTCTGGCGACGACGTTTATACGCTCCGCTTCATTCGCCGGGCGCGTGATCTTGGCTTTTCGGTCGACCAGATGACCGATTTGCTGGCTCTCTGGAGCGACCGCTCGCGGGCGAGCGCCGATGTCAAGCGGATTGCGATGGAACATGTCGCGGAACTCGAGCGGAAAATGCGCGAACTCCGCGATATGTCAAAAACGCTGCGTCATCTGGCGGAGCACTGCCAGGGAGATGGGCGGCCGCACTGCCCGATCATCGAAAACCTTTCCAGCGGTCACGAGGCCGGACCAGCCAACTCGTCCAAGCGCCCGAAGCTCGGCGGCGAGATCGCCAGGCAACGGCAGGCTTTCTGAATCATACCGCGCGCCGACGCGCGTCAGTCTTTGACCTAGGAGATAACAAGATGCATCGACGCGCCTTTCTGGCGGCAGGCCTTGTGACGGTTTTTGCGAGCGAGCGTGCCGTTGCCCAGATGAAAATGGATGACATGCCCGGCATGGATATGGGCGGTCACGCAGGTCATGATATGGCCCCAGCCCCGCAAGGCGCGGCCGTGCTGCCTGAAGGAGAAACACTTCGCGACTTGCCCCGCCTCGCCAACGAAGCGGGCACCCCCGGCCTGTTCAGGGGGAAGCTGACGGCCGAGTCCGCCACGGTGCGTTTCGCGGAAGGGCTCGACACGCCGATCCTTGGCTACAACGGCCTGAGTCCAGGGCCATTGATCGAAGCGACGGAGGGCGACCGCGTTGAGATCACATTCGCCAACCGAATCCCTGAAGAGACGAGCACCATCCATTGGCATGGCATGCCCGTTCCGGCTGACCAGGACGGCAATCCGATGGACCCCGTCGCAACCGGAACCGACCGCACCTACAGCTTCGAACTGCCCGAAGGAAGCGCGGGTTCATACTGGTACCATCCGCATCCGCACGGCAAAACGGCTGAGCAAGTCTATCGCGGCCTTGCCGGGGCGTTTGTGGTCAAGCCGAAGGTCGATCCAATCCCGGCCGAATATGGCGATACCGTGCTGGTGTTCACCGACCTTCGCCTTGCTGCCGATGGCACCATGCCGGACAACAGGATGGTCGACCTGATGAACGGACGCGTCGGCGATCATGTGCTCGTCAACGGACAGAAGAATCCTCGCCTAACGGTTCCCTTCGGCACGAAGCGGCGCTTCCGGCTCTACAACGCGACAAACGCGCGGTTCCTTCGACTGTCGTTTGAGGCGTCAATGACAGTTATCGGAACGGACGGTGGCCTGTTGGAGGCACCGATCGCAGTCGACGAGATTCTTCTCAGTCCTGCGGAACGCCTTGAACTGATCGTGTCTTTTGACAAACCCGGCCCAGCCACGCTGTACACGCTCGATTACGATCGCGGCTGGATGGGCGCGGGCCGGCCTGCCGATGCAGGCCTGACGCTGCTCACAGTCAATGTTTCGCGGACGCCGGCCGAGCCGGTCCCGCCACTACCCGACAGGCTGCGGCCGATCGCGCAACTCGGCGCTCCTGCCGTCAGCCGGCGCTTCATCTTCACCGAAACCATGACGATGAAGGCGACCTCCATGGAAATGGGGTTCCTGATCAACGGCGCCACCTTCGACATGAACCGTATCGATGTCGTCTCGAAAGCCGGACAGGTCGAACTCTGGGAAATCGTCAACAATGCGGACATGGATCATCCATTCCATGTGCATGGGACGCAGTTCCAGGTGGTCGAGCACGAACGCGACGGCAACATATCAAAGCCGGCCTATCGCGCCTGGAAAGACACCGTCAACGTCGCGCGCGGAGAGACGGTGCGTCTGCTCCTGCGCCAGGACCGGCCGGGGCCGCGCATGTATCACTGCCACATCCTCGAGCACGAGCAGCTCGGCATGATGGGTATTGTCGACGTGCAGGCATAGGCCGAGGTGGCGGCGCTCTATGGCGCGCTGTTCATCAGCGCGTTCCTCGCCGCAACCATCCTGCCGGTCTCATCGGAGGTGGTGCTCGCCGGCCTGATCGTCTCGGGCCGCGGTGATCCTTGGCTGCTCCTTGCGGTCGCCACGCTCGGCAACACGCTCGGCTCCGTGGTGAACTGGATTCTGGGGCGTGGCATCGGTACGCTCCGGACCAGGCGCTGGTTCCCTGTAACTCGTGAGCGGTATGAGCAGGCAAGCCGGACGTTTCGACGCTTTGGCGAATGGACGCTTCTCTTCGCCTGGCTGCCGGTTGTCGGAGATGCTTTCACCATTGCCGCAGGTGCGGCACGTGTGAATCTCTGCGTGTTCATTGCTCTCGTCGCATTGGGTAAGGCGGCGCGGTACGCGGTGATCATTGCGGGAGGATTATGGGCGATCGCGTGAGCTGCCGGCTTCATGGCCGACCGCAAGCTGCGCTTCCTCTTCGCGCGAAGCGATGTCCGGCCGCCCAAAGAACATGGTGCGCATGACACCATCGCGAAGCAGCACGAAATGCACCAAAGCACCCAGGACGTGAACACCGACAAGTCCAAGCAATATCCAGACCAGCTTTGCATGGACGAACGTGAAAGCCCTTGCCGAGAGCGCGCCGACGGATGGCGCCAACGGCATGGGCAGACTGGCGAATAGCCGTGCGGGAGGCATGAAAGGCATTGGCCGGTAGCCCAGCCATCCCGTTATTAGGACGGCAAGAATCATGACGTAAAGAAACACGTGGAAAAAAGCAGTCGCAAACCGCACGAACCGTGAGGGTTGCCTCACGGGGGGCTGAGTGAAGGTGCGCCAGCAAAGCCTTAGGACAATGATGGCAAGGAGCGTCACGCCGATCGACATGTGGAGCGGAAGCCAGTTCATCGTCGCCATCCCCGGCCCGTTCATCGGTCCGAAGGCAATGGCGATTTGCGCGGTGAGCGCGATCACGGTCAGCCAATGCAGCAGACGAATGCCGAAATGCCAGCGAAGGCGAGGGTTATCTCTCACGTCTGAAGCCCGCCGGTTGTCAAATGCGTGCGCGAGAGCGTGATGTTTTTCGTCATCTCCAAGCTCATCGAGTTTTTCCTCCTCCCTTCCAATCTTGTCGCGCTCCTCGGTCTGATCGGCATTCTTGCCGTGCTCCTCGGTAGATCCCGCCTGGGACGGGCATGCATCATAGCGTCGGTTTTGTTGCTCGCCATCTGCGGCTGGAGCCCTTTGGGACCGGCCGCATTGATGGTGCTTGAGAACCGCTTCCCCCAACCGGTTATCGACAGGCCGGTCAACGGGA
>JBDSLV010000175.1:0-3804 GCA_039916205.1 Mesorhizobium sp. | reverse complement strand
GTCACCGACAAGAGGTCCGATATCTTCCAGTCGCCATCGACCTTCTTCAATTTCCATTCCAGCCGATGCGGATTGCCTGATACGACGAAGGCGACAATGACCTTGGCCTCGTCGCCTTTGACCGCCTCCAGGGTTTTCAGGCTCTTGTCGATTTCGGCCTTGTCATAGTCGGCATTGTCCAGCGCCATGTTGGCATCGAGACACTCGCCCTGCCCGGATTTGCGCAGCGCATCACTCTTGTCGAGCACGGTCTTTGCCGGATCGATGAAATGGCCTCGCTCCGCCGGATCGATCTCAAGCCCGACCTGATCGTAGAAAGGCCTGACAACCGCCGTCGGCGAGCCCGGCTGTATCGGCGCGGCCGGCGTGCTGCCGGGCGGTGACCACCCCACCGGAGGCGTCGCCGGTGGTGCGGCATCGCCAGGCGCGTTTGCGGGCGGCGCCCCAAGCAGGCCTTCCGCCAAGGCAACGCCACTCGACATCATCAGCAGACAGGCAATCGACAGCGCCATGCGGAGATGGGCCATCGATTCACTCCGGGATCTCGCCTGCCATGCATTCCAGCTGGCTGAGCGTCCAGTCGCTGGTCTTCGAGGCAATGTCCGATATCTTCCATTTGCCGTCGATCTTCTTCAGGGACCAGTGCATCTCACGCGCCGAATCGTCACCTTCCGGAAACAGTTTGAAGGTCGCGGTCACCTGCGCGCCGTCGCCATCAACCACCTCCGCCAGCTTCAATGTCTTGCTGACGATTTTCTGGTCAAAATCCTGCGCATCCAGGCCGGGGTCGAAATCGATGCACGCGACCTGGTCCGGGTTCTTCTTGGCCGCCTGGTCGTTGAGGTCAAACAGTTTGGTGACCGGTTCGGTGAAGCGGTCACGGTATTTCGCGTCGGCTTCGAACTTGACCGCCGGAACGTAGAAGAACTTCACGGCGTCGGACGCAGGCCCGGCCATGGCGGCCGCTGGGGCGGTTATCGAGAGTATGGCAACAAGAAGCGGCAGTTTCATGCATTTCCTCGGATGCTGGACGATAGAACCCTATCAATACCACGCATCTTGCATCTCGACTTTTTTGCGGTCCATGAAATCTTGCAGCGCTTGCTCCCGCGCCCTTGGCCGCTGGCTCAGCCGTCCAGCCAGACGTTCTGGAGGTCCATCTCGAATGTCTGGTGGACGCTGTAGTTTTTCACCTTCTTGTTCATGTGGCTGTAGAGCTTCTGCCAGTAGGGCTGAATGATGACGCCTGAATCCTGAAGGATCTGCTCGACATCCTTCATCACCTCGCGCCGCTTGGCCACGTCGATGAGCGAGAGGGCCTGCTTCAGCTTGGCGTCAAAATCGGGGTTGGCGTACGCCGACTCATTCCAGGCCTCGCCCGTGCGGTAGCCAAGCGCCAGCACCTGCACACCGAGCGGGCGCATGTACCAAATTGTCATCGAGTATGGGTATTTCGTCCAGTCGTTCCAGAAGGTCGAGCCGGGCAGAACCGTCCGCTTTACCTTGATACCGGCATCGCGCAGCTGGCCGGCAATCGCATCGCCGGTGTTTTTTTGCCAGTCATCCTCGATCGTGATCAGCTCATGTTCGAAGTCCGCCTGTCCGGCATCGGCCATCAGCTTCTTGGCGCCGGCCGCGTCCCGCGTCTTCTTGGGCAACGGATAGTATTCCGGATGAATTGGACTGACGTGATGGTTCTCACCCACCGTCCCTCGGCCAGCATAGCCGAGTTCGAGGACGGCATTGTTGTCGACGGCCATCTGCAAGGCGTTGCGCACCCGCTGGTCGTCGTAGGGCTTGTGCGTGATGTTGGTGCGGGCAACCAGCGTGGTCGCTGTCGCAACCTCGGACTTCGCCAGCCCCATCTTGTCCAGTATTTCGATAAAGTCGGCGGGCGACTCGAAATTGAGATCGATCTCGCCTGACTCGAACGCATTCACCGAAGCGTTGAAGTCGGTGCCGTAATCGATGAATTCCACGCTGTCGAGCGGCGCTTCGCCGCCCCACCATTTGCCGCTCTCGCGCCGCTTGACGACCGCTTTCTGGCCAACGGCGTAGGACACGAGCTCAAATGGCCCGGTACCGATCGGCTTGGCGATAGGATCGGCGCCGTCGGCATCGAACTTACGGTGGACGACCAGCGCCGGATAGTCGGTGAAGTTCGGGATCAGCGAGATATCGGGTTCACTGAGCTTCAGCTTGACGGTGTTGTCGTCGACCTTGGTAATCGCGCCATCCCTGGCTTTGCCGGTCTTGGTGTCGATCAGCGCCCCAACCCGTGCGGCCATGGAATTGCCCGCGGTATCTTTCTCGCACCAGCGCGTCAGGTTGTGCACCACGTCGTCGGCGTTGAAGGCATCGCCATTGTTCCAGGTGATGCCCTTGCGCACGTGAAGAACGTATTCGGTGGCGTCGTCATTGACGTCCCAGCTTTCCAGCAAGACCGGTTCGAACGTGAACTCGCGGGTATAGCGCACAAGCGGCTCCAGCCAGCAGCGCGAGATATTCGCGAGTTCCACCCAGTCGTAAGTGCGCGGATCCTTCTGCGCTTTCACCGACATCGATATGTGAAGCGTTCCGCCTTTCTTCGGCTCCTCCGCCAAGGCGTGGTCCGGTACGGCGAGGCCGATCATGCCGTAGGCAAGGGCCGTGGATGCCCCAAACGCGCTTGCCAGCGCCAGGAATTCGCGCCGGTCCATCCGTCCCGCACAAGCCTCTTGCGCCATCGCCTCGATGGTACCCGGTACGCGATCGCCATTACTGCTGAAGACTGCCATTTTATCCTCCGCTTTCCGCATTGTTCGCTGCGTGTTGTTGTTGGTTGTCCTGCGTTGAAATTCAGTACCAGGCGTCGGCCACCTCGGCCTTCTTGCGGCCCATGAAATCCAGAAGCGCCTCGTCGACCGCCACATCCAGCGGCGGCGCCTGATACTCGGCCAATGTCTTTTTCCAGCGGCGGTTGGCGCGGATCGCGGCATCTTCCGAGCCGGCGGCTTGCCATTTCTCGTACGGCTCGTTGTCGGCAACCTCGGAATCCCAGAATGCCGTCTCGTAGTTCGCCAAGGTATGAGCACTGCCAAAGAAGTGACTGCCCGGCCCGACCTCCTTGAAGGCATCGAGTGCGAGCTGGTTATCGTCGATCTTCACGCCATCGAGATAGGTGTGCAGCGCGCCGCAGAAATCAGCATCCATGACGAACTTCTCGTAGGACATCGACAAAAGCCCATCGAGGAAACCCGCCGAATGCAGGATGAAGTTGGCGCCGCAATGCACCGCCGCCAGCATCGACATGGTGCCTTCGTTCATGGCGTGCGCGTCGGGCAGTTTCGACGTGGTGAAATTGCCGGAGCATCTGAGCGGCAGGTTCAGCCGCCGTGCCAATTGCCCGATGACCATCGAACCGATCGCCGGCTCCGGCGTGCCGAATGTCGGCGATCCCGAGCGCAGCGACATCGACGATAGGAAATTGCCGAAGATCACCGGCGCGCCCGGCCGCTCGAGCTGGGTCAGCGCGCAGCCGGCCATGGTTTCAGCCAACGACTGGGCGATGGCGCCGGCATTGGTTACCGGTCCCATGGCGCCGCCAAGGATGAACGGCACGATCACCGCTGCCTGGTTGGCGCGGGCATAGGCGCGCAATGCCGTCGTCATCGTCGCGTCCCAGACCAGCGGCGAATTGACGTTGACGTTGCCGAGAATGACGCAGTTCCGGTCGACAAAGTCGCGGCCGAAGACGATGCGCGCCATGTCGATCGAATCTTCCGCGCGGCTCTCGGCCGTGACGGACCCCATGAAGCCCCGATC
>JBDSLV010000174.1:0-12546 GCA_039916205.1 Mesorhizobium sp. | reverse complement strand
TATTATATTTCCAGATAACGGGTTGCCCCTGCCGAGTTGAATACTGGCCTTTCAGTAAGCCGGGCGCTACGGGCGGATTGTAGAACGGCTTTCGCGGCGTGAACTATCGCTGGTTGGCGTCCCATCGATGGAACTCACTCGCCCAGGAAGAAGTACGGGCATCTACCTTGCGAAGATCAGTCCGGAACGTTGGCCTGAGCCTTTGGGCCGGCTACGAACTATCCCTTTCCCTGATAGCAGGATCACTGCCTTTCCGAATAAACGGGCATATTGGGCCTTGGGCCGCATCTTCTTCCAATCCCTCCGAGAAAATGGAATGCGGCCGTATGGCCGCCAAAACGGCCACAAAGGTCTTGGCTGAATTTCGGGCTCATTTCGAAATTGGTGGAGGGCAAAGCCGCTCTATCGGTTGTAAATTGGTGGGAAAATTTTGACCGAAAATTTCAATTGGCGCACATTCCACTGGCTCTGGTACAGACTTCTGGTACATTTTCGTTAGCTTCCGGGTTTGCGAACTGCCCTAAGCCTTTGAAAGCGTGTATGAGAGGATTTGTGGGTTCTTCTCCCTCCCTCTCCGCCATTCGGTGCTTAAATGCCGGCTAGGCCATTGTAGCGGTCGCGTGATTTTGCAATTTTCCACCCGGTTTTGCAGCAGGCCGCACCGAATAAAGATGGGCAGTGACGCTCCTATACCCGTCCTTGCAAAGAGACGTAGCGACAGCCAGTATCCGCCCGATGTCGATGAACGGGGGAAGAATATATGCCGATATCGCGCTGGGCGTCCTAGTCCAGAACGGAACCGTTCTCCTTGCAAGACGAAGTCCTACGCGCAAGGTGCATCCTAATTGTTGGAGCCCCCCCGGCGGCCACATTGAAGATGGCGAAGACGCCGCAACGGCGATGTGCCGCGAGTTGATAGAAGAAATTGGCGTGACACCAGAGCGCTGGCAGTTTGCGGGAAAAATCACAACAGAGGGCTTACCCGACGCACTCGCCACGTTCCACGTTTACCAAGTCGACAAGTGGTGCGGCGCCCCGCGCCTTGTGGATGAGGAACACACTGAGCTTAGATGGTTCACCGCTACCGCTTTAGGAAACCAAGCCGAGTTGGTGGCGCTGCCTCAGCTTGGTGAGCTTCTGGCAGCAATAGCTTGTCCCTCGATCCCCGGTGACAGATGCCACTCGGGCATCTCATAGCCGAATTCTTCGCAGAAGCGTTCGACGCGGGCGAGAAATTCGGGCGGTAGGCCATGGAGATAGGTCCGGAATGCCTCGTTCCTTTCCCATTTTCTCAGCGACGCCGTCCGGATCTGATTGTTCGGATCCTCGCTGAAACGAAGCTTTGAAGAAAGCTCGCACAGGCCGGCGATGTTCCGCTGGGCAGCGTCTGGCTCGGCGATTAGGTCTTCGTAGCGCAGGATAAGGATGTTCCTCTCCGGCTGAACCTTTCGCAGCCGTATCAGCCCGTCATACTCCGCTTCCCAGCGCTCGGTGGTGACGTGAAAGCGGCGCAGGCCAACCGTTTCTGGATGAGAGCTGGTCAGCACGTCGAAAGGGTGCCGCACACAATAGATCAGTTTGACGGAAGCCGGCAGATCCGCCAATTCCGCGTGGCACCCTCCCGTGCGCTTGACGACAAGACTGGTTTCCCCGCGGCGCTCCAGCCGGTCGAAGAGCTTGTACCGGGCTTCTTGGCCGTGGACATGGATATCGTCAAAGCACGACATCAAACTCCTGGCGAGCGTGGTGCCGCTGCGGGCGCAACCCGCGATGAAGATTCGCGTTTGAGGCTTCATTCCACCCTTGAGGCCGCGCGACACAATTCGACGAAGGCGGCGAAGCAATCGCCTGGACTGGGCTGTCAGGGCGGGGCGTCGCTCGATCTCGGCTTCAGTTGAGCGGATTTCTGCCAAGGCAATGCCGCTCTCGCCGGCAACCGCATAGAACAGCCATGTCCGGCCGTCTTCCTCGAAGACAGCGGGATCCCGCAATGCGTTCTCCCTGCCCGGTGCCAGGCCGTTCCTGCTGCGGGTGACAGGGAGATCCGCTCCCTCGAAATTCGTCAGGGGCCGCAGCAGTTCGGTTTGACCCTGCACCTTCCACGTCAGCCAATCCCCGGCAAGATCGATCGTGCCGTGAAGGATACGCTCCGGCGCGTCGCCCCGGCGGGTGTAATAGACCCTCAGCAGATGGCCGCATTTCTGGACGGCAAGATGTCGTGGGGAAATATGCCCGCGCAACGGTGGCAGCACGACCGGACCCTTGATGAAACCTGATATGCCGTCCCTTGAGCGGCTGACAGAAATCGCAATTGTCCCGAAAAGCCCATACCACCAGCCGTCATGCCAGAAGATCCGCGCGTAGGAAGGCCCGAGCGCTTCGGAACGGGGCTCGAAATGCAGGCCGTTCACGGATGTCGCGGCAAAGGTGGTCTGGCCTTGCCCGCTTTGTGTCGGGCCGTGAAAATACATCACAAAGCGACGATTCTGCTGATCGATATGGACATCAGGAGACGCAATATGCCCCTCGACAAACGGACACTGGCCGAGTGACAGAACCCCGCCGGGGTGAATCCGCCACGGCCCCTGCACGCAATCCGCATACGCCATGCGAATGTACGTGCCGGTATGGTGGGCGAAGTAGAGATGATAGCGGCCGAGCCCGTCCGGCACCCAGTCAGGCACCTTGACCAGCGATGGACCGTTGATGTTGGCCCCGTCATCGCCGGGCAGCATGTCCGGCGTCACAACAGGTCCGTATCGCTGCGCGATGATACCTTGCCGGCTTTCGTCCACGTTTGGCCTCCAGCACTATCCGGTTACGTCCCGAGGGGGCTGTTGCTCGCCAACGCCCTGCGGTCAAACGACGACAGCCCTCGGAAGGAATACGTTTGCTTTGACCCGAGGGCAATTCCCTGCCCGCACCTTCCCCTGCGGTAGTGGCCCACCGCTGGTTCCCTGGCGCGGTGCGATGTAAGCTTGCCCCAGACGATACGGGAGGACACGATGCTGCAGGTCAGACAGGATGCTCTCGGCGAGCGGTTCGCAATGCAGCGTGCGGCCTTCGAGGCGCAGCCCTTTCCAGGCATCGATATCCGAAAGGATCGCCTCAAGCGCCTGCTGGCGCTGACCGAACGGCATGAGCCTGACATTTGCGCGGCGATCGATGCCGATTTCGGCGGCCGCTCCGCGCATGAGACACGGCTTGCCGAACTGTTTGTCGTCCGCGCCGGCATCCACCACGCACTGGCGCATGTGGCGGGATGGATGCGTGAGCGCCGCGTCGCCACCAGCCTGCCGTTCCTGCCGGGCAGAAATCGCCTCGTTCCGCAGCCGCTTGGCGTGGTTGGCGTCGTGTCGCCCTGGAACTATCCGTTCCAGCTCGCCATCGCGCCGGTGACGGCTGCCCTTGCCGCCGGCAACCGCGTGCTGGTCAAGCCATCCGAACTGACGCCGGCCTTTTCCGACCTGCTGGCAAAACTCGCCGCCGAGCATTTCGCGGCCGACGAACTCAGCGTCATCACCGGCGACGCCGAGGTTGGAAAGACATTCGTGTCGATGCCGTTCGACCACCTGCTGTTCACCGGCTCCACCGCTGTCGGCCGCCAGGTGGCATTGGCTGCTGCCGCTAACCTCACTCCCGTCACGCTCGAACTCGGCGGCAAGTCGCCGGCGATCTTCGATGCCTCCGCCGACCTCGACGCCGCCGCGTCCAGCATCGCCTATGGCAAGCTCCTCAATGCCGGGCAGACCTGCATCGCGCCGGACTATCTGCTGGTGCCGAAGGGTCAGGCCGAGACCGTCGCCACAAAACTTGGCGCCGCCGTGGCACGGCTTTATCCGACATTGCGCGATAACCCTGATTACACCGCCATCGTCAGCGACCGGCACTACCAGCGCCTGCGCGACATGATCGCCGAGGCTCGCGAGGCCGGCGCCGATGTCACCGAAATCAATCCGGCCAACGAAGCCTTCGGCACCAACAGCCGCAAGCTGCTTCCAACCCTGGTCCGCAATGCCGGCCCGAACCTGCGGCTGATGCGCGAAGAGATTTTCGGGCCGGTGCTGCCGATCCTCGAATATGCCGGGATCGACGATGCCATCGACCATGTGAACCGGGCGGACCGGCCGCTGGCGCTCTACTGGTTCGGGCAGGATCGCGGCAATCGCCAGCGCATCCTGCGCGAGACCATTTCTGGTGGCGTCACCATCAACGACTGCATGCTGCATCTGGTGCAGGAGCGGCAGCCTTTCGGCGGCGTCGGCGCCAGCGGCATGGGCGCCTATCATGGCGAATGGGGGTTTCGCACCTTCAGCAAGGAGAAGCCGGTTTTCGTGCAGTCCAGGCTGAGCGGCAGCGGGTTGTTGCGCCCACCTTATGGCAAGATGTTTGAGCGGATGTTCGGCCTGCTCAAGCGCATAAGCTGACCGATATTAGGCTGAACCCGATGCCCCGTGCTCCGCGATCGCACGCAGGAAGACCCGGCCGAAATCCTTGAGCTTGGCCGCGCCAACGCCATTGACCTCGGCGAAGGCGTCGAGATCGCCCGGCGCCCGCTCGGCCATGTCGATCAGCGTCCGGTCGGAGAAGATCACGTAGGCCGGCACCTGGCGCTCCTTGGCCAGCCGCAGCCGCACGGTCTTCAGCGTGGCAAGCAGCGAAGCCTCATGACCTTCCAAAACCACGGTTTGCGCCTCGCCGCGGCGCGTCTTGCCGCGCGGCGCCTCGACGCGATAGTGGAACGGCACGTCGCCACGGCTGAGCGCATGGCCCGCTTCTGCTATGGCCAGGCCGCCATGTCCCTCGGGATCCGGCATCAGGAAACCACCAGCGACGAGCTGACGGATCAGCGACATCAGGAGTTCCTTTTTATGCGCCGCTCCGGCGCCGAAACTCGCGAGCCTGTGGTGACCCCTGGCCAGGATCTTCTCTGTTTCATTGCCGCGCAGAACATCGATGACATGGGTCGCACCAAACCGTTCGCCGGTTTCAGCGACCGCCGCCAGGATGATGCGCGCCTCCGCTCCGCCATCGGCGCGCGGCGCGGTGTCCAGGCAATTGTCGCAATTGCCGCAAGGTGATGCACTTTCGCCGAAATAGCCGAGCAGGATCTGGCGGCGGCACTGCGCCGCCTCGCAATAGCCGATCAAGGTGTTGAGCCGGCCATGCGATCGCCTTTTATGCTCCGCCGCCGTGTCCTCGTCATCGATGAACAGCCTGCGCATGCGGATGTCACCAAGGCCAAACAGCATATGCGCCTCGGCTGGCCGCCCATCGCGGCCGGCGCGCCCGATTTCCTGATAATAGGCTTCGAGACTGCCCGGCAGGTCGGTGTGGAAGACATAGGCGACATCTGGCTTGTCGATGCCCATGCCGAAGGCGATGGTCGCCACCATCACCACGCCGGACAGGGTCATGAAACTGTTCTGGTTGGAATCGCGCGCTTCCTTGCTCATGCCGGCATGATAGGCGAGCGCGGTGATACCGTTCTTGTTGAGGAACGCCGCGATCTCCTCCGTCTTCTTGCGCGACAGGCAATAGACGATGCCGCTTGAACCGGCGTGGCGCTGCACGAAGTCCAGCAGCTGGCGCTTGCTGTCCTGCTTGGGCTCGATGGCGAGCTTGATGTTCGGCCGGTCGAAACCCAGCACCAGCGTCTCGGCGTCGCCGGCGAACAGCCTCGCGTCGATGTCGGCCCGCGTGCCTTCGTCCGCTGTCGCTGTCAGCGCGATGATGGGCACATCGGGAAAGATGCCGCGCAGCCGCGACAGGTCCTCGTATTCGCGGCGGAATGCCGGCCCCCATTGCGAGATGCAATGCGCTTCGTCGATGGCGATCAGGCGGACATCGAGCCTGGAAAGCGCATCGAGCATGCGCTCGGTCATCAACCGCTCCGGCGCGAGATAGAGCAGCCGCGTCTGCCCCGCCGCGACGCGGCGCCATGCGGCGACATTGGCATCGCGGTCGATCGAGGAGTTGATCGTGTCGGCGGCCACGCCGGCAAGGCGCAATGCCGCGACCTGGTCCTGCATCAGCGCCACCAATGGTGAAACGACGACGGTGAGCCCGCCCAGGACCAGCGCCGGGACCTGGTAGCACAGCGACTTGCCAGCGCCTGTCGGCATCACCGCCAGCACGTGGCGCCCGGCCAGCAGCGCCTGGATCACTGCATCCTGTCCGGGGCGAAAATCATCGAAGCCGAACACGTCCTTCAGGACACGCCGCTTGGCGTCGCGCCCATCCGCCGCCGGGCCCACCGCCGAATTCCGCATCATGCAAAACCCATGGTCGCGGCCAAGACCGCCGGAATGTCGTGGCGGACGCTATCCACCCGCCCGGCAAGTTGGTTTGTGGCTTGCCGGTCTGTGTTCAAGCGTCGTCTCCAATGCCATCCACCGCCGCGCGGATGTTGCCAAGGTCACTAAGCCATCAGCCGCGCCGAGGCCAGACCTTGCTGAAACCGAACCCGCAATCCGACCACAAACATTGCGCCGCGGTTCATCTTTGACTTGCTGCGCTCGCCTCAGTATCCACGGTGTGGCAGCCGGGCCAGACGCCTTGGATCGGGACCGTCCATTCTCACGCCCGACCGCTGTCGTCGCGCGGCTCGTGGATTGCGCCTTGGCCATGGATTCATCCGCAGACCTGCTGATTTTCTACGTCCGCAACGACGCCCTGGGCGACGGATTGCTCAGAATACCGGCACTGCGCGCGGCCAGAACCGCCTTCCCGCACAGCCACATCGTCTATGGCAGCATACGCAAATCCTCTCTCACCGGCGTTTTGCGCAAGCACGCCGCGCCTCTCGTCGATGACTTCAGGACGCTGGTGCCGCTTTCCGCGATTCTGGCCGAATTCGCGACCCGCGGCAGGCAAGCCACGGTCATCGACCTCCGCACACGCGTGCCGACGCTGATAGCCACCAGATTGCGGTTGCTGGGTCGTGGCATTCACTACGAGCCCAATTTCGCCGGCCATATCCTGTCATCGCGCTGGAGCGCCGGATGGGCACCGCGACCCGAGCACAATGCCTGGCGCTACCATCGGCAGATCGAGCGGCTGGCTGGCAGGCACCTGCCATTCGACCATCGGCTGGATGTTCCGCGGGCCGCGCGAGACCTGGCCCGGCGAATCAAGGGAAGCGACGATCGTCCGCTTGTTCTTCTTGGCGGCAACGCCAGGGGCAACAAGTTCATGAGCGAGGCCCAGATCGCCGCCATAGCGGCCAATCTCATCGATACCGGTTACCAGGTGCAGTATCTGGTAACGCCGGGCAATGGACCGGCACCACAGGCCTTGGCCGCGAAGGAAAGCCGTCTGTCGATGGTCGGTCCCGAGCTTGGCCTGGATATCGAGGCGTTCGGCGATCTGCTGCTTGCGCTTGGCGAGATGGCCGAGGCCTATGTCGGCATGGAGGGCGGACTGGCGCATTTGATGGCCACGGTGATGACGCCGGCTGTTATCGTCAACCACGGCGCCAACATCGAGCGCTGGCGGCCACTGTCGAACACGGTCGAGGTGGTCATGGCGCCACGGCGCGGGCGGTTTGGCAACATCGCCGACACGCCAGTCGAGGTCATTCTTGAAGCCACGCATCGCCTGCTCGCGACTGGCCGCCGAGACCATGCTGATACAAGCGCGTTAAACCTATCTTCACTATGATCCGGCAGTCTCGCATCCTGCGGCCATGTATGTAGTACCGCGGCGCGCAAGCGCCCAGGCAACAGGCCCGCGTCTCTCTTGAGGCGCGGGCCTCTTCGTTTCCAAGAGATCTCTGATATCTACACCGTCAGGAAATCGGCACGGTGGGGCGTAAAGCTGTCGACCAGCCGGCCTGCCTCCAGCGCCCTGACGCCATGCACCAGGTTCGACGGGACGATGAAACTGCCGCCCGTTTCCAGGGTCTCGGTGCGGCCGTCGATGGTCACCTCGAAGCGGCCTTCGGCGACATAGCTTACCTGGACATGAGGATGCGAATGCAGGGCGCCGACGCCGCCCTTGTCGAAACCGAATTCGACCATCATCAACTCACCGGTATGCAAGAGAACGCGCCGCCTGTTGCCATCCGGCGTCGGTGACCAAGCGGCCTCGCCGGCATGCGCGAACATTTTTGTCCCGGTCATCGCCAACTCCTCAATGCGCAATCAGCCCATTTCAGGCTCAGAGCCGGTATGCCTTCTTCGCCAGCGTGTAGGCCAGTTCCCGTGCAAGCTCGTGCGCCTCGCTTTCGCCAAGCCGATGCTCGGCGACGAGCCGTGCCAGGAAGGCGCAGTCGACGCGGCGCGCCACGTCGTGACGGGCCGGGATCGACGGAAAGGCGCGGGTGTCGTCGTTGAAGCCGACCGTGTTGTAGAATCCGGCTGTTTCCGTCGTCATCTCGCGAAACCGGCGCATGCCTTCAGGGCTGTCATGGAACCACCATGCCGGCCCGAGCTTCAGCGCCGGATAGACGCCGGCGAGTGGCGCCAACTCGCGCGCATAGCTGGTTTCGTCGAGCGTGAAGAGGATGACCGTCAGATCACGCTCCAGCCCGACGCAGTAGAGAAGCGGCTTCAGGGCTGTCACATAATCCGTTTTGGTTGGGATATCGAAACCCTTGTCCCTGCCGAATTTCGCGAAGACAGAGGGCGAGTGATTGCGCAGTGAACCTGGATGAATCTGCAGGACGAGGCCGTCGTCGAGGCTCATCTTGGCCATCTCGGTCAGCATCTGGGCGCGGAACAGCCGTTTTTCGCGCTCGTCATCCGAGCCCTGGCGAATGCGGTTGAACAACTCTTCGGCCGCTGCCGCCGTAAGATTCGCAGTCTCCGCCGTCGGATGCCCATGATCGGATGATGTCGCGCCGAAACTCTTGAAAAACGCCCGGCGCTGGCGATGGGCATCGAGATAGCCAGCCCAGTTGCCAGTCTCGCAACCGGTGATTTCGCCAAGCTGGTCGAGATTGGCCGAAAACCCTTCGAAATCCGGATCGACAACCGCATCCGGCCGATAGGCGGTAACAACCTTGCCCGGCCAGCCGCTGTCGCGGATCATCTTGTGCCATTTGAGATCGTCGAGCGCGCCTTCGGTCGTCGCGATCACCTCGATGTTGAAGCGTTCAAAAAGGGGGCGCGGGCGATAGTCGTCGCGCTGCAGCAGTGCCGCGATCGTGTCGTAGTGCCGATCCGCCGATGTCGCGTTGAGCGGTTCGTCGATGCCGAACAGATGCGCAAGCACATGGTCGAACCACAGCCGGGTTGGCGTGCCGCGAAAGAGAAAATAGTTCTCGGCGAAACGCCGCCAGATCACTCTGCCGTCGGTCTCCACCGATGACCCGTGAAGGGTCGGAACGCCGAGGTCCTCCAGGCGGATCCCCTGGCTGAAAAGCATGCGGAAAATGTAATGGTCCGGCACGATCAGCAGTTGCGATGGATCAGGAAAAGGCTCGTTCAGCGCATACCAGCGGGGATCGGTGTGACCATGCGGGCTGACGATGGGCAAATCCTTGACGCCAGCGTAGAGGTCGCGGGCAAGCGAGCGAGAGGACGCTTCGGCCGGGAAAAGCAGGTCCGGATCGGTGAGTGCGACCATGGAAAAGGCGGCTCCTTCCACGCTCGACATCGGTACGGTCGGGCGGATGCGGTGTCAACGTGCCCGGCGAAACAGGCATCCTTGCGGCAGCGTGAAACAGGTGTTACGCCGCTTTGCGACAAGCAGCGTTGGGACAACTCGATGCAACACGACCTGAAGCTCTCAACCTGTTTGGTGCCATGATGATCGGTTCTCTGTCCGACAAGATCCTGCGGTCCTTGCCGGAGCAAGTCGCCACTCCGCGCTATGACCGCGCCGCTGTCACGCCAGGCATTGTCCATCTCGGCGTCGGCGCTTTCCACCGCGCCCATCAGGCCGCCTATATCGACGATTGTCTTGCGGCCGGAGAGACCGGCTGGGGCATCGTTGGCGTCTCGCTGCGCAGCGCCGACACCCGCGACGCACTGGCGCCGCAGGACGGACTCTACACACTGGCGATCCGCAGCAGCGGCGAGGAAAGGCTTGCGGTTATCGGTTCGATCGGAACAATGCTGGTGGCACCAGAAAGCCCTGGTGCCGTGCTTGCCGCGCTGGCCGACCCACGCACCCGCATCGTCACGCTGACGATCACCGAAAAGGCCTATCTGCGTGCGGCGGGAGGTGGACTGGACGCTGCCCATCCCGACATTGTCCATGATTTGGCCAAGCCCGGCACGCCGAGGACCGCGCATGGATTTCTGACTGAAGCACTTGCCCGTCGCCGTGCGGCGGGCATTCAGCCCTTTACCGTCCTGTGCTGCGACAATCTCCCCGCCAATGGCGAGACGCTGCATCGGCTGCTGGTGGAGTTTGCTGCTTTACGTGAGGCCCTCTCCGCGACGCACGATGCCAAGCTAGCGAGCGATGCCGGACTCGCCCGCTACATCACCGACGAGGTGGCGTTCCCCTCAAGCATGGTCGACCGCATCGTGCCCGCGACCACCAATGCCGACAGGGCGCGCATCGCCGGCCAGCTTGGCGTCGAGGATGCCTGGCCTGTCATGACCGAGCCATTCAGCCAATGGGTGATCGAAGACCGCTTTCCAAACGGACGGCCGGCCTGGGAACAATTCGGCGTCACCATGGTCGACGACGTCCGGCCGTTCGAGGACATGAAGCTCAGGCTCCTCAACGGCGCGCATTCGGCGATCGCCTATCTAGGCCTGCTCAGCGGCCATGCGACAGTCGACCGCGCCTTCGCCGATCCGGCGATACGGCAGTTTGTCGATGCGCTTTGGACGGAAGCGGCCTCCACGCTACCCGAGGACGCCGGGCTCGACACGAATGCCTATACGGCTGAACTCGCCCAGCGCTTCTCGAACACCGCACTTGCCCACCGAACTGCACAGATCGCCAATGACGGCAGCCAGAAACTGCCGCAGCGTATTGTCGCCTCGGCCTTGGAATGCCTCGAGGCCGGCACGGAACTGGTCCATCTCACGTTGGTGGTGGCAGCCTGGATTGCCGCCTGCGCGGCACGCGGCAAGACCTTGCCGGAAGGCCATTTCACCGATCCGCTCGACGCTGCCCTGACAGCGCTTTTGAGTCAGCAGCTACCCGCGAATGAAACCGTGACGGCAGTATTCGACATCGCCGGCTTCGCCAGGGATCATGCCGAACGCCAGACGCTGATTGAACTTGTGGCTGTCCATCTCGTCCATCTGCGACGTGACGGTCCAACCCTGGCCTTCGCCGCGCTCGGCATAGACGGCAATCGGCCTGGAATTGAGACAACCTAAGCCGGCGGCCAAATCGATTGCTCAACAAACAAAAAAGCGAGGCAAGGCCCCGCTTTTCATTCTGCCATCCGAATTGAATTTCAGGCTGGCAGGATAGCGCCTTCCAGCGTGGTAAGCTGGCTAAGGAATTGCTCTGCCTTGCTGCGCGATTGATCGTCCTTGGCGTCGGCGGCGTCTTCCTTGGCTTCCTGGATGCGGCGGGCAAGGTCGGCGCGGTCGACGTTCTTCACCGCAACCGCCGATTCCGCCAGCAGCGTACAGCCGGCCGGAACGATGTCGGCGAAGCCGCCGAACACCACATAACGCTCTTCAGCGCCAGAAGCGGTCTTCACCGTGACGACGCCCGGCTTGATTGTGGTCATGACCGGCGCATGGTTGGCCATGACGGTCATCTCGCCTTCGGCACCCGGAATGACAACCGACTCGACCTGCTCGGAAACCAGCAGGCGTTCCGGCGAAACCAGTTCGAACTTGAAAGCTTCAGCCATTATTCTACCCGTTCAACCCATTAAGACGGACCCGATCGCCTCAGGCGTATTCGGGTCCGTTATCTCTTATCAAGCAGCTTCAGCCGCCAGGCGCTGGGCCTTCTCGACCGCTTCCTCGATGCCGCCAACCATGTAGAAGGCCGCTTCCGGAAGGTGATCATAGTCGCCGTTGCAGAGGCCCTTGAAGCCCTTGATGGTGTCGGCGAGGTCGACCAGCTTGCCAGGCGCACCGGTGAACACTTCAGCGACGAAGAACGGCTGCGACAGGAAGCGCTCGATCTTGCGGGCGCGGGCCACCGTCTGCTTGTCCTCTTCCGACAGCTCGTCCATGCCCAGGATGGCGATGATGTCCTGCAGCGACTTGTAGCGCTGGAGGATCGACTGCACCTGGCGGGCGACGCCATAGTGCTCGTCGCCGACGACCAGCGGGTCGAGCATGCGCGAGGTCGAATCCAGCGGATCGACGGCCGGATAGATGCCCTTTTCGGCGATGGCGCGGTTGAGCGTCGTCGTCGCGTCAAGGTGGGCGAACGAGGTCGCAGGCGCCGGATCGGTCAAGTCGTCGGCCGGCACGTAGATCGCCTGCACGGACGTGATCGAGCCCTTGGTGGTAGTGGTGATGCGTTCCTGCAGCATGCCCATGTCGGTGGCCAGCGTCGGCTGATAGCCCACGGCCGACGGGATACGGCCGAGCAGAGCCGACACTTCCGAACCCGCCTGCGTGAAGCGGAAGATGTTGTCGACGAAGAACAGCACGTCCTGGCCCTGGT
>JBDSLV010000173.1:0-12323 GCA_039916205.1 Mesorhizobium sp. | reverse complement strand
TCTGTCGGTTGCGTGGTCATTCCGCAGCCTCCCTCTTATCTTCAACCCTGCCGGGATTTTCACGGGCGTCGTATTCTGCGCGCATGCGGCGCACGAGATCGAGTTCGGCCTGGAAGTCGACATAGTGCGGCAATTTCAGATGCTCGACGAAGCCGGTTGCCTGGACATTGTCGGAATGCGAGATGACGAATTCCTCGTCCTGTGCGGCGGCGACGACATCTTCGCCGAGTTCGGTGGCACGCAGCGCCCGGTCGCAGAGCGCCATGGCCATCGCCTTGCGCTCGCTCTGTCCGAAGACCAGACCATAGCCGCGCGTAAACTGCGGCGGCGCCTTGGCCGAACCCTTGAACTGGTTGACCATCTGGCATTCGGTGACACGCACCGTGCCGAGCGGCACGGCGAAAGGCAGTTCGGGCACGTCGAGTTCCAGCTCGACCTCGCCGATGCGTATCTCGCCGACAAAGGGATGGTTGCGGGCATAGCCGCGCTGGGTGGAATAGCCGAGCGCCAGCAGGAAACCCTCGTCCCCACGTGACAGCGCCTGCAGGCGGATGTCGCGGGCCATCGGGAATTCGAGTGGCTCGCGGGTGATGTCACCCGGGACATGATCCAGCGGCATGTCGCCATCCGGCTCGATCAGGCCTTCGCGGGCAAGGATCGCCGAGACACGCGGCATGGCTTCTGCCTCAGTGGCGCGCTGCAGGGGCTCGGCGACATCGGCACCGGCGGCAAGCTCGGGGTCGAGCAGGCGGTGCGTGTAATCGAATGTCGGGCCGAGCAACTGGCCGCCGGGAAGATCCTTGTAGGTCGCCGACACGCGCCGTTCGACCAGCATCGTGGCAGTGTCGATCGGTTTGGAATAGCCGAAGCGCGGCAGCGTCGTCCGATAGGCACGAACCAAGAAGATCGCCTCGATCATGTCGCCGCGTGCCTGGACGATGGCGAGCGCGGCCAGCTCACGGTCGTAAAGCGAGCCTTCACTCATTACCCGGTCAACGCCGAGCGCCAGCTGCTCGACGATCTGGTCGAGCCGCAGCGCCGGCACCGACCGGTCGCCGCGCCGCCGGTCGGCGAGCAGGCTGTGGGCGTTCGCAATCGCGGCTTCTCCGCCTTTTACCGCGACATACATCTTAAGCCTCCATTGTCTTGATGCGGGTCGTGCGCGGCAGGCAGGCGATGCCGTCCGGTGCGGCCAGGATGATGTCGATGCCGCGCGGGAAGCGCTTGATATTCTGCTTCCACTGCTCGACGAAGTGACGCGGCATCGCCGCCGGCGCGATCGTCGCGCTTGCCTCGATGCCGGGACCTTGAAGCAGCAGCGGCGCACCGGAAGTGAGGTCGCTCACCTGCAGGATGAGCGTGGTGGAGCGATCGGGATAGTCCTGCGTGCCTTGCGAAAAGCCGTCGAGCGCCATCATTTCGGCGGGTGAGGCGATCAGCGCGAAATGCGCGTCGGCCGGCGTGTTGGCCAGTGGCGCGCCGCTGTGGAAGCCAAGCCAGGTTTTCACCGCAGCCGAGGCCTGCAGGGCAGGGTCGAGCCAGAGCGGCGTGTCGTTGTCGCAAAGCGCCAGGGCGATGGCGCCGGCGGTCGCCGTCAGCGGCGCCGGCGGGCGGGCGAAGGCCGGCAAAGGCTGCACCATGCCTGGCCGCGCCATCGCGTCCATGACGGCGCGAAAGACGGTCTGGGCATTGAACACCGGGTCGGCAAAGCCGCCGTCGATTGCTTGCGTTGAAACGTCCATTAGTCTTCTCCGCGAACCATGGTGAAGAAATCGACCTTCGTCGCCGCCGTCTCGGCGCGGCGCTTCTCTCGCTGCTCGGTCAGTGTCGCCTGTAGCGGGGCGATGAGCCTGGTCTCGACCTCATGACGATGGGCGGGGTCCTGCCAAAGCGCATCGGCGATCGCCGCCAACCTGGCCTTCTGCTTGTCGCGGCCAAGCGCGTAGCAATGGCCGACCTGACCGGATGCCAGCCGCACGGTGGCGCGGGTGACGGTGGCCTCGCCGACATTGAAGGGCGCGCCGCCGCCGCCGATGCGGCCACGCATGGTGACCAGCCCGGTTTCGGGGCCGCGCAGCAATTCGGCTTCGACGGGCAGGCCCGACACGTTCCAGAGCTGGACGATATCGTCGCCGCTGGATTGCGCCAGTGTTGCCATGGCGGCTTTGCGGCCGGCCTGGTCCCGTGCTTCCTGTCCTCGCATCGGCAATATTCCTCGTTGCTAAATTTGTCTATTGATATAGACAACTATACAAATTATACCTATTATCTAACGTGTGTCCATGACGGGTGGATGACAGACGTTGGAAGACCGGGGGCAAAGGATGATTGGGCATCAGGCGGCCGACAGTATTGAGCGGCGCAGCGGCGTTTCGCTGTGGCGCCAGATCGCCGACAAGATCTTGCAGTCGATTGCCGTTGGCGACTTTGCCGAGAATGCGGCACTCCCGCCCGAGGTCGCGCTGGCCGAACGCTACGGCGTCAACCGCCACACGGTGCGCAGCGCCATATCGGCCCTTGTCCAGGAAGGCGTGCTTCGGGCAGAGCAAGGACGCGGCACTTTCGTGCTGTCACGCAAACGGCTGTCTTACCCGATCGGCGCGCGCACGCGCTTCTCGACCGGCCTGCAAGGGCAGACATCCGAGCGGCATATCGTGCTGCTCGCGTCGACGGTCGAGCCGGCGAGCCGGCGTGTCGCCGAGGGCCTTGGGCTTGCGAAGGGCGCTGATGTGATACGCCTGGAGACACGCGGCGAAGCCGATGGGCGGGCGGTTTCGCGTGCCGCCGGCTGGTTCGATGCCAAACGCTTTGCCGGGATCGATGCCGCGATGGCGCAAACCGGGTCGATCACCGCATCGCTGGCGCGCTTCGGCATCGACGACTATCTCCGGCAATCGACGGTGCTGTCGGCGCGCCATGCGGATGCAGCCGACCTCGCCGACCTCGACCTGCAGCCGGGCGCTATCGTGCTGGTCACGGTTGCCGTCAACGTCACGCCCGACGGCCAACCGATCCAGTTTTCGGAATCGCGTTTTCCCGCCGAGCGGGTGGAGTTGAAGTTGTCGGCGCTGTAGTTTCAGCCGATCTCGATGACGGCCTTGATCAGGCCGGACTTTTCATGTGCCCAGCGGGCGAGATCGGACGGCGTATCGGCAAGCGTCGTTCTGTGGGTGACGAGCTTCGCCAATGGCACGGCGCCTTCACGGATCGAGGCGGCAACATGATCGAAGTCGGCACGCAAGGCATTGCGGCTGCCGATCAGCGTCATCTCACGCTTGTGGAATTCGGGATCGGAGAAGCTGATGTCGTCCTTGACGACACTGACCAGAACCAGCGTGCCGGCATGCGCGACATGGGCGAAGGCCGATTGCACCGACTGGGTGTTGCCGGTGGCGTCGAAGACCACATCGAAGCCTTCGCCGTCGGTTGCTTCGCGAACCAGATCGGCCGCTGCTGCTTGCGAACCATCAAGGACCGAGAAGCCGAGTTCGCTTGCCGCGAAGCCTAGCCTTTCGCTGCTCATGTCGAGCAGGCTCACGTCGAGGCCGGCGATGCGCGCGAAAATGGCTGTGCCGAGACCGATCGGGCCGGCGCCGATCACCAGCGTGCGCGCGCCTGGTTCGGCCCGCGCCCGGCGCACCGCATGCGCGCCGATGGCCAGGAATTCGACGGCGGCTGCGTCGGCCAGCGACAGGCCATTGGCCGGATAGAGGTTTTGCGCCGGCACCAGGATCTGTTCGCACATGGCGCCGTCGCGGTGGACGCCGAGCACTTCGATCCTGACGCAGCAATTGGGTCTGTCTTGCCGGCAGGCGATGCATTTGCCGCAGGCGAGATAGGGGTTGATGACCACCGGCTCACCAACGGCGAGATCGACACCGGCGCCTGTCTCCACGATGGTTCCCGATACCTCGTGGCCCATGATGCGGGGATAGGCGAGGAACGGATGTTTGCCTTCGAAGATATGGTAGTCGGTGCCGCAGATGCCGACATGGCTGACCGCGACCAGCGCCCAGCCGGGAGACGGTGCGCCGGGCGCCTGATGGTCTTCAAGAACAAGGTCGCCGGGTGAGCGGCAGACAACGGCTTTCATGCTTTGATCCAATCAAGTCATGGTGTTGCCGGCCCATCGAACGATCAGGGCCGGCAAATCCACCAGAGGGTGGGTTACTTGCCGCCGCGGCGGCGCAACCCGTCGAAATAGACGATGATGATGATCAGCGCGCCGGTGATGATGCGCTGCCAGAACGAGTTGACGTTGAGCAGATTGGCGCCGTTGTTGATGGTGGCGAGGATGAAGGCACCGAGCAGCGGCCCATGCACCGAGCCGACGGCGCCGAACAGCGAGGTGCCGCCGATGACCGACGAGGCAATCGCCTGCAGTTCCCAGCCCTCGGCCTGCGTTGGGTTGCCGATGCCGATGCGGGCGGCAAGCAGCACGCCAACGAAGGCCGCGCACAGGCCGGACAGCGTATAGGCCATGTAGATGGTGCGCTGGACATTGACGCCCGACAGACGCGAGGCCTCGGCGTTGGAGCCGACCGAAAAGAGATAGCGGCCCCAGCGGCTGTGATGAAGGAAGATGTAGGCCGGAATACCGACCAGGATGACCATCCAGAACAGATTGGGGATGCCGATAAAGGAGTTGCGCGAGAAGGCAGTGAAGCTGTCGCTGTTGATGTTGATCGAGTTGCCGTTGGTCATCAAAAGGCCGATGCCGCGCAGCGAGGTCAGCGTTGCCAGCGTGATGATGAAAGGTGGCAGTCCCATCTTGACGATGCCGAAACCGTGGAAGAGGCCGATGCAGACGCCGACCAGCAGCGTCACCAGAATGGCCAGCCAGATAGGGAAACCGGCATTGATCATCATGGCGACCACGACCGTGGCGAACCCCACTACGGCCCCAACCGACAGGTCGATGCCGCCAGTGATAATGACGAAGGTCTGGCCGACCGCCATGATGGCGATCATCGACCCCTGCCGCAGAAGATTGGCGATGTTGTTGGCGGAGGCGAAACTGCTTGTCGTCACCGACAGCAGAATCCAGAGCAGCACCAGCAGAGCCAGAAGCGTCAGCCCAAACAGGACGTTGTAATTCCGCTTCGGCTTTTCGGCCGGTAGAGTTTCGGTGCTCATGGTTCCTCCCGTTTCTTGTATTCTTGTTCGAGCATGATCTTTTCCCAAAACCGGTTCCCACTTTTTGGGATCATGCTCCGGCTAACCAATCGCTTGCGTCAGCACGTCTTCGTGGCTGGCTGCACGATAGCCATGGCTTGCCACCAGCTTGCCGCGCCGGAACACATGAAGCGTATCGGCGAGCTCGTAGACTTCCGGCAGATAGGACGAGATCAGGATGATGCCAGCGCCCTTTGACAACAGCGCGCCGAACAGACGGTAAATCTCGGCCTTGGTGCCGACATCGACGCCAACGGTCGGCTCGTCGAAGATGAACAGCTTGGCGCCGTGCGCCAGCCATTTGCCGATGACGATCTTCTGCTGGTTGCCGCCTGACAGGCTGGAGGCCAGCGCGCTCCGCGTCGGTGTCTTGATGCGGAGATCGGCGATCTGGCGATCGGCCTGCGTCTTTTCCTGTGTGCCGGAAATCAGCATGTTGCTGGAGATGCGCTTGTAGATCGGCAGGTTGAGATTGAGGCCCACCGGCAGGTTGAGGCAAAGGCCCTGGTCGCGGCGGCTTTCCGGCGCCAGCGCCATGCCGAGCTTGATCGCATCATGCTCGTTGTTGATGTTGACCGGCTTGCCTTCCCACAGGACCTGGCCCGCCGACTTGCCGTGGCGACCGTAAAGCGTGGTGACGAACTCGCTGCGCCCGGCGCCGATCAGCCCGTAGAGTCCGACGATCTCGCCGGCGCGAACCGTCATCGAGACGTCTTCGAAACCCTTGCCCGACAGGTTCCTCGCCTCGAGGAGGGCGGCGCCCGGGGTGAAATGCTCCTTGTGGTAGACTTGCTCGATCGAGCGGTTGATCATCATCTTGACCAGCTCGGCGTCGTTGGTCTCCGCAATGTCGCGGGTGCCGACCAGGGTGCCGTCGCGCAGCACCGAAACACGGTCGGCGAGCTCGAAAACTTCCTCCATGCGGTGGCTGATGTAGATGATCGTCACGCCTTCCCCCTTCAGACGGCGGATCAGGGTGAAGAGCTGGTCGGCCTCCTTGCGGGTGAGGTAAGCGGTGGGCTCGTCGAAGATCAGGAACTTGGTGCCGCGCACCGTGGCGCGTGCCGCCGCGATCAATTGCTGCTGGCCGATGGTCAGGTCACCCAGCACGACATGGGCAGGCAGGTCGAAGCCGAGATCGTCGATGATCTTCTGCGCTTCCTTGACCATGGCGCGCTGCTGCAGGATGCCGAAGCGGGAATTCTCCTCGCCGAGGAACATGTTGGCCGCGACCGTCAGGTGACGGCACAGCACCACTTCCTGGTGCACGGCGTTGATGCCGAGCGCCATCGCTTCATGCGGGGTCGCCAGCGCTGCCGGCTTGCCTTCCCAGAAGACGTCGCCTGAGGTGCGCGGCATGACGCCGGTCAAAAGCTTGATGAGCGTGGATTTGCCGGCGCCATTCTCGCCGACGATGGCGTGAATTTCGCCTGACTTGAAGGCCAGGTTGACCGGCTTCAGCGCGTGGGTGCCGGGGTAGCGCTTTTCCAGCCCGCGCAATTCGAGGATGGTCCTGCCGGCCTCCAGAACGGGGGCGGGGTGCAGTTCCTGCGCCGTCGACGTCATGACAATCCTCCCAGATTGGCCTCACGATGGGCACGCGGCGAGGCAAGGAATGCCCCAAAAACAGCCTAGCCTAAGCTTGCGAATTTCCAAGCCGTTTGTGCCGGCCAGGGATGTTTCCGGGGCCAGTGGCCCCGGAAACGATTTCAGATGCGATGGCTCAGAGCTTCGGGTTGAGCAGCGCGTCGATCTTGGGGTCTTTCATATTGGCCTTGGTCACCAGATTGGCGCCGGTGTCGACATTGGCCTCGACCTTCTCGCCCTTGGAGGCGGCGAGCGCGGTCTTGATGCCGTCATAGCCCATCCGGTACGGATCCTGGACGACGAGTGCGGAAATGACGCCGTCGTTGAGGAACTTGATCAGCTTCTCGTCGCTGTCGAAGCCGACCAGCGCCAGCTTGCCGCCAAGGTTGTTTTCGGCGACAGCCTGACCGACGCCCTGCGCCATGATCAGGTTGGAGGCGAAGATGCCCTTGAGGTTCGGGTTGGCGGTGATCAGGTCGGTGGCGATGTTAAGGCCGGTGGTGGCCTGGCCGTCGGCGTATTTGTCGGCGACCAGCTTCAGACCCGGGTATTTTGCCTTGAGCTGTTCGGTGAAGCCCTGCTTACGCTGTTCGAGCGAACCGGCGCCCGGTGCGTTGGTGATCAGGGCGACGTCGCCCTCGATCTTGCCGCCATTGGCGGCACCGATGGCTGCCGCGAGGCCGTCAGCGGCGACGCGTCCACCCTGGACGTTGTCGGTGGTCAGGAACGAGGTGAAGGCCTTGGAGTCGGCGCCGGAGTCGATGCCGATAACCTTGACCTTGGCAGCGGCTTCGTCGATCGGCTTGCCAAGCGCCTTGAACTCGGTCGGCGCGATCACGATCGCCGCCGGGTTGCTGGCAACGGCGTTCTCGAGGATCGAGACCTGACCGTTGACATCGGTCTCAGCCTGGGCGCCGAGTTCCGGCACGTTGACGCCGAGATCCTTGCCGGCCTTGCGGGCGCCGGCCAGGACGATCTGCCAGTAGAAGGACGTGGTGTCCTTGACGATGATCGGAATGGTCACGTCCGCCGCCGAAACCGGCGCCGTATGCATGACGCCGGTGAGCATCGAGGCGGCTGCGAGTGCCATGACTGCGCGGCGGTTGAGAATGCTGGTCACGAATTTCATAGGATTCCTCCCTAAGTCGCCCGGTGAACGTTACGGAAAGCCCTGTTCGGATAGGCGCGGCCCAAACAGAACTTTATCAATAAAAAACATTTACCGCGTTTTGATAGTGCATCGGCCCAGCCGATGCAAGCGGTGTTTCGTCATGGTGTCCGTATCGCGCGGCGAGAGACGGGCCTCCTCGTTGCCCCTGTTCAAGCGGTCCCATTCTCGTTCTGAAAGATATGGAATATTAATTCCACGGCATAGTCAATATGGAATGTTCATTCTTTGAAGAGATGGCACGTTGTGAAGCTCATCACCTGTGCTGGCTACCGTCAAAGAGAAGGGTGGGTGACATCACGCCAACTCCTGGATCACCGTATAAGGATCGTATTTGGCGAATTCCGTTTCCGGCACGTCGATGTCGAGCAGGTCGATATTGCGCGTCAGATTGGCGAGCTTGGCGGTGCCGGTCAGCACGGTGGCGACCGCCGGCTCATGCAGAGGAAACTGGAATGCCGCCGCGGCAAGCGGGTAGCCGCCTTCGCCGGCGATCCTTTCCATGGCATCGACGCGGTCGAGCACGTCACGGTTGGCGGGCTGGTAGTCGAAATGCGCGCCCTGTACCGGGCCGGTGGCCAGTATGCCGGAATTGAACACGCCGCCGATCACCAGCGAGGTCTGCCGCGCCCGGCAAAGCGGCAGCAATTCGGCTTGCGCACTGCGGTCGAGCAAGGAATAGCGGCTGGCGAGCAGGATGCAGTCAAGCGGCGCCTGGCGCAGTACGTCAAGACAGATCGGCACCTCGTTGACGCCGAGGCCATAGGCGGAAATGGCGCCGGACCGTTTCAATTCGTCCAGCGCCTTGATCCCGCCATCCATCAACTGGCGGAAATGCAGCTTGGTCTTTTCGACGCCATGGGTGTAGGCGCCGATGTCATGGACGTACAGGATATCGATCTTGTTGAGACCGAGCCTGGCATAGCTGAACTCGACCGAGCGCATGATGCCGTCATAGGAATAATCATAGTCGACCGCGAAGGGCAGCGGTTCGACATAGGAGTGGTCCGGGACCTGGTCTTCCGGAACCGGGCGAAGCAGGCGGCCGACCTTTGTCGACAGCACATAGGAATCGCGCGGCTTGTAGCGCAGGAAATCGCCGAAGCGGCGTTCCGACAGGCCGAAGCCATAGAAGGGCGCGGTGTCGAAGTAACGCAAGCCGGCTTCCCAGGCGCCTTGCAGCGTTTCCATGGCCGCCTCACGGGAACAGGCCCGGTAGAGGCCACCGATCGCCGCGCCGCCGAAGCTGACTTCCGTGACTTCCAGCGCGGTCTGACCGATGCGGCGCGTTTCCATGCAAAAATCTCCCGTTGCCGGCCGACCGCGGCCTGTCGACGTTTCTCGTCAGCAAAGCGCGCCCGAAGAAACACGAGGCGCGCTTTGGATTTCTATTGCTGGCTTTCGTTGCCCACCCCGGGCTCAAGCCCGGAGTGCGGTGACCTGGATCAGAGCGTCGCGCCGAGGTGCCAGGGCACGAACTCGTTGTCGCCGTAACCAAAATCCTCGCTCTTGGTCTTGCGGCCGGAGGCCGTCTCGACGATCAGTTCGAAGATTTCGCGGCCCATGCCGGCAATGGTCTTCTCGCCTGAAGCGATGACGCCGCAGTTTACGTCCATGTCCTCTTCCATCTGGTGGTACATGGTCGAGTTGGTGGCAACCTTGATCGATGGCGTCGGCCGGCAGCCGAAGCAGGAGCCGCGCCCGGTGGTGAAGACGATGACGTTGGCGCCGCCCGCCACCTGGCCCGTGGCCGACACCGGGTCGTAGCCAGGCGTGTCCATAAACACCAGCCCGCTGCCGGTGACCTTCTCGGCATAGCCGAAGACACCATTGAGCGGCGTCTGGCCGCCCTTGGCGACCGCGCCCAGCGACTTTTCCAGGATCGTGGTGAGGCCGCCGCGCTTGTTGCCGGGCGACGGATTGTTGTCGATCGAGGCGCCATGCTTGGCAACATGTTCTTCCCACCACTTGACGTAGCCGTCGAGCTTCTTGGCAATCTCGGGTGACGCCGCACGGTAGGCAAGCAGATGCTCGGCACCGTAGATTTCCGTGGTCTCGGACAGGATGCCGATGCCGCCAACGCCGGCCAGGATATCGACAGCCGCGCCGAGCGCCGGATTGGCGGTGATGCCCGACATGCCATCCGAGCCACCGCATTGCAGGCCAACGACGATCTCGCTGACCGGGATCGGCTCCCGCTTCAGGTGGCCGACTTCTTCTGCGATCTCGGCCAGGACCAGCATGGCCTTCTCGACCGATTTGCGCGAGCCGCCGGCATCCTGGATGTTGAAATGGCGCTTGCCGGCGGCGACGCCTTTCTGGCCATAGAGGGTGAGCTGGTTGACTTCGCAGCCGAGCCCGACCATCAGCACGCCGCCGAAGTTGGGATGGCGGGCATAGCCGGCCAATGTGCGGTGCAACACCATCATGCCGTCGCCGGTGCCGCTCATGCCGCAGCCCTGGCCATGAACGATGGGCACGAAGCCGTCGATCCCTGGATATTTCGGCAGCAAGGTCCGATTGGCGGTGTCGGCGATGGAATGGCAGACAGTGGCCGAGCAGTTGACGCTGGCGAGGATGCCGATGAAGTTGCGCGTGCCGGCGCGTCCGTCGGCGCGGCGGTAGCCCATGAAGGTTCTGGCACGGTCAGCTTCGGTCGCGTGCTCGGCCTCGCTCGGCGGCACCACCGGCAAGCGGCCGGATTCGAAAACCAGGTTGTGCGAATGAACATGCTCGCCAGGCGCGATGTCCTGGGTGGCGCGGCCGATCGCCTGTGCGTATTTCACCACGGCTTCGCCCGCCGGGATCGGCTTGATCGCGACCTTGTGGCCGGGCTCGATCAGCGCGGCGGCAACCGCGCCGCCGGGAAGGGCCGTGCCGATCTCGATGCGGCCATTGGCGACCGCGACATTGTCGGCGGGAGACAGAAGAATGCTGTTTGAGACGTTCACGGGCGGTTTCCTGGGTGTGATCCTGGGAGGTGCGGGCGGATTGACACGCGGCTGTTAAGAGTTAATGTCTTTTATCGTGAAAAAACAGTTTTGCGTCAATTGTTTTTTCGCTGAGAGTTCCGCATGCCTTCGAGTGTTCCAAAGGCGATTCCGCTTTTCACGGTCATGGGAACGTCATATTGCGCTTCAAACCGGCCGCTGCAAGCGCCGGTGTGCAACGGGTCTGGGGATGTCGAAGAGCAACAACGTCTACAAGGACGCCTACAACAGATGCCTGCGGCTGCTGGACGAAACGCGCAGCCTGCCGTCGGAGCCGGAACTTGGCACGTTGCTGGGCGTCAGCCGCACAACTGTGCGCACCATCCTGGCGCGTATGGAAGAGACCGGGCTGATTGCCTGGAACAAACGTGCCAAGACGGTGCTGCGCGAGCCGCGGCCTGATGATTTCTTCCCCGAGGAAGAGACGGACACGCTGGCACAGATCATCGAGCGCTCTTTCATGCGTCGGCTGCTTGCCAGCGGCGCCGAGGCCGGTATGCAGATCAACGAGCTCGAACTGGCGCGCGAGATCGGTGTCGGCACCACCAGTGTGCGCGAATTCCTGATCCGCTTTTCGCGCTTCGGCCTGATCGAGAAGCGTCGCAACAGTCACTGGGTGTTGAAAGGCTTCACCCGCGCCTTCGCGCTGGAGCTGACCGAAATCCGCGAGATGTTCGAATTGCGCTCGGCGGCGGCCTTTGCCGGCCTGCCGCTGGAAAGCCCGGTCTGGGCCGACCTCGACCGGTTGGAGGACGAGCATCGCCTTCTGGCGGGCGAGATCGCTGCCCGCTTCAACGAGTTCTCGGAGCTGGACGAGCGCTTCCACCGGCTGATCCATCGTGCATCGCACAACCGTTTCATCGTCGATTTCTACGATGTCATCGCCATGATCTTTCACTATCACTACCAGTGGAACAAGGCACAGGAGCGGCAGCGCAACGAGGTGGCGATCGGTGAGCATCTTGCCTACATCGAGGCGCTCAAATCGCGTGACCTCGGCAAGGTCGACGCCGCCTGCCGCAAACATTTGAAGTCGGCGCGCCAGACATTGCTGACCTCGATCCCGGAAAGCCGGCCGCCACAAAAACCTTGATATGCCGCGTTGCCGCAGCATCGAATTGCCGATTTTCCACTCGCCGGCCCCGTGCTAGGTATGTTGGGTTGCCGCGAAGAGGCAGGGCTTTGAGCATATCGAGGAGACGGTGGAGCATGCCGGTCGCGCTTGTCGCGGCCTATCTGCTGTTGCTCCAGTCGACGCTCGGTGCGTTCGCTTTCGGCACCGGGCCGAACGCGTCGCAACTCGATGCCTTCGGCAACGTCATCTGTACCCGTGAGGGTGCGGCCCAGCTTCCCGGCGGCAACCCGCCGCCGTCACATATGCCGGCATGCTGCGTGCTTGGCTG
>JBDSLV010000172.1:0-4220 GCA_039916205.1 Mesorhizobium sp. | reverse complement strand
AGGAGCACTTCACGGACACCGGCGGCGCCAGCGATCACGTCTTCGGATTGTTCGCCTTGATCGGCAAACGCTTCGCACCTCGGTTACGCAACCTCAAGGATCGGAAGTTCCACACGTTCGAGAAAGGCGATGCATACCCGGCGCTGTCGAACCACATCGGAGCACCGATCAACAGCACCCTGATCCTCGATCACTGGGATGATCTGCTTCATCTGGCGGCGTCGATCACAACCCGTGCCGTTGTGCCCTCGACGATCTTGAAGAAGCTCTCGGCAGCACCGAAGGAAAGCCAACTGGCCAAGGCTCTTCGGGAACTCGGCCGCATTGAGCGGTCGCTCTTCATGATCGAATGGTACTCGAGCTCGACATTGCGTCGGCGCTGCAAAGCCGGCCTCAACAAGGGCGAGGCAGCGCACAAACTCAAACGCGCCGTCTTCTTCCATGAGCGTGGCGAAATCCGCGACCGGTCGTTCGAAAGCCAAGCATTCCGCGCATCGGGCCTCAATCTTGTCGTCAGCGCGATAGTCCATTGGAACACTGTCTATCTCGACCGCGCCGTCACACAGCTCAAACGAGCGGGAAGGAACATTCCAGAACCGCTATTGAAGCACATCTCACCGCTGAGCTGGGAACACATAAACCTGACCGGCATCTACACCTGGGACAGCGAGCAGCATCTCCCGAAAGGCTTCAGGTCGCTCCGCCTCCCGGCTGGGTTACGGCGTGCCGCATAACGTTCCTGCTCCGTTCGACCTTAGCGTACGAATTCGAACTGCTCTTGTTCCGACCCCATCAAGCGCCATGGCCAGCCCTGGGGCACTGATGCGCAATGGAGCGCGGGCCATGGTCTGATTGGCCAACCCATATCGTCTGATCAGCCTGCGCAGAATATCTTCGGTAAGACGGTGCCCCCTGAACACCTCAAGAGCCTGCTTCACCGCGATAGCGTCCAAGCTGGGAATGCAGAGCGGCCGAAGCGCTGTTTTGGCGGCGAGCACATTGGTAATTCGGCGCATCGCGCCTCTGTCGCGGCTGCAATCCTGCCGGCGGCGCATGCATTGTTTTCGCAGGTCATCTGGAAGTTGGGCGATCCTCGGTCGCCGGGCATGTCAGCCAGCCCTTTGTCGGATCCAGTCGTTTAGATGCTTGGTTTCGAATCTGCCGGCCGCAAGCCAGTGTTTCGGCTGCCGACCTTCGCGCGTCTTGTTCGACTTGGCGCTCTGCTACGCGTGAAGCAGCCAGCATGGCGGCGATTGAACGGCCGATCGCGCGCATTTTCACCTCCCGCCAGCGTTTCGAATGGTTAGCTTCCTCTACCAGTCTGCCAAACCCCATGACGCGAGCTCATTCGTCGCCCGATATTCAGGGAACGATATCGCAAGCCATGTGTTTGATAATCATGAGCACCATTGAACCCCACGGACTTCTGACACCGGAACTCGCCGCCCATCAGCGCATCGAAAAGAGCGAGTTCGCGCTTACACGCAGTGAGGAAATGGTAGCCGAAAATATCGCGATGTGCGCCCGGCTGCGGTCTGAGGGGCGCCTTCTGGCAAAGGCCAGAGAGCCGCTCACGAAGATCGATCCTACCAGGACAAATTGATCCATGATGATCCCGACATTTCCGCTGAACCCCGAAATCGCCCGGAGCGGCCCGATTTATCGCGCGGCGCGGCTCGCGTTGCTGCAGCACGAGTTGATGCTCAGCTTCGAGGATACGGACACTGCGGCCGAGAAGGTCGAGCGAGCGGTGGCGAAGCTGGCCAAGGCCAGTACTCGCGCAGAGCAGACGGTGCGCCACTTGCCCTATCATTCGCCATGCCCGCCCGGCCACCGGCGCCAATATTCGCGCTCATAGGCTCTGGCCACAATGTCGAACGTCCCCATCGAGGCTCTGCATGGACGGCCCTATGCTGGCCAAGAACCGGCGACGTCCAAACGTCGATCGGCTCGGAGGCGCACGCAAGGGCTTGGTCGAGCCAAGCGACAACGGCTGATAGGTGCGGTCATGCGGCGCTTAGAACGGAAAGTCATCGGAGTCATCGTCCGCATGACGGACATACCCGGCCTCGGCAACGCTTCGGCGTCGACTATCACGAGCGCTATGTCGGAACGCTTTTGAAGCAGCTCGGCTTCTCCCATATCGGCACCCAGCCACTTCATCCGGGCCAGGACGGCGAGATCGTCGAGGCGTATAAAAAAACTTCCCGCGCACGCTGAGCGCCCATCTGGCTGACCTGATTCGCCAACCAACATGAACGCTAAATTAACGCAGCATTCGAGTTGGGTTCAGGGTAAGTGCACTATAAACCCGCTTTCTCTCGATGCCGCGATGGGCGGGACATAGGACCTGTTTCCATTGTGGGAATATAGGGACCGTCCTTTTCGGCCAAGGCTTTTCAGACGACGGATGCGGCAAGGCCGGCAAGCAGGGCCAACGCCAGCCGTCAGGTGCGGGTGACCGCCTCTTTCAACAGGTCGGACGTCGGAGGCGGCTATCTGCTGCGATGGGACGAATAAGTCAGTATTTCCGTTATTTAACATCAAACAAAGGAGAAAACCGTGAGAAAGCTAATAATCGCAACCATGATAGCGCTTGCTGCCACGGCCGCTGCGACTGGGCCATCCCAAGCACAAATCACCTTCCAATTCGGGGGCGATGAGGGTGATGGTAATTATAATGATGGCTACGGAGATGGCTACTACGTACCCCAACGCGACTACGACAGCCAAGAATACTATGGAGACCAGTATTACGGGGACCAGTACAATAGCGTGCCATATAGCTATCACAGGCACCACCGGCACCACCGTTGTCACATTGAAGTCATTACGCATTGGCGCCATCACCATAGGGTGATCGAACGTTACAGAATTTGTCGCTAATTCCAACCCGTCTGAGAGGCCGGCGGATGTAGCTTAAGCGATTGATGTGGCGTAGGATTTTGGTGCTGAAGCCATTCCTGTCGCCCACATCTTGCGAGCCACACCCGCCATGACCGACGATACGTTGCTGTCGTTCTCGTTTCCAGCCGTTGGACGCAAGAGGATCGCAGCGTTTGACGGCGGACGCATCACCTCGGATGGCGACGTGATGCTGCTGGCCGCGGCCGAGCGGCGGCTGCACCTGGCTGACAGGCTTGCCGCTGCGATCCAGGATCCGCGCGATCCAGCGCGCGTGACGCACCCATGGCTGACATCCTGCGCGCCCGCATCTTCGCCATCGCCTGCGGTTATGAGGACGCCAACGATCTCGATCGGCTGCGCACCGATCTGACGCTTTCGCCGATATGAGACGCCTGGCGATGCGCTTCAACGGCATCCCTCGCAGCAAGAGATCGGCACCACTCGACGCGTGGATCGACTCCGAAACTCATTCCGACCACGCGGTTCGCCCGTATTTGCGCAGAGACATATGCCGTCAACAATGCCATCGATCTGCCCTGGAGCAACGGACAGGCCAGATCATCCGGCTCAAGACCCGCAAGCGCGCAATGTACGGCAGGACAGGCCCGAACTGCTGAGAGCGCGAATGCTGCCGCCGCGCCACACAAATTGAGGAAGAACCGCATTGTGTTTGAATGGCACGGCAGCGAAACCCGATTATTGAGCTTGCCGGTCGCCTGCGACAGTTCGACTAATGATCCACGCACCAAAGCCGCCAATACCCGCATCGGGAAGATCCTCTTCCGAAAGGCGCTTGGCGAAAACCCGTCATTCATTTCCCGTTCAGCGTCGATGCGCTAGGAACGTGACATGAACATGGCTCGCGCCATTTCCCGGTCCGTCCTGCCCGCGCTTTGCGTAGCGGCACTGCTTGCCGCTCAGACGGTGCCGGGCATGGCGGCCGATTGCTACGGCATCGGCCAGCGGATTGCGGCCCAGGTAGGCGGCACGCTCGCCAAGGCGAACGAGGCCAAACGTGGCGGCCAGCCTGTCTGCGTGATCGTCGTTCTGGTGCCCGGCAAGGACGGCCAGCGCCCGCGGCGGGAAGAGCAAGTTGTTCCGGCCGACTGACCGGGCGGCGGCTGTTATGCCGTTGCGCCCGTGCATTGCTTTTTTGCGGACGATCCCGCGTTCAAGGGAGTTAGCCCTATGCCCGTTTTGAAAACCTATATGACCAGACTTGCCGCTGCGGCCGTGGTGCTGATAGCAGCAGTATCGTTTTCCGGCGCAGCTGATGCGCAGCAAGTCTATGCCACCACCACCGTCAATCTGAA
>JBDSLV010000171.1:0-2853 GCA_039916205.1 Mesorhizobium sp. | reverse complement strand
AAAAGCGCTTTGCCGTGAATCGCTTAACGGCATTGCATGAATCTTTGTGACAACGCCTTTCCACATGCGAATGACGCAGTGCGAAAAATTGGGCTGTTCACGCGACTCCCGATCAATAGACTGAATTTGTTGCATGATTCGGAGCAGGGTCATGCCGCCGGGCGGTGGGGTTCGGTCTGGGGTCTTTGTGTCGAGAAGTCCTGGCCGTCCGAGTTCTAGACAAGATTGTTCGTTGTGTGTGCCCTCCCGCGGAGCGTGTGGCGGCGCTCCTTAGAACGACAGGAAGCATTCCATGGAACTTCTCGAACTCGAAGTGTCCCGCGAAATTCATCCGGTGGATGTGATCGAGCAGGTGGCCCACAACAATGACTGGTCCTTTGAACGGGCCGGCGATGACGAGATTTCGATCTCGGTTGCCGGCAGCTGGACCGACTATCACGTGTCCTTCTCCTGGATGGAGGATTTCGAGGCGCTGCACCTGGCTTGCGCCTTTGACATCAAGGTGCCGGAAACCCGCGCGCTGGAAGTGATGCGGCTGTTGTCGCTGATCAACGAACAGATGCTGTTTGGCCATTTCGACCTCTGGGAGCAGGAAGGCGCGATCATGTTCCGCCAGTCGCTGCTTCTGGCCGGCGGCGTCGAGCCGTCCAGCCAGCAGGTCGAGGTGCTGTTGTCCTCGGCGCTTGAAGCCTGCGAATGCTATTTCCAGGCTTTCCAGTTTGTCGTCTGGTCGGGAACCTCGGCCAAGGACGCGCTGGCCAGCGTGCTGTTCGAGACCCACGGAAACGCCTGAACCAGATGAGTTCCAGCAGCGAGCGCAAGCCCGAGATCAGCTTTGCCGATTTCGATCGTGTCGACATCCGTGCCGGCACGATCGTCGAGGCCGAGCCGTTTCCCGAGGCGCGCAAGCCGGCATTCAAGCTGAAGATCGATTTCGGCGCGGACATCGGGATCAAGAAATCCTCGGCGCAGATCACCAAATACTATGCGCCTGAGACGCTGATCGGCCGTCAGGTCTTCGCGGTGGTCAATTTCCCGCCGCGCCAGATCGGGCCGTTCATGTCGGAAGTGCTGACGCTGGGCTTTCCTGATGAGGAAGGCGCCGTTGTGCTGGGCGCGATCGAGCGCAAGGTGCCGGATGGTGGGCGGTTGTTCTAGTGGTGAAATCTGACGCTTGGTACCCGACGCAAAAAGGCCGCTTCGGTGGGAAAGCGGGGATACAATGTGAGGCGATCACGCAGCGTGCTTGCATGCGCGAAGTGGTAGGAGGGGAGAGATCGCCTTGTTCATTCGCCACGAAGAGCCTCGAGATTACAAGTCAATTCATGAGCTTACCAGTCGCGCCTTCGCGCGAATGTCTTTCGGCGATGGAACGGAAGCCCCATTGATTGATCTGCTGCGGGACAGCGGGGATCTCACTATTTCCCTGGTCGCGGAATTCCACGGACAGGTGGCAGGTCACGTGGCGTTCTCTCCGGTTACCATCGACGACAAACGTGATGGCTGGTTTGGACTGGGGCCGATCTCGGTTGAACCGGAACGCCAGAGGCAGGGAATTGGCCGAGCACTGGTCAAAGCCGGGCTAAAGCTGCTCGAGGAGGATGGGGCTAGAGGCTGTGCTCTGATCGGAAATCCCGCAATTTACAGCCGTTTCGGGTTCAGCAGTAACGGGCAGCTCACTTACGGAAAAATCGATCCTCGCGAGGTCCAGTGGATCGTCTTCAGTGGCGATCCGCCTGTCGGTGTTTTGAATTTTGCGCCCGCTTTTGGCCCAGTGCCGTGACCTTACGAGCTTTTTCTCGTTCATTGTGAGCAGGGTGTTGGGAGGCATTGGGAGCCCGCAAGGGGATCGAAGCCTGCCATCCCCTTTCGCTCCAAACGTCAGATCTTCACCGTCGCGACGTCCTCAGGCGGCAAGCCGTCGCGTCGTCGTTCCCAGCGCTTCCTCGACCGTGTCGAGGAACATCTCCGCGCAGGCTTTCCAGCTGTAGCGCATGGCGCGTTCGCGCGCCTGTGCGCGGTCGACGTGGAGCGCGGCGAGTGCCGCTTCACGCAGATCGTTCGACACCGCGCCGCCAAAACCATCACCAACGATGTCGATTGGCCCAGTGACGGGATAGGCGGCAACGGGCGTGCCGCTGGCCAGCGCCTCGATGATGACATTGCCGAATGTGTCGGTGCGGCTGGGGAAGACGAAGACATCGGCGGAGGCATAGATCTCGGCCAGTTCATCGTTGGGGCGATGACCGAGGAAATGGGCTTGTGGGTATTTCGCCTTGAGTTTGGCCAATTCCGGCCCCTCGCCGACGATGACCTTGCTGCCGGGCAAGTCGAGATCGAGAAAAGCGCTGAGGTTCTTCTCGATGGCGACGCGGCCGACGCAGAGGAAGATCGGACCTGGAAGGCCAAGATCCTTCTTCTTTTCCGGCCGGAAATGGTCGGTGTCGACACCACGCGTCCAGGGCCTCAGTTTGTTGAAGCCACGCGAAGCGAGATCGTCGGCCAGCGATTGCGTCGCCACCAGCGTGCCCTGGCCGGAATTGTGGAAGTCGCGCAGCCAGCGGTAGGCCCAGCTTTCCGGGACCGGCAGGCGAGCGCTCAGATATTCGGGAAAGCGGGTGTGGTAGCTGGTCGTGAAGGGCCGGCCGGCATTGCGGCAATAACGCCGCGCCATGATGCCGAGCGGGCCTTCGGTGACGATGTGGATATGGTCGGCCTTGCGCGCGTCGATCAGGCGCGCGACGTTGCCGGGCGTGGTCAGTGCCAGCCGGATGTCGGGATAGGTCGGCAGGGGCAGCGTGCGAAAGATGTTCGGCGTCAGGAAATCCACCGCGACGTCGAAGGATTTCAGCG
>JBDSLV010000170.1:0-6891 GCA_039916205.1 Mesorhizobium sp. | reverse complement strand
GACAACCGTCATCGGGGCCGCGCTGATCATCGGTGCCGGGCTGCTGGCGCTCAACACCGAAAGGCGCAGGAGCGCCGCACTCGTGCGTACCGTCACCGATCCAGCCTGATCAGGCGAAGCAGACCAGCGCCCGTTCGACGCGTGAGCGGATTTCGGCGAGCGTAAACGGCTTCTGCACGACATCGAGAATGATACCGTTCAATTCCTCGGCGCGTTCGCGCTGATCGGCATAGCCGGTCATCAGCATGATTTTCATCGCCGGGAAAAGTGCCGCCGCCGCGATCGCCATCTCAATGCCGTCCATCTCGGGCAGGCGGATGTCGGAGACAACGAGATCGTAGCTGCCCTGCGCCAACCGGATCAGGGAAAGGCCTTGGGCACCATCCGCCGCGACGTCGATTGAGTGCCCGGCACGTTCGAGCGCGCGAGCAGCCAGGGTGCGGACGGACTCATCGTCCTCAACGATCAGAAGCTTTGCCATGGGCGGCATATTTGCCGTCCAAAAGTTGACTTTTCCTGAAGGCCCTCGGTCGGCGGATGAGGTCTTTTCAGAATTCGCTCCAGCGAGCGAGTTAACCTCAGACGTCACCCTTGACGATGCCGACAAAGGGCAGTTCGCGAAAGGCGTGGGCGACGTCCATGCCGTAGCCGACGACGAAATAGTCGGGACAGTCGAAACCGACATAGTCGGCGATCAGCGCTGTCTGGCGGCGCATGCGTTTGTCGAGCAGCACGGCGATGGAACAGCTTTTGGCGCCGCGCGACAGCATCAGGTCGCGGGTGAAGGTCAGTGTCTTGCCAGATTCGAGTATGTCGTCGATCAACAGCACGTCGCGACCGGCGACCTCGTTGTCTATATCGCGCAGCACCCTCACCTCGCCGCTGCTGGTGCCGGCGCCATAGCTGGAAATGAAGATGAACTCCACCTCGGGCGACAGGCCGACATCATGCATGGCGCGGATGAGGTCGGCGGCGAAAATGAACGAGCCCTTCAACACCGAAATCACCAGCAGGTCGTGATAGTCGTGCTCGGCGATCTCCTTGGCGAGTTCAAGATTGCGCCGCGCGATCGCCGACGCCGAAAACAGGACTTCGATGTCCTTGCCACGTACAACTGGCATTTTTCGCCCCTTCAAGATATTCGCCTAAAACCCAGTCGCCGTGGGTGTGTTGAGTTTCACTACTCGGCGAAGGTGACTGACACGGTCTTCACGCCGTTTCTAGGCACGTCGAGCCGGCTAGCAAAGCCAAATCTTTCGCCTGGCGCCAGCGGATGGCTGGATGTCCCCAATCTATAGCGGGTTACGCTTCCATCGTTGCCGGCTACACGGATTTCCAGTGCGGGCAGAGGTGTTGGAGCGGCACCATCATTGACGGCCTCGCCATCGACGAACAGCAACGGCTTCGATCCGGACGCGTCGACGCGCGACGTGACACCCGAGATGGTGAGTGCCGATGGCGGCGCGGAGGCCATGAATGGCGCGTGCCGCACCAGCGCGTGCCCGCCGGAAACCCAGAAGGCCGCAAGCGCCAGGCCTAAGCCGGCAATCCAGAAGATCGGCCCGCCGCGCGAGGCCGGCGGGCGTTCCGCCGGAGCTTCGGGCTTGCGCAGCATATCCATGCCTTCGATCGGCGGCGTCACGATCACACGCAGCGGCGGCGGTGAAACCGGCTCCACGTCGGGGACACCACGAGGCAACACCTCATAGTCGGCATCGACGATGTCGCCGGCCGAACCACGCATGAAGTGGCCCAGTGCGGCATTTGCCGCCGGGCCCGTCATGATTTCGCCGGAAACCGGGCGCGCGGTTCGATCCTCAGCCATCATGGCCCCAGTATTGCAGCACGTGTTCGCTTTTCGTTTCTTTTGCGTAAACGGAAATGGTTAACGCTTCCCCACCGGAGCCTTCGTGACGAGCCTAAACAGCCCAGGAATTAACTGTCGGTTAACCATGCCGGCCGATGGTCGTTCGAGAGAAAACGGTGGCGTATCGCCGCCGGGAATTTCAGGTCGCCGAAATTGATTCGCTTCGAAAATGTCGGCCTCCGCTATGGCATGGGTCCGGAAATCCTCCGTGACATCTCCCTGCACATTCCGGAGCGCTCCTTCCAGTTCCTGAGCGGCCCTTCGGGCGCCGGCAAGACAACCTTGCTGCGCCTGCTGTTCATGTCGCTGAAGCCGACGCGCGGCCTGATCACCATTTTCGGCAAGGACCGCTCGCGCATCTCGCGCACCGAGCTGCCGCACCTGCGGCGGCGCATCGGCGTTGTGTTCCAGGACTTCCGCCTGCTCGACCACATGACCACCTACGAGAATGTGGCGCTGCCGCTGCGCGTGCGCGGCCGCGAAGAGGCAAGCTACCGCACGGACGTCACCGAGCTCCTGAAATGGGTGGGCCTTGGCGAGCGTATGCACGTGCTGCCGCCGGTGCTGTCCGGCGGCGAGAAGCAGCGCGCCGCGATCGCCCGGGCATTGATCGAGCAGCCTGAAATCCTGCTGGCCGACGAGCCGACCGGCAATGTCGACCCGCCACTGGCGCGGCGCCTGCTGCGGCTGTTCATCGAACTCAACCGGCTCGGCACCGCGGTGGTCATCGCCACGCATGACCTCGGCCTGATGGAACAGGTCGACGCACGACGTTTGATTCTGGCCGGCGGAAGGCTGGATATCTATGACTGATCTGCCCGCAGAACATCTCGACGAAGAGGATGCCGAGGCGGTCACGGCAAAACCGCGCGTCCAGCGCAGGATGGCGCCGATCGTTCCGGCGCAGAATATCGCCGGCCGTGCGCTGGTACTGGTCATCGCCATCATGACGTTTCTGTCCTGCCTGACCTTCGGCGCGGTGACGCTGGTGCGCGATACAGCCTCCGTCTGGGAGAACCAGATTTCGCGTGAGGCAACGATCCAGATCAAACCGGCTGACGGCCTCGACATGGAGGCGGCCCTCACCCAGGCCTCGCAGATCGCCAGCGAATTCCCCGGCGTGAAGGCCACCAGGATCATCGACCGAGACGCCACCGCCAGGCTGCTGGAGCCATGGCTGGGTTCGGGTCTCAACATCGATGAGCTGCCGGTGCCGCGCCTGATCATCGTCACCATCGACGAGAGCAGCCCGCCGGATTTCGCCGCCATACGCGCAGCGATGACGCCGAAGCTGCCGAGCGCCTCGCTCGACGATCATCGCACCTGGGTCGACCGGCTGGTGGCCATGGCCCGCACCACGGTGACCATCGGCATCGCGGTGCTGGCGCTGATGCTGTCGGCGACCGTGCTGACCGTGGTGTTCGCGACACGTGGCGCCATGGCCGGCAACGGCCACATCATCGAAGTGCTGCATTTCGTCGGTGCCGAGGCGCGCTTCATCGCGCGCGAATTTCGCCGCCATTTCCTTGTCACCGGCATGAAGGGTGCCGCGGCGGGCGGCGCGGCGGCGGTGCTGGTCTTCATCCTCTTTTCCTGGTGGTCCTCGCGCAACATGGCGACGCCGCAAGCCGACCAGGCAACCGCCCTGTTCGGCAACTTCGCCATCGGTTCGGCGGGCTATCTCGGTGTCGTTCTGATGGTGCTGGTCATCGGCGCGCTGACGGCGGCGACCTCGCATGCGACCGTCGTTGCTTATCTCAGTGACATCGATGTCCGCCAGCCGGATGCCGGCTAACATCGCGCGGAAGTGGAACCGGGGTTTGAGAACAACGACAGACACAAGACAAGATCGATCACGGATGAAGAACTACCGTAACGCAATGTGCGCTTTTTCCCTACCAAAGGACACTTTTCAGGATTAACCATAGCATGATGGACGCGCGGGACTCGACCGGGACGGCTGGGCAGCTGCCAGTGGCGCGTTCGCATGGGCGCGCCCGGCCAAGCCGTTTGGGTTCGGTTTTGCGCGCAGCCGCGTTTCTTGTTCTGACGCTGGCTGTGGTGTTTGCCGGCGGTTTTGGCTGGTTCGCCAACAAGGTCAGCCACCTCACAACGCCTGCCAATCCTGCCAAGGCCGACGCCATCATCGTGCTCACTGGCGGCCAGTCACGCCTGGACGCCGCGATGGAGCTGCTGGCCTCCGGCAAGGGGGAGCGGCTTTTGATCAGCGGTGTGCATCCGTCCGCCAGCCGCCGCCAGCTTCAGGTGGCGACCGGTGGCGACAAGAAGTTGTTTTCCTGCTGCGTCGACATCGACAGGGCAGCGCTCGACACGATCGGCAACGCACAGGAAAGCGCCAAATGGGTGGAGAGCCACGCCTATGGCACGGTGATCCTGGTCACCAACAATTACCACATGCCACGCAGCCTGCTCGAAATGGGCCGGCTGCTGCATGGCGCCAAGCTTGAGCCCTACCCCGTGGTCAATGCCAATCTCGAAAATGGCGGTTGGCTGACCAAGCCCGAAGCACTGCGCGTGCTGTTCACCGAATACAACAAGTACCTGCTGGCTTTGGCGCGCGGCATCGTGCCGATGAAGCCGACGCCTGATGGCCTTGCCCTGGCCGAGACCGCGGCCGGCGGCTAGCCCGAAACATCATTCCTTGACAGCGGCGCCGGAACTCCCCTTGAGGCGTGCGATCTCCTGTTCGAGGCGCTCGATACGCTTGTCGCGGTCGGCGAGAGCGGCCGCCACATCAGCCGCCTCGAAGCGCTGCGGAATGTGTTGCGGGCAATTGGCATCCCAGGCCGCGACAGTGAACAGAATGACCTGCTCAGGCCGCGCTTTGTAGTCCTGCGGCATCAATCTCGCCATCAGATCATCATCGTTTTCAACGACGCGCGCCGTGCCCCAGATCTTGATGCGCTGCCGGTGGGCATAGTCGATCAGGAACAGGAAGGCCTGCGGATTGTCGGCCAGATTGCCCTGGCTGATGAACTGCTTGTTGCCGGCAAAATCCGCGAAGCCGATCGTGTGTTCGTCCAGCACCTTGAGGAAGCCGGCAGGCCCGCCACGATGCTGGATATAGGGCTGGCCCTCGCCATTGGCTGTCGACAGGAAGACGCTGGTCTGCATCCCGATGAACGCCGCAATGTCAGGCGTGATGACTGACTGCCAACCGCCGCGCTCTTCGACCCGGGCATAGGACTGACGCGAGCCCTTGCGTGCCTGGATTGCCTTGACGGTCGGCGTGAAAGCGACGTCGCTGGTGAAAGTATGCGCGTTCATGGGAGCCTCCTGCCCCTGAGAGGGCGTTAAAGCCCGAGCGCCGACAACGAGGGATGATCGTCGGGGCGGCGGCCGAGCGGCCAATGATATTTGCGATCGGCCTCGCCGATCGGCAGGTCGTTGATGCTGGCAATGCGCAGGCGCATCAGCCCGTGTTCGTCGAATTCCCAGTTCTCATTGCCGTAGCTGCGAAACCACGAGCCGCTGTCGTCGCGCCATTCATAGGCAAAGCGCACCGCTATCCTGTTGGCATGGAAGGCCCAGACCTCCTTGATCAGCCTGTATTCAAGCTCGCGGCTCCATTTGCGCGTCAGGAATGCCTGGATGGCATCGCGACCCTGCAGGAATTCGGCGCGGTTGCGCCAGCGGCTGTCCGTTGTGTAGGCGAGCGCGACGCGCGCCGGATCGCGGGAGTTCCAGGCGTCCTCGGCCATGCGCGCTTTTTGCGCTGCGGTCTCGGCGGTGAAAGGCGGTAGCGGCGGACGGCTCTCGGACATGGGATTCCTCGCGATGACACATGGCTGGGGCCGGCGGACATCGCCAGCCCTCGCCGGATTCAGGCAGCATCACGGGCAGAAACAACCGGAAAATCGATCTCCGTCTGGGCAACCTCGTTGATATAGTTGGTCCAGACGTTCAGGGCGACATGCTGGACGATCTCGATGATCTGCGCCTCGTCGTACCCCGCCAGCCTTACAGCCGCGAGATCCGCGTCGCCAACATGGCCACGGCTGCGGGCTACCGCGACCGCAAAACGCACCGCCGCGGCCGCCTTGGCATCCGTCGATCCACCGTGGCGGTTGGCGAGCATCTCGGCGTCGTCGAGCCTAGCGAGGTTCTTGCCGAGATAGCTGTGCGCGGAGAGGCAGTAGCTGCAGCCGTTGATTTCGGCGACAGCCAGCGCGATACGCTCGCGCGTCGGCGCCGGCAGGCGGCCCTTGGCAAGCGCCCCCGACATGGCGAGGTAACCTTCGAGCGCTGCCGGGCTGTTGGCAACCATCCGAAACAGGTTCGGTACGACACCGAGCTGCTTCTCGACAGCCTGCAACATGGGCTGGGCGGCCGCGGGGGCGTCGGCGATAGATGACGGCGTGACTATACGAGGCATGGGAAATTTCCTTGCTTGAGTGATCACGCTTATATGCATCCTTCCATTCACCGGATGTAGGTGGCATAATCGGAAACTATCATTCCAGTTCTTGGAAGAAACGATGGATCGCCTCGAAGCCATGTCCCTGTTCATCGCGACGGTGGAAGCCGGCAGTCTCTCCGCCGCTGGCCGCCGCTCAGGCACCCCGCTTGCAACGGTCAGCCGCAAGATCTCGGATCTGGAGCATCATCTCAAAACACGCCTGTTGAACCGTTCAACACGGCGGCTGACGTTGACCGATGCCGGGCACGCCTACTTCGCCGCTTGCCGCCGTATCCTCGACGAGGTCGGAGAGGCCGAGCGGACCGCTGGCGGCGAGTACAGCACGCCAACCGGCGAACTGATCATCACCGCGCCCATCGTTTTCGGCCGCCTTCACGTGCTGCCGGTGGTGACCGCGTTCCTCGCTGCATACCCTCGGGTGGATATCCGGCTGACGCTCGGCGACAGGATCGCGCAGTTGGCCGAAGACCATATCGATCTCGCCATTCGCATCGGCCACCTACCGGACTCGCGCATGGTTGCCATCAAGATCGGCTCGATCCGGCATGTCGTCTGCGCAAGCCCTGCCTATCTGGCCGAATAC
>JBDSLV010000169.1:0-4999 GCA_039916205.1 Mesorhizobium sp. | reverse complement strand
GCAGACGGGCGCGGCGCTGCTCGGGCGATTCGGGCCAATCGGCATTGGCCGTTTCAATGCTGTCTTGCGGCGCCGGAAGGTTTTCCTTCTGACCAGGCGCCGGTTTAACCAGCGTTGGACGCGGCTTGTAGTCGATCTGTTCCTTATGCTTCGGCGAAATCGAGAAAGCACTGGAGAGATCGCCAGCCAGCTGCGCGCCAGCGGTCTTGTCGGTTCCGTAGGTCGGCGAACCCATGCAGCCAGACAAGGCAAGGCCCGATGCGACAAGCGGCGCCAGCAGCGCCAGGCGCGCGGAATATCTCTCGGTCATGCCAAAAAGTCCCACTATAGACAGCCTCTCGATCGCCACCGGCCCGAAGTCCGGTCCCCATCGTCCATGCTCTTGCGACGGAAATCCGGCGACAATTTGTCGGCCGGAGTTTGGCGTGTTTACCTCAACCACTCGTTAAGGGCAACGCGCGGGCGGCTATCGACCGCCCGCCGTGGCATTTGTGCACCTTTTTGGCGCATGCATGCCGTTGTTCCAAAAGCGCTAAACACTTTTGGCCGACATGCATCAAAGCCGGCCGAGCGCCTGCAGTTCATGCAGCACCAGGGCATCGCGCGCCGAGACATCCGGAAATGCCGCGTCTTGGCCGACATCGGCAGTGTAGCGCCAAGAGCGGGCGCACTTCACCAAGCCGCGATCCCCGGCCTTCTCGACCACCACAGCGACGCCCTTGACGTCATCGAGCGTGAACGCGCCAGCCGGCGCCTGACCATGAACAATGACCAGGTCGCTGGTGATCGCCATCTCGGCCATGTCGACATCCGCAATCGCTGTTTCGAGTGCCGCGTCATTGAGGGTAACGACTGGCACCGCCTCCAGAGACGAGCCAATCACCTTCTGGGCGCGGGCTATTTCCAGCGCTCCTGTGACGACACGGCGCACCTGCCGCACCTTGCGCCATTTTTCAGACAGCGCCTCGTTCTTCCAATCCGCCGGGATTGCCGGGAACTGGTCGAGATGCAACGACACGGCGTCGGGATGGCGCTCGAGCCAGGCCTCTTCCGTGGTGAAAGGCAGCATCGGCGCCAGCCATTTCACCAGGCAATCGAAGAGATGGCGCACCACTTGCACCGAAGCCTTGCGCTTCACGCTGGATGGCGCGTCGCAATAGAGCGCGTCCTTGCGGATGTCGAAGTAGAAGGCCGACAGCTCAACCACCATGAAGTCGAGCAGCGTGCGGGTGATGCGCTTGAACTCGAACGCGTCATAGCCGGAACGCACGACTTCATCGAGCTCCGAGAGCCTGTGCAGCATCAGCCGCTCCAGTTCCGGCATCTGGTCCAGCGGTACCTCTTCGCCGTCGTCATGGGCGAGCGTACCCAGCATCCAGCGGATGGTGTTGCGCAGCTTGCGATAGGCGTCGATGTTGGTCTGCAGCACATTCTTGCCGAGCCGCTGGTCTTCCCAGTAATCGGTCGTCACCACCCATAGTCGCAGGATATCGGCGCCGGACTGCTTGATGACGTCCTGCGGCACAACGGTGTTGCCGAGTGATTTCGACATCTTGCGGCCGTCCTCGTCCATGGTGAAACCATGGGTGACGACTGTGTTGTAGGGCGCCCTGCCCCTGGTGCCGCAGCTTTCCAGCAGCGAAGAATGAAACCAGCCGCGATGCTGGTCCGAGCCTTCGAGATAGACATCAGCCGGCCATTTCAGGTCTAGGCGATCCTCCAGCGTGAAAGCGTGCGTCGAGCCCGAATCAAACCAGACATCGAGGATGTCCATCACCTGCTTCCATTTCGAAGCGTCGTGGTTGCCAAGGAAGCGCTCCTTGGCGCCAGCGGCGAACCAGGCGTCGGCACCTTCCTTTTCGAAGGCGTCCATGATGCGCTGGTTGACCGCTTCGTCCTGCAGGACGTTGCCATCGGCATCGGCGAAGACGGCGATCGGCACGCCCCAGGCGCGCTGGCGCGACAGCACCCAGTCGGGACGCTCCTCGATCATGGCGCGGATGCGGTTCTGGCCGGCGGCGGGCACGAAACGCGTGTCGTCGATCGCCTTCAGCGCACGGCTGCGCAGCGTCGTGCCGTCGCCGAGGTCCCTGTCCATATAGACGAACCACTGCGGCGTGTTGCGGAAGATGATCGGCTTCTTCGAACGCCAGGAATGCGGATAGCTGTGCTTCAGCCGGCCGCGCGCGAACAACGCGTTGCGCTTGATCAGTTCGTCGATGACCGCCTGGTTGGCGTTGCCCTTCTTGCCGTTGTCGTCGATGACGCGCGCGGCGCCACCTTCGCGAGCCGGGCCAAAACCCGGCGCGTCCTTGGTGAAGAAGCCGCCATCGTCGACAGTGAACGGGATCGCCGTGTCGACGCCGCGCGCGCGAAGATCGGACGCCGCGTCCATCCAGGCATCAAAGTCTTCGCGGCCATGGCCGGGCGCGGTGTGGACGAAACCAGTACCGGCATCGTCGGTGACATGGTCTCCGGCAAGCATCGGCACCGGAAATTCATAACCGCCGCCAAAGCCCTTCAACGGATGCGAAAGTGTAAGGCTGCCAAGCTCTTCGGCGCTGACGCTGCGAAGATGATTCAAGGTGATTTTGGCTTTTGCCGCGGCGTCGTCCGCGAGCTTTTCGGCAAAGATCAGCTTTTCGCCAGGCTGCGGACCGAAAGCATTCTCCGCTGCCGTGACCTCGTAGAGACCATAGCCGATGCGAGCCGAATAATTGACAGCGCGATTGCCAGGGATGGTCCACGGTGTCGTCGTCCAGATGACGACATGGGCCTGCAGCAGATCGAGCGCGCCCTCCGTCAGCTTGGCCTCGCCATCATCGACCGGATGGGCCAGGCTGACGACAGGGAACTTCACCCAGATCGTATCACTCTCATAGTCGTGGTACTCGATCTCGGCCTCGGCAAGTGCCGTGCGCTCGACCACGCTCCACATCACCGGCTTCGAGCCGCGGTAGAGCTGGCCGGACATGGCGAACTTCAGCAACTCACCGGCGATGCGCGCCTCGGCGTGGAAGGCCATCGTCGTATAGGGATTGGCGAAATCGCCGACGACGCCGAGCCGCTGGAACTCGCCACCTTGAACACTGATCCAGTGCGCGGCGAACTCACGGCATTCCTTGCGGAATTCGTTGACCGGCACTTCGTCCTTATTCTTGCCCTTGGCGCGATATTGTTCCTCGATCTTCCATTCGATCGGCAGACCGTGACAGTCCCAACCCGGGACATAATTCGAGTCATAGCCGCGCATCTGGAACGAGCGGGTGATGACATCCTTGAGGATCTTGTTCAGCGCATGGCCGATATGGATGTTGCCATTGGCGTAGGGCGGGCCGTCATGCAGAACGTATTTCTCGCGGCCGGCGGCACTTTCGCGCAGCTTGGCGTAAAGGTCCATGTCCTGCCAGCGCTTGACCAGCACCGGCTCTTTCTCCGGCAGGCCGGCGCGCATCGGAAACTCCGTCTGCGGCAGGTAGAGCGTCTTGGAATAGTCGATCGTTGAATCTTTGGGTGTTTCGTCGGTCATTGGTCTGCCATGTGCGTGCGCGGCCTGTTTGGCCTGCGGCGTTGAGTCTTGCTTTGATGCAGGTCGTATTCCCAAAACCGAAGCCACTTTGGGCGACATGCATTGATGATCTGGAAAAGCGCGTGAGGCCGCGCGCAAGATTCCCGGCGGTTCCGACAGCCTTCAGGCCGCCAGGAACACCGGGCTGGTAATTCGTATCGCAATCGCAAAAGTGCGGGTGAAATGCGTCATAGCCGGGCTTTTAGCCGATGCAACGACAGGAATAAAGCGTGGAATCGCCTACATCGTGAAGTCGAAGCGATAGGTGGTCGACACACCGATCATGAACTGGTTGCGGTCGCCGCGCTCCTTGACCAGGCTGGAATCGGCCGCAGGGCCTTCCAGGCGGGAGTACTCGCCAAACAGGCTAGCGGTCATGGGATCGCTGATCTTCCAGGTTACCGCGCCGCCGAGGCCAACCGATTTCAGGCCGCCACCTGGATCATACTGGCTGAGGCCGGAGGCCACGGCCTCCTGCGCGTTGACGCCATAATAGGCATCGAAGTAACCCGCCGACGCGAATGACGCACGTGGGCCACCCGAAATCCTGACCGTCGGGGTGACGTCGTAGAAGGCGTCAACCGCGATGTCGGCGACAAAGCCGTTATGGGCACGGATACCGTGCCTCAGCTCGGCCCGCGCGCGCAGCCAGTCCGTTGGATACACCTCGAAGAAGCCACCCACTTCTCCGCCCCAGCGCACCGGATCCAGGCCCTTCAGCTCGTCGGCATTGCCGTCGTCGCGTGAGAAGAGGAATTTGCCGGTCAGACCGGCGCGGACGCCGCCATCATCGACCAGCGCCAGCGAGATGTTGTCGTTGCGCGAGACGAAGCGGGCCGCGGGGCCGGCCTTGCCCAGGGAAATGATCGGCGAGGCGCTGAGCAGGTATTTCTTGCCGCCCTCGAAGTTCGGCGCGACCATGCCGGTGGCGCCGACCGTCAAATACCAGTCGCCAGACAGCCAGCCCAAGGCTCCGCCCTCGCCAGCTTCGGCCGTGCCGGACGCGCCCAGCATGACAGTGGCCAAAACCACGGAAATTTTCCCGACCGAACTCATGGCCACTCCTAACACAACACAACTGCCCGCCAATGACAGCTTTGACGGCGGTTTGGTAAAATTTGATTTAAGCCCGAGACATTGCACGGCAATAGCGCGCAGCCGTGATCCGCTGGACGCAGGCCAATGCCGGGGCTAACCTCGAGCCTGGCAGCATCCCGCAGCCCTCAATGGAGATGGCGACGATGACCATGCATCGCGACGCCCTGAAGAATGCGATCACCGAGACGCGGGCGAGATGGGGCTGGTTCGTCGCCCTTGGCGTGCTGCTGCTCATTTTCGGCGGCATCGCCTTTGGCAATCTGTTCATCGCCACCGTCGCATCGGTCTATGTCGTGGGATGGCTGATGTTGATGGCGGGCATCATCGAGATCG
>JBDSLV010000168.1:0-5339 GCA_039916205.1 Mesorhizobium sp. | reverse complement strand
GGCGGTCGTCGATCCGCGGCTGCGGGTGCGCGGGCTGCAAGGCTTGCGCGTTGTCGACGCCTCGGTGATGCCGACGCTGGTCGGCGGCAACACCAATGCGCCGACCATCATGATCGCCGAGAAGGCGGCGGATATGATCAAGGCTGGTGTCTAGCGTCTCATCTGGTCGAACCAGTCATGCAGTTGGTTCAGGCATGAAGGGCCATTTTCGTCGCGATCGGCTTCACGGATTAAATCTGGTCTGACCAATTTTCAGATTTACGCTTTTCCTTTCGCCGTCTTCACCCTAGGATGGGGCCATTATTTCGCGCTTCGAAATAAATGGCCACCAAGGGAGGAACCGGGAATGGCTGGAAAGAAGATATTGATGCTCGTTGGAGAGTTCAGCGAGGAGTATGAGATTTTCGTCTTTGAGCAGGCCATGCATGCCGTCGGGCATACGGTCCATGTCGTCTGCCCCGACAAGAACGCCGGCGACATCCTGAAGACGTCTCTGCATGATTTCGAGGGCCACCAGACCTATACGGAAAAACTCGGCCACGACTACATCCTCAACAAGACGTTTTCCGAGGTGGATCCGGCCAAGTATGACGCCGTCTATGCGGCAGGCGGGCGCGGCCCGGAATACATCCGCATCGACAAGCGGGTGCAGGCGCTGGTGCGGCATTTCCATGACACCGGAAAGCCGATCTTCACCATCTGCCACGGCGTGCAGATCCTGATCGCCGTCGATGGCGTGGTGCGGGGCAGGGAAGTCGCGGCGCTCCAGTATTGCGAGCCGGAAGTCACTCTGGCGGGCGGCATCTATATCGATGTCTCGCCAACCGGCGCCCATGTCGATGGCAATCTGGTGTCTGCCAAAGGCTGGCCAGGCCTTGCCGCCTTCATGCGTGAATGCCTGAAGGTGCTGGGCACCGACATCCGCCACGGCGAAATCCTGATGCGCGAAGAGCGCGCGGCGGCCTGAAAAGGTTTTTATGGAAATCCGCCGCGCCAAAGGCGCGGCGGAACTCCTTACGCCGCCATCCGCGCTTCGCGGAACGACACGAGCTTGCGGCGGTTCTCATCCCACAGCGCCAGCTTGACGCAGCGCAGGCTGTCGAGAAGCGTGACGCGGCCGATGCCACGCAGTTCCGGATAATCCCTCAGCACTTCCTGCAGCCGGTAGCCCGGCACCTTGGCCGACAGGTGATGAACATGATGGACGCCGATATTGCCGGTGAACCAGTTCAGAACCGGCGGCAGGTCGTAGTAGGACGACCCGTGCAGCGCGGCATGCTGGAACTCCCACTCGGAGCCATTTTCCCACTCCGTCTCCTCGAACTGGTGCTGGACATAGAACAGCCAGATGCCGGCCGAGCCGGCGAGGATGACGATGGGCAGGTGCACGATCAGGAAGGCGCCCGGGCCGACGAACCAGATGAGGACCGCCGCGGCAAGGGCGATGGCAAGGTTGGTCGACATCGAGGACACCCAAGGCGTCAGCCCGGAACGCATCAGGCCGATCGGCAGCCGGTGTTCGAAGATGAAAAGCCATGTCGGGCCAAGGCCGAACATCACGAGAGGGTGACGATAGAGGCGATATCTGAGGCGGCCGCGCCACGACAGCTTCCGGTATTCGGCGACGGTCAGCGTCTTGATGTCACCCATGCCGCGCTCGTCGAGATTGCCGGCGCTGGCGTGATGCGTAGCGTGGGCACGGCGCCAGCAGTCATAGGGCGTCAATGTCAGGACGCCGAGGGCGCGGCCAATCCAGTCGTCAGCGTAGCGATTGGCGAAGAAGGAGCCATGGCCGCAATCGTGCTGGATCATGAAAATCCGCACCAGGAAACCGGCCGCCGGCAAGATGAGGATCAGGCCCCACCAATGGCCATAGGCGTAGGCGGCTGCGGAAAGCGCCCAGAGCGTGACGAATGGGATAAGCGTAATGGCGAGTTCGATGGAACTGCGTCGCCTATCCGGCTTTTTATAGCGCGCCAGAATCTTCAACCAGGCGCGCTTGCTGTTAGCGGCCGCGTCAGGGGAAATCATGTTCATCAGGAAGCATAGGCGGCGGGCCCCGCCGCCGCAAGGTTGGGTTCACGCAAAATTACTGTGAGTAATTGTCGCGTGGCCGACGGCGCTCACGTTGCTCCAATTGTCTTGATCGCTCCCAACTCGCCGACGCTACTGTCGTCCACCGCTGGCCATGCTGCCTTCAATACCGTCCAGGCGGTCGAGGAGTTGCCTGAATTGATCGGGAATGTCAGCCTCCGTTCGGAATGCCGGCAAGGTGCGCAGAAAACGCGTCGTCGCCTCGTTGCCAAACTGGCGCCTGATCTCGGTGGCGAGCCCTTCGCGTCTTTCGCCGGTGTTGCGGGTCATCATCTCAAATCCTTTGTCGGTTTCGAAACTCCTCCCGCAAGGGAATGGTTCCCGCATCGCGTCATCTTGGCAAGCAAAGCCCAGGATTACAGTAAAATTTGAATTAAAATCGAAAGGTCTTCGCCCGCCGCGGTCAAACCCGGTCGATTGCCGCCAGAATCGCTTGCCCCTTGATTTTTGGCCACCAAACCTCGATATCGGGCTCAAATCCACACCATTCGAGATGACGGGACATGGCGATGAGCGACCAGGCAAAAGACGAACGCGCGCCCGATGAGGCCGAGGCGATCGAAGCCGCTGCCGAGCGCACTGAAGGCAGCATCGACGGCGACTACGAGGCACTGGTGCGGCTGCTGAAGGAAAATGAAGAGTTGAAGGACCGCGCGATGCGCGTTGCGGCCGAGATGGAAAATCTGCGCCGCCGCACCGCGCGCGACGTTCAGGACGCTCGTGCCTATGCGGTGGCCAATTTCGCCCGTGACATGCTGTCGGTGTCTGACAATTTGCGCCGCGCGCTGGACGCCATCCCGCCCGAAGCAAAGGCCGCCGGCGATGCAGGCTTCAAGGCGCTGATAGAAGGCGTTGAACTCACCGAGCGTGCCATGCTGTCGACGCTGGAGCGGCACGGGGTGAAGAAGCTTGCGCCGGAAGGCGAGAAGTTCGACCCCAATTTCCACCAGGCGATGTTTGAAGTGCCCAACCCGGATGTCCCGGCCAACACCGTGGTCCAGGTTGTCCAGCCAGGCTATTCGATCGGCGAGCGGGTGCTGCGACCCGCCATGGTCGGCGTCGCCAAGGGCGGCCCCAAGATCGTGGCAAATGAAGCCACCGTCGAGCCAGGGCCAGTCAACGAGCAGGCCGAGAAGGATGCCTGAGGGCAGTAGGGCAGTAGGGCAGTAGGGCAGTAGGGCAGTAGGGCAGTAGGGCAGTAGGGGCGCTACCCTCAGTAGGCAACCGTGCCGCTTTGCCGTACATACTGCCGTATCGCCTTATTCCCTTACCGAACGGCCGCCGATGCACCCGATAGCGCTTCTCGACTATGCCGGCGTCGCTGTGTTCGCGGCGACCGGCGCGCTTGCCGCTTCGCGCAAGCAACTCGACATCATCGGCTTTCTGTTCCTGGCCAGTGTCACCGGCATCGGCGGCGGCACGTTTCGCGACCTCATCCTCAACGTGCCGGTGTTCTGGGTCGGAAACCGCGATTATGTGCTGATCTGCGCGGTCGTGGCGGTGTTGGTCTTCTTCACCGCGCACCGGGTTGAATCCCGCTACAAATTGCTGCTCTGGCTCGACGCCATCGGCCTTGCCGCCTTTTCGGTGATGGGCGCCGCCAAGGGGCTGGCCATCACCGGCTCGCCGGCGGTCTCGATCATCACCGGCATGCTGACCGCCACTTTCGGCGGCATCTTGCGCGATCTTCTGGCCGGCGAGCCATCGGTGCTGCTGAAGCCGGAAATCTATGTGACGGCGGCCCTTGCCGGTGCCACCCTCTACACGCTTGGCGATCTCGCCGGCTTGCCGCCGCTGGCATCAAGCGTGGCGGGCTTCGTGGCTGCCTTTGCCGTGCGCGGCGGGGCGCTCAAATTCGGCTGGTCGTTTCCGTCCTACAAGAGCCGTCCTGGCCGGCGTCCGGAAGATATTCCCTGAAATCAGGGTTTTGTTGCCTGCCAAGTCTTGATCAGCGTCTTCGGCGCCTGCCGCAGCCAGGCCTGTTCGAGCCGGTGGCGCAATTCGTCGGGTGGGATTTCCGCCAGTCTGACAAGCAGCGCGGGCCAGCCCCCGTAGTGATCCGTCTCGAAATAGATGGATGGTGCTGCTTCCAGCAGCAGCTCTTTCTCCTCGAGCGGACACATCAGGACAATCGTCTCGGCATCCTTGACCCGGGCAAGCAGTTTCTTGCCGACCTTCAGCGCCGGCGTGCCGTAGGACGTGGTTTCGACAATGTCCGGCAGGCCACGCGCCGCGAGCCGCAGTGTTTCGAAAGCGCTGGAAAGATCGTCGGTCACCGTCTCAAGCGGCGAAGCGCTGGGCTTCCCCGCCATAATAGTTGACGTAGCGCGCGCCGATTTCCTTGACCGGCATCACCACGAACACGTCGACCGTCGAGAACTCGCGGTCGATGACGCAGCCGTCGCCGATGCGTGCGCCGACCCTGAGATAGCCCTTGACCAGCGGCGGCATCGCCGCGATGGCCGCCTTGGGATTGACCGCCTCGATCGGCATCAGGTCCATCGAGCAGTAGCGTCCGGATACCGCGCGCACATCCCAGGCCGAATTGGTCCGGCAGTGATGGGCGAGATAGGTGAGCGCCTCGGCATGCGCCGCCGGCACCTTGCCGTGGAACGAGGCGCAGCCGGTCATCACACCGATTTCATAGTGTTTGATGTAGGCCCAGATACCTTGCCACAGCGCTTCGATGGTGCGCTTGGAGCGGTATTCCGGCAGAACGCAGGAACGGCCAAGCTCCAGGAAGCGTTGGCCTGGATGGCGGGCAATGAGCTTGGTGAGCTCGAATTCGCCTTCGGAATAGAAGCCACCGGCGGCGGCCGCGATTTCTTGCCGCAGGAGCCGATAGGTACCGACGATGCGGCGATGCTCGGGGCCGGAAAGTGTGGTGTCGAAGACCAGCAGATGGTCGCAGAGCGGATCAAACCGGTCGGCGTCGCGACGGTCCTGCGCCTGGAACAGATTCTTCCTGGCGCCCATCTCGTCGTAAAACACGCGGTAGCGCACTTCCTGCGCAGCGGCGACCTCGGCCTCGTTGCGGGCGAGCCGCACCTCGAGGTTGCCGATTCGGCCAAGCGAAGCGCCTTTTATGACGGAATCGACGTTACGTCCGGCAAGCAAGGCGCTGCTGGCGTTCGGCCGAGTGTCACATTCCGGCATAACTGTATGCACGAGTGATTCTCCTTCGAGCCATCCCTCTTGGCACGGGGATACGGTGTAGGTGCAACAGGATTGTGACAGTACCGTGA
>JBDSLV010000167.1:0-8533 GCA_039916205.1 Mesorhizobium sp. | reverse complement strand
GTGCCTGCCGCCCAGTTGCCGCCAGTGGTCAGGATATAGGCAATGCGGCTCTCGTAGAATTTGGGATAGCCGTCCGGGTCATCCTTGGCCGCCTTGCGCACCGCGTTTTCGAATGTGTCGTCCATGCAGTAGCGGGTCTTGTAGGCGGCGTACTGCCCCTGGAACTTTCCGTCATAGAAGAAGCTGACGGATGACGTGCCGCCGACGCTCGGCTTGTAGCGGTGCGAGACATGCACCTCCTTGTTGGCCGGGAAGGTCGAGCGCCACCAATAGGTCGAGCGCAATTGCCAGAACGGCGTATAGGCCTTGTTCGCCTCCGAACCATCGCCGCCGGTGTCCTCGATGATGATGCCGCGATTGACCCAGTCGTCGCTGACCGCTTTCGGCAACTTGGCAAGGGCGGCCTTCGCCGCATCGCCGAAGGGATAGAACGGCACATTCTGCGCCTTGAGCTCGGCACTGATGTCGATGCCGAGCGCGAACACTTTCTGTTCGAGCTGCGGCTTGGCCGCCACCCCATCGATCGTCACCTCGAAGCCGAGGAAATTGTCGCTTTGATCGTTGGGCAGTGCCGGCCTCTCCTCAGGATCGCCTTCGATGTCGGGCATGGGGAAGGCAACGATCGAGTCGACATCCTTGTCGGTGTTGTTGCGGAAGACATAGTCGACCGTCACCTTTTCCGGCGAGATGAAGAGATCCTCGCTTTGCATGGCCACGGCATCGTTGCGCGACAGGACCAAACCACCGGTGCCAAGTTCCGCGGTCGAGTCATTGGCGAATGCGGGTGCGGCGCAGAGCAGCAACCCGGCGGTCAGAACAGTTCGCAACATCAAAGCCCCCTCCGGCAATGTCATGCTGGACCCTACCGGTTTCGGCGCGACGTTCAAAGCCCCGCTGGTTCTCGGAAGCGACCTGACTACGCAGTCTGGACACACGATCTGGACACGCCTGGCGGTCTGGACACATGCGGGCTGATCGGGCAGGAGTCCGCGCATGCGCAAAGTTCTCGTCATCGGCATCGGCGCCGGCAATCCGGATCATATGACCGTACAGGCCATATCAGGCCTCAATCGGGCCGACGTCCTGTTCATTCCCGACAAGGGCGCGAAGAAGAACGACCTAGCCGAACTGCGCCGGCAGATCTGCGATCGCTTCGTCACCAACCCAAAATCGCGACGGGTCGAGTTCGACGTGCCGGTTCGCGCCGAACCAACCTCGTCATACCGCTCGACCGTCGATGACTGGCACGAGGCGATCGCCGCCATCTATGAAGGGCTGATCCGCGATGAGCTTTCCGACGGCGGCTGTGGCGCCTTCCTGATCTGGGGCGATCCTTCGCTCTACGACAGCGCGCTGCGCATCCTCGAGCGTGTGCGTCTTAGAGGCAATGTCGTGTTCGAGCTGGAAGTCATCCCCGGCATCACCGCGGTGCAGTCACTGGCTGCCAGCCACAAGATGGCCCTGAACCGCATCGGCGATCCCATCCTCATCACAACAGGCCGGCGCCTGGCAGAAGAAGGCATGCCGGACAATGCCGGCACCGCCGTCGTCATGCTGGACGGCAAATGTGCGTTCAACACACTGGCCGACAAGGACCTCATCATCCACTGGGGCGCCTATCTCGGCACCCCCGACGAAATCATCATCGCCGGCCGCCTTGGCGACGTCGGCGCTGAGATCGAGAGAATCCGTGAAGAAGCCCGTCGAACGAAAGGCTGGATCATGGACACCTATCTGCTGCGCAGGAGTGAAAAGGCAGTAGGGCAATAGGGCAACAAGGCAGTAGGGGAATGAGATATCGGGTAGGATGGAACGGCACTCGAGGGTTACTGCCCTACTGCGGTCTTATGTAGCAAACGCACCAACTTCTCGCGCGACCTTTAGGGTGGGTTCCCATAAAATCCGAGCATGGGACAACCACTCGTCATCTTCGCATTGATCGCCAAGCGGGCGGAGTTATCGGGCCAGGTTCTCGACATCGACCGCCAGAAAGCCGTGCTGAAGGCGCAGATACAGGCCGTAGACGAGGCGCTGGCAATCTTCGGCTATACAGGCTCTCCAGACGACATCAAGCCTAGGCGAGCGGCCAACAGGTTATTCAAGCGCAACGAGCTGGCGAGGCTCCTGCGCAAGGACGGCGGGCAAGGCACGAACAGGGAGATCGCCCTGCGCCTCATGACCGTAAAGGGCTGGGATGCCGCCGACAGCGATCTAGTCGCCAAGGTGTTAGAGAGCGTCAAGGGTACGAAGAAATGGGCGCGCCGCCGTAGGCCGGAAACTCAGCCTACGGCGTAAACGCGTTGCATTTCCCAGTTATCGTTGTGATTGATGAAGCGGATGTCGTCGCTGATCGGAGCGTCTTGCTCAATCAGTCGTCTAATCGTCTCAATCCACTTGGACAAAATCTCAACGCCTTCCGGCTGCGCCACTTGAGACCCTAAGAACAGGGTGCGGAACGCCACGTCTGCCCCGCCAGAGAGCCGAACCTTGCCTTTCTCCCAACGGGCAACCGTTTGATCGTCAACACGTAGGAGTGATGCTACTTCCGCTTGGGTCTTATCCATATGCCCGCGCAGGAACCGTATTTCTTTTGGGGAGAGGGTCTTTTTACGTGTCACAAGATTGAGCCCAATAGCCTTCCACAGTTCGTCAACGGCGTGGATACTTACGTACTCTTCGCCGTCAACCACCTCCGTCTCGTACCCGTTCATCAGATACACGTTATCAAGACCGCACTCTTTGTAGTGATACGGCCTTGACGCTATAGCGCTGTCACCACAAAAAAACGTCTCTTTCCTTTTCATAGGTCTTCCCATTCCACTGTCTTCACAAAGAGCTTTCGGAGGTTGATGACGATAGCCACAACGCCGACCTCGCGCGCGCCCTTCATTTGTTTGACCATTTTGGTCTTCCATTCGCCGGGATAAGAGCCCGGCTCGATATCTCCCTTTATGAAGCCGGTCCGAAGGACTTCGAACATCATCTTGTCCGTGATGTCGCGCCATTCCATGCGGCTTTCGGTATGGGTCTCAAAAGTCTCGGATCGCCATCGAACGTTCGCCGAATCCACTGCCAAACGCCGGATAAGCTTCTCAAGATCGGATACCCGAGGCTTGAACGTAACAACGGTATTAGCGCGCGGGCGCGGCGGTTTCTTCCTCATGAACGCCTATCATAGTGATAGGTTCCCGCCTGTCAATATGATAGGCAATCGTTGATGAAGAATTAATCCTAGCCACGTTGCCAGTAGCCGGCCCAAACACGGCTCACAGGATGATTGAGCGCGCCGCCGAGGATAGCATAGGCGTTGCCGCCATTCGACCGGCGGCGGTGATCCTCCAGCCATGCGGCATGATTGGCGTACTGGTAGAGGTACTTGTGCGAGACGTGGTGGTGCTGGCCGACGACCATGCGGCGCAGGCGGCTGAAATAGCTTTCCACCATGTTCGTGTGCTTGCCGTGGCCGTCGCTGTAGCTTTCCGAGTGGTTGATGCGGGTCGAAGCGTAATCAGCCTCCAGTGCGTCCCAATGGTTCGCTTCGTCTGCGAACAGCTTGGACCCGGCCAGCATGCGAGCGCGGGCGATTTCGACGCCTTCGGCTTCGCGGTTGCGGACAAAGGTCAGGGTGCGGCCAGCGCGCTCGCGCAGGGCGATGACGACGCGGCGGCGGTCTGACTGGTGTTCCTTCATGCGACGGTCCTTGCGGTCCTCTACGCGGTTCTCAGGGCGCACCACGCCTCCGAAGTAAGCGCCGTCAATCTCGACCTCGCCTTCCAGCATTTCGGTCTTGGTTTCAGCCGACAGGGCTTCGCGCAGCTTGTGCGACAGCACGAAGGCGGTCTTGTACTGGACGTCCAGATCGCGAGAGAACTGGACCGCCGACATTCCCTTGGAGCCGTTGACGAATAGGCAGATTGCCGCCAGCAAGTCAGTGAACGACAGCTTGCGCGAGGCGAAGATCGAGCCGGACGTGACGGAGAACTGCGCACCGCAAGCGGCACACTTGAACTTGCGACGGGTCGGAATGTCGTAGTGATCCAGGCATCCGCATTTCGGGCAAACAGGCTCACCTTGCGTCGAAGCCCAGCGAAGGCGCTTGAACGCGTCGTAAGCCTTTTCCTCGCCACCCTTGTAAATGTCCTTGAGGGAGAGGGTGCGGCTTTCGGCGGAAAGGAGGAAGTGTTGGGCCATTGTCATCATATCCGGTGATATTGTTCACCGTATATGCGGACTTGTGTCGCCAAATACAAGGGCTTATATCATCGAATATGATGATATTTTTGGAGGCGAGGCTATGGCACGCAAGGACGACCCCGCAACCGTCGAATACGAGACGAAGGCCAAGAACCTGTTGAAGGCCGAATTGAAGAGGAAGGGCGTGACGTATGCGCAGCTAGCCGAGAAACTGGCGACTATTGGCGTTCACGAAACGGAGCGGAATCTAAACAACAAGATCAGCCGAGGCGGCTTCACGGGTGCGTTTTTCCTTCAGTGCTTAGCAGCGATAGGAACGGTATCCCTTCAACTGGAGGGATAGGCTCTATAGTGTCGCCCCATCTACTTTTGCGGGCAGGTCTCAGTAATTTTCCAAATCGAATATCGCGCTTGATGTTGTGGTATTCTGCCAGCAAGCGATTGTGGCTCACTCGAAACCGCTCCCAAGCCTCGCGTATCGCTTTCTGGTGGCTCTGGTCGATCTCTATCGTAGAGATCATTTTGACAAACTGTAAATAGTTGTCTCGATAAGCGCCTTTTTCCAATTCGTCGATATAGTCGAGCATGGCTTCAAATGTGATATCTGGTCCGGGGCTAGACGCTATTCCGCCGGACAATGCTCCGTAGTTCTTGTAAAAACTATACGTATCGCTCAATTGGCTATGCAGGCCAGAGGTGGCAAGCCAGGCAATTTCCATATCCTCACATTTGGCTTTAATGACCAGTTCTTGAAGCTCAGCGATCCCATGGCAGGCCGGCAGTAGGGTGTCGAGGCAGAATGCCAAGATCTCATTGTATGCAGGCTTGTCGAGTGCTTCGGCGAACGGATCGGAAGAGTGAATGGGCTTGATGTCCAGCGCTTTGGGCTCTGCTAGTGCTGGTAAAAGCGGATGAAAATAGCGCCACGAAACTGCCGCTAGCGACAGTACAACGGTCAAGGCTGTTGTAGCCGCAATTCCTATGAGTCCTGCATCGGCCCAGTTCATCGGCGGCACCCATGACGAGTGCTTGACCAACCATGCCCAAATGCCGGAAACGACGATGTAGAACCCAGCCCAATAGCCGAACCGGTCAACTCCCTTGTCGGCGATATGGAGCAATCGTTTAGTAATTTTCCACATGCCGTACACCTTGCCCGCAAAGACATCTGTTGTGGAGTCGCCATTTTAGCGTCCACCTTGCGGCTTGGTGCGTTTGCTACATAAGACCGCCCTACTGCCCTACTGCCCTATTGCCCTACTGCCCTACTGCCCTACTGCCCTACTGCTATGGAGCGTCCTGAAGCGACCGGGTTCCGCTCGATCTCGGTCAACGACCTGGACTGGCGCCCAGGCCCATTGCCAAACGCTGATGCCTGGCGGGCGGGAGAACCGGATCTGGCCACGGGTGCCTTCAACCGAAACGTGCGGCCAGGCTTCGGCTATGCGCCCCCTGTCCGCGCCGTAAGAGCGCAGCATATCGGCAAGGACGGCGATCGTGTCGTAGCCCTCGAAGGCAACAAAGGAAGGCACTTGGCCCAACCGCCCGCGCAGGGCCGTCTCCACGCGCGCACCAAGCGGACCGAGACGCTCAGGCAGATAGCGCAAGAACGCGATTGCGGCCCCGTCATCGCCCAGCAACGTCGCCAGTTCGGCGAATTCCGGTTGGCCGGCCGGAGCACCAATCATGATGCCGCCGAGGCGCGGGTCATCGCGGACTGATTTCACGATCGACACAGCCGGCTCCGGATACCCGACCAGCAGAAGCAGGGCAGTCGCGCGATTGTCGGCAAGTTCGTCACACAGCGCCGAGAGCGTGAGTGCGCTCATGTCGAGTTCGGCGACGGTGCAGCCGCGTGGAACAAGATAGTCGCGCAGGATGCGCGCGCCGGATGCCCAGTAAACGCTCGGTTGGGCTGCCAGGGCAATTTGGGTGTGACCCGCGCCAAGCAGGAAGTCGGCGTAGACCCGCCAGCCGTGCGACTGCGCCGGAGCGAGGCGCGCGACCCATTTCGTCTGCTGTTCGGTGAGTGCGTCGAGAACCGCCGACGAGCAGAGAAACGGCAGGCCGAGGGCATCGGCCCTGGCAGCAGCAGCACGAGCGACGACGCTGTGATATTCCCCCGCCAAGGCGGCCACGCCCAGGTGCGCCAGCTCATCGACAGCCGCCACCGCCCTCTGCGGATCAGCCGCCGTGTCCCGGACCACCAGTTCGAGTGGTCGTCCGAGAATCCCGCCGGCGTCATTGACTTCGCCGACACCCAGCTCGAGGCCAGCGAGCAAATGTTGACCAGCCTCTACCCAGCCGGGCCGCGTCAGCGGAACCAGAGCGCCGATACGGACGGAGGATCCGTCAGTCTGCCCAGCGTGAACTGGCGATGGCGACGTATCCATGCGTTGGCGTCTCCCAGGGGTGATCTGGGTTGAAGTATGTCGAAATGCATTGGCAGCGTTAGTGGCACGCAAAACAGGCAAGCCGGCCAGCTTCGCCGCCCCGCTGCCCCAAACCTCAACCCGCGTCGATTTCGGCCTGCAGAGCCTCCATATGCGTCGCCGCCGCCGAAGCAGCCGCCCGCTCGATGGCGCGGAAGCGGCTGACCACGGCGAGGCCCACCGACGTCAGCTGCGCGCCGCCGCCTTTCCTGCCGCCGGTCTGCGCCGCGACCAGCGGCTTGCCGAACACACGGTTCATATCCTCGACCAGGTCCCAGGCGTGCTTGTAGGACATCGCCATGCCGCGCGCGGCAGCCGAGATCGAGCCGAAGGCAGCGATCTGCTCCAAAAGTTCGATCTTTCCCGGACCGATGCGTCCATCGGGATCGAGGTTAATCCGCAAGCTCAGCGACGGCATCTTTTGTTCTCCGCACTCACGCCCACACTATAACGTCTTCAGCGATACCGCTATTCCAAAAAGACATAGCGCAAGCCCATGCGCGAGTCAGCCATCGGCTTCGATCGGCAGGCCGGCTCCGGTATTCGCCCGGTCGAAACTCACCGTCTTGACCACAGCAAAAACCCTTCCCCCAAGCCGCAGCCCCAACGCATGCCGCGACTGCTCCGTGATCCGCGCAAGCACTGTTGCGCCATTGCAGTCAATGCCGACCTCGACCGCCGGCCCCTCGCCTGGGCTGATCGCGACAATCGTGCCCGGCAGGATATTGAGCGCGCTCAAACCCGTCGGTTGTTCGGTGGCAATCATCACGTCGCGGGCGCGGATACGGATGCGCACCGGCGCGCCTGGTGTCACCGCCAATCGCGGCACCCTGATTTCGCCTGCCGCCGAACCAAGCACGGTCATGCCGAACGCTTCGTCATGATGCAGCACTTTGGTGTCCAGCACGGCACCGCCCTCACCGCGCTCCTCCGCCGGCAACAGATCGAGCCTTTGCATGACCGCCCCGGTCGGACCGGAAGCCGTCACCTTGCCATGGCTCAGCATCACCACGTCGCTGGCCAGCCGCGCCACTTCGGCGACTGAGTGGCTGACATAGACGATCGGGATCTTCGTCTCGTCGCGCAGCCGCTCGATATAGGGCAGAATCTCTGCCTTGCGCGCCTCATCGAGCGAGGCCAGCGGCTCGTCCATCAGCAGCAGTTTCGGGCTGGCCAGCAGCGCACGGCCGATCGCCACGCGCTGCTTTTCGCCACCGGAGAGCTTTGCCGGCCGCCGCGCCAGCAGCGGACCGATGCCGAGCAGATCGACCACCGCATCCATTTCCGCGTAGCGTTCCGCCGCAGGCGTGAACCAGCGTCCGTAGCGCAGGTTGCCCGCCACGCTCATATGCGGAAACAGCCGCGCGTCCTGGAAAACCATGCCGATGCGGCGCTGGTGCTTCGGCACGAAAACCCGCGTCGCCGTATCGGCCAGCACACGGCCGTCAACCGCGATGCGGCCCTTGTCTGGCCGGATCAGGCCGGCGATCATGTTGATCAGCGTCGTCTTGCCTGAACCCGAGGGACCAAACAGCGCCGTCAGCCGCCCGGTGCTCTCGAAGCGGGCATCGAGGCTGAAATCGCCGAGGCGATGGCTGATATCGACGACAACAGTCATTCGATGTCCATCCGCCGGCCGACACGCCGCGCCAGAATTTCCGATGCCACCAAGGCGGCCATCGAGATGACGATCGAGATCAGCGTCAGCCGCAGCGCGCCTTCATCGCCGCCCGGCACCTGCGTGAACGTATAGATCGCCGACGGCAGCGTCTGCGTCTCGTTGGGGATGTTGGAGACAAAGGTGATCGTCGCACCGAACTCGCCCATCGCCTTGGCGAAGGAGAGGATCGCACCGGCGATCAGTCCGGGCAGGATCAGCGGCAACGTGATGGTGGCAAACACCCACA
>JBDSLV010000166.1:0-15712 GCA_039916205.1 Mesorhizobium sp. | reverse complement strand
AGAAGAACGACGCGCCGTTCACGTGCATGTAGCGCATCAGCCAGCCGTAGTTCACGTCGCGCATGATCCGCTCGACGGACTCGAAGGCGAAGGCGGTGTGGGGCGTGTAGTGCATGGCCAGCACAATGCCGGTCAGGATCTGTGCCACCAGCATGATCGACAGGATGCCGCCGAAGGTCCATGCATAATTGAGGTTGCGCGGCACCGGATAGGCGACAAAGCTGTCATAGATCAGCCGCGGCAGCGGCATGCGGGCGTCGAACCAGCGTTCGATACCGGTCTTGGGCGTATAGGTCGAGTGTCCCTCGCTCATCGAAATGTCCCCTGCCTCAACCGATAAGGATCTTGGTATCGGAAATGAACTTGAATACCGGCACAGCCATGTTCTCGGGGGCCGGGCCTTTGCGGATGCGGCCCGCGGTATCGTATTGCGAACCGTGGCATGGGCAGAACCAGCCGCCGAAATCACCTTCCTGGCCGAGCGGGATGCAGCCAAGATGGGTGCAGACCTGAACCATCACCATCCAGGCCTCCTTGCCGGGCGTGGTGCGGTTGGCATCGGTCGCCGGCGCGTCGGCCGGCAGGTTGGCGTTGCGCGCGATTGGATCCTTGAGGTCAGCCAGATTGACCGCCTCGCCGTCCTTCATCTCTTGTTCGGTGCGGTTACGGACCACGACCGGCTTGCCGCGCCACTTGACGATCAGCGACATGCCCGGCGTCAGCGAGGCGACGTCGACCTCGACCGAGGCCAGCGCCAGCGTCGAGGCGTCGGGGCGCATCTGGTCGATGAACGGCCATGCAAAGGCGCCCGCGCCGACCACGGCAGCCATGCCGGTGGCGACGTAAAGAAAATCACGACGGTTGGGATCCTGGATGTCGGTTGCGCTCACGGGTGCCTGATCCTTTCGCCTCTTCCGCGCCGGTGGCTGAGCCTTGTTCCCCGCTCAATCACGCCAACCCGACAGCGCATGGCGAACAGGCTAGCGAATTCCTCCGGCATTTGGACTTCGGTTTATGCGTGAAGCCCGTTTTTGTCCAGACGGGTGAAGGCACAAGGGCAGATTGTCGCGGGGACAAAATACCCTATCGCGCGGGATGCCCCCGAATAGCCGCCAGACATCGCTAAACAACCGGCAAACAACCGCAAATCCGGCGCAGGCTGCTGCCTCGACAGCCAATGCGGCCTCGGTCTATCCTGAGCCTCATGGCGCACGTCATCGACCGCGAGCAATGGGCCGTTCACCCTGACCGTTGGAAGGGCGAGCTGCAATGCGGTCCCTACGGCTCCAACTCCTGCCTGATCTTCAACTTCTTGCCCGACGCCGGCGGCGGCCCGCGCCTGCACACCCATCCCTACAGTGAGATCTTCATCATCCGTCAGGGGACCGGCCTGTTCACCGTCGGCGACCAGGAAATCGAGGCCTCGGCCGGCCAGGTCGTCATCGTGCCGCCCCACACGCCGCACAAGTTCACCAATCTCGGTCCCGGTCCGCTGGAAACGGTCGACGTCCACGAGAACGGCACGTTCATCACGGAATGGCTCGAATAAGCTCTACTTTGCTCCAAGCCTGGCCAAAACGGCCTTCGGGATGTTGTATTCCCGGATGACGGCGTCGTGCTTGCGCAAGCCGCATAGTTCGCGCTGGATAAAATAGCCATGCACCGCCTCGGCGGCATCCAGGAGCAGCCCGGGCCGCTGCTCCTGATCGTCGCCATTGTCGCGGAGCTTGGCCAGCGTTTCCTCGACACGCTGTCCGGCGCGGCCCAGTGCCACCGCCTTTTCGGCAAGGATTTCATGGCCGAGCAAGTCGAACGCGGTTTCCTGCGCGCTGGCTCCGCTGAAATTCGATGGCATGCGCACTGACATCGCCTACTCCGCCGGCCGCGTTTCTTCGAGCACGCTGTCCTCATGATAGAGGAAACCACCGGATTGCCGCTTCCACAGCCGGGCGTAGAGCCCATCCAGCGCCACCAGCTCGTCATGCGTGCCTTGCTCGACGATGCGGCCGCCATCCAGCACCACGAGACGGTCGAGCGCCGCGATGGTCGACAGCCGGTGCGCGATGGCGATGACGGTCTTGTTTTCCATCAGCCGCGTCAGGTTCTCCTGGATTGCCGCCTCGATGTCGGAATCAAGCGCCGAGGTCGCCTCGTCCAGCACCAGGATCGGCGCGTCCTTGAGAAAGACGCGGGCGATCGCCACGCGCTGGCGCTGGCCGCCCGACAGTTTGACGCCGCGCTCGCCGACAAAGGCTTCATAGCCCGCACGGTCGCGGTTGTCGCGCAGACCGAGGATGAAATCATGCGCCTCGGCCTTCTTCGCCGCGGCAATCACCTCGGCATCGGTGGCATCCGGCATGCCGAGCTTGATGTTGTCGCGCAGCGAACGGTGGAACAGGGCCGTGTCCTGGCTGACAACGCCGATATTGGCGCGCAGCGAGTTTTGCGTGACGCCTGAGACATCCTGGCCGTCGATGGTGATCTGGCCGCTTTCGAGGTCGTAGAGGCGCAAAATCAGGTTGACCAGCGTCGTCTTGCCGGCTCCCGATGGGCCGACCAATCCAACTTTCTCGCCCGGCCGCACGACAAGGTCGATGGCATTGAGCACGCCAAAGCCCTTGCCGTAGTGGAATTCGACATTCTTCACCTCGATGCGTCCGCCGGCCACGACCAGTTCCCTGGCATCGGGCGCGTCGGTCAGGCCGAGCGGCTGCGAGATCAGCGCCTTAGAATTTTCCAGCACGCCGAGGTTTCGCAGGATGCCGTTGAGCTGCATCATCAGCCGGCCGAGCAGCATGTTCAGCCGCAGCACCAGCGACAGCGTGAAGGCGACCGCGCCGACGGTGATCGACCCTTCGACCCAGAGATAGACGGCAAAACAGGCAATCGCGGTGATCATGATGCCCGATAGCGTCGTCAGCGCCATGCGCACGCCGGTCAGCCGGCGCGTGAACGGTCGCAGCGCATCGAGATAGATGTCGAAGCCGCCCCTGATGTAGCGGTCGTCGCCATCGGCCGAGAACAGTTTCAGCGTCTGTACATTGGAATAGGAATCGACGATGCGGCCATTGATCATCGAGCCCGCTTCAGCGGTCGCCTCGGCATTCTTGCGGATCGCCGGCAGATAGAGCTTGGCCAGCAAGCCGAAGGCGGCGATCCACACCACCACCAGCGCGGCCAGCCGCAGATCGAGCCCGGCGACCAGTGCCAGCGTCGTCACCGTGTAGACGAGCATGAACCAGACGACCTCGATGAAGCTTTCCATCAGGTCGCCGGTCGCCTGGCCTGCCTGCCAGACCTTGGTGGCGATGCGGCCGGCGAAATCGTTCTGGAAAAAGGCGTAGGACTGGCGCGACACATGCCGGTGCGCCTGCCAGCGCACCAGATTGTAGAAACCCGGCGTAATTGTCTGCTCATCGACCAGCGCCGACAGGCCAACGACGATGGTGCGGATGACCAGCACCACGACGATCATGAAAACTAGTTCCGGCCCTGCCGCATTCCACAGCGCCTGCCAGCTGCGTTCACCGGGCAACTGATCGAGGATATCGACCAGCCGCCCGACGAAGTAAAACAGCCCGGCTTCAACCAGCGGCGCGATGCCGCCGATGACCAGCATGGCGAAGAAGGCGAATTTCGCCTGGCCGACATAATGCCAGATGAAGCCGCCGACACTGGCCGGCGGCCTTAGATTGGCTGGCTCCCGAAAAGGATAGACCCAGTTCTCGAACCAGCGGTAGATGGCAATCATCATTCGGCGGCTTCACCCTTTGCCAGTTCGTCATTGGCCGCATCGGCCGGGGCCGCGTCCGCCGGACCGTCCTCGAGCAGGAACCCGCCCGACTGGCGCTGCCAGAGCTGGGCATAGAGCCCGCCTTTGGCCACCAGTTGATCATGCGAACCCTCCTCGATGACATGGCCCTTGTCCATGACCACCAGCCTGTCCATCGCCGCTATGGTCGACAGCCGGTGCGCAATGGCGATGACGGTCTTGCCTTGCATGAGCTTGTACAGGTTCTCCTGTATGGCCGCCTCGGCCTCGGAATCGAGCGCGGACGTCGCCTCGTCGAGAATGAGGATCGGCGCGTCCTTGAGCATAACGCGGGCAATGGCGATGCGTTGCCGCTGGCCGCCGGACAATTTCACACCGCGGTCACCGACATGGGCATCGAAGCCCTTGCGGTCGCTGGCGTCCGACAGACCAGCAATAAAGTCCAGCGCCTCGGCACGCCCAGCCGCCTCGACAAGCATCTCTTCGCTGGCGTCGGGCCGGCCATAAAGGATGTTCTCGCGCACCGAACGATGCAGCAGCGAGGTGTCCTGCGTGACCATGCCGATCTGCGCGCGCAGCGAATCCTGCGTCACCGAGGCGATTTCCTGCCCGTCGATCAGGATCTTGCCGCTCTCCAAGTCGTAGAAGCGCAGCAGAAGATTGACCAGCGTCGACTTGCCGGCGCCCGAGCGGCCGACGATGCCGACCTTTTCGCCCGGCTTCACCGTCAGCGACAGGCTCTCGATGACGCCCTTCTGCTTGCCATAGTGGAAGCGGATGTCGTCGAAACGGATCTCGCCCCGGGTCACGGCAATATCCTTTGCTCCCGGCCGGTCCTCGACCAGGCGCGGCAACGAGATCGAGCCGATGCCGTCCTGCACCGTGCCGATATTCTCGAACAGGCCGGACATTTCCCACATGATCCACTGCGACATGCCCCACAGCCTCAGCACCAGGCCGATGACCACGGCGACAGCGCCGATCGTCACGGCCTGGCCGAGCCACAGCCACAGCGACATGGCGGTGACCGAGAACAGCAGCAGCGCGTTCATGATGTAGAGCAGGCCGTAAAGCACCGTCACCAGCCGCATCGACCGGTAGACCGTGTCGAGGAAGCCGCCCATGCCCTCCTTGGCGAAGGTGGCTTCGCGGCGCGCGTGGCTGAACAGCTTGACCGTCTGGATGTTGGAATAGCTGTCGACGACGCGACCGGTCATGATCGAGCGCGCGTTGGCCTGCTGCTCGCCGACCTTTCCCAACCGCGGGATAAAGTAACGCAGCAACAGGATGTAGCCGACCAGCCAGACCGCAAGCGGCATCGCCAGCCGCCAGTCAGCCGAACCGACGATGAACAGCATGCCGAGGAAATAGACAATGACGTAGTTCAGCACGTCGATCAGCTTGATGACGCATTCCCGCACGGCGAGCGCCGTCTGCATCAGCTTGGTGGCGATGCGTCCGGCGAACTCGTCCTGGTAGAAGCTCATCGACTGCTTGAGCAGGTAGCGATGCACCTGCCAGCGGATGCGCATGGGGTAGTTGCCCATCAGTGTCTGCTGGTTGAGCAGCGAGTGGAACCACACCGTGCCCGGCAGGGCGAACAGCACGATGAAGGCCATGCCGGCAAGCTTCCAGCTTTCGGTCTGCAGGAAGGTTTCGCGGTTTTGTCCCGACAGCCAGTCGACGATCCGGCCGAGGAAGCCGAACATCCACACTTCCGCGATGGCGATCGCCGTCACCAGCACCGCATCGAACAGTATATAGGGCCATGCGCCCCGCGTATAATGCACGCAGAAGGCAACCAGCGTCTTGGGCGGCTCGACCGGTTCCGCCGAAGGGAACGGATCGAGCCTCTTTTCAAACCAGGCAAACATGTCTTGGCACTCTATTGATAGGCTATTATCCGCTCACGCGGCGCGGGATTGCATGGCGAGAAAGGCGGACGATACGGACTCATCCGAGTCGCCGCCCTTGCTTCGCGCAATATAGGGTGCCGCCGGCATTTCGCCGACAGGCTCCGTTGACGATCCTGACGCCGCGCTGTCCACAATCCGGATTTTCGGGCCGGGCCGGATCAGCCGGATGATCCGGCGCACCAGCGATGGCCGGCTCCGGTCGGGAACCGCGCGCGAAAAATCGACATCCGGCAGCATGCCGCGATGCGGACGGCGGCGGGTCTCGGCGTGAACCGCCGACGAATAGGTCTCGCCGACCAGCAACGCCCAGGTCGCCAGTTTTTGCTCATGAAGACTTCTTGAGCCGGGTATTCTATAGGGATCGAACATCGGTCCGTCCTCCGTGTGAAAATAGAGATAAAATGGATGATTGATGTCCTGCCGCGGGCCAACGCATCGGCCCGAAAATCGAGATCGATTTTCGGAAAGCACGATGCGTGGATTCAAAATCCTAGAGCGTACTTTGTGCGTCCAAGTGGACGCACGTCGCTCTATGGCTGGCGGCAGATCAGTCGAGTCGCGTTCGGGTGGGGCGGTCAGCCCCTTCGGCAGCTTGAAAAACATCGCGGGATTCCTTCGAAGACCAGAATATGGTTTCGGCGGAAATCGGTGCGGGAGGGTCTAAAGACTCAGGAAAACCATCGAACCGAAACCGCCTGCAGGCTAGTAGGCCCACGGAAGAGGCGCTGGATGTGCATGTGCATGGTCATCATGAATTCCCCCTCCTTCGGTTCGGGTTGACAATGCCGGTCGTATAAACGCATTCGCACAAAATGACCAGACGGAAGTCCAACAATCGCCAAAACCACGAAGCCGCTGTGGCCGATCTGCCACTTATTAGAAAGGCGCGGAATTGAACTCTTATCTCCGCATCGCCCTCTACCAGCCGGACATTGCCGGCAACACCGGAACAATCCTGCGCTTCGCCGCGTGTCTCGGGCTTGGCGTCGACATCATCGAACCGGCCGGCTTTCCGCTCTCGGACCGGGCGCTGAAACGGGCTGGCATGGACTACCTCGAAATGGCTGACCTGACCCGGCATGTCGACTGGCACGCCTTCCAGCAATGGCGCATGGCTGGCGCGCGCCGGCTGGTGCTTCTGTCGACCAAGGCGGCGACCGCCTATACCGACTTCACTTTCAGCAGTGGCGACATTCTGCTGTTCGGGCGCGAATCCGCAGGCGTGCCGGATCCGGTCCACAAGGCGGCGGATGCCCGGCTGACGATCCCGATGCAAGGCTCGGCGCGCAGCATCAACGTCGCGCTCTCCGTCGCCATGGTGGCCGGCGAAGCCATCCGGCAGCTCCGATAGAGGCTGCACTGCCAGGCCCTCTCCGGTCATTCTCACCCAAGCACACATCGACTTCTCCTGCCGTTTGCATCTCCAGGAGTACCTCGCTACAAGCTCAACTTAACTTGAGGTCAAGCGGAAAGCACAAATGGCTCAGGCGAAGGAATTGACGGTTGGCCAGGTGGCCATGCGCAGCGGCGTGGCGGTATCGGCGCTGCATTTCTACGAGGCACGCGGCCTGATCCGCAGCCACCGCACATCGGGCAACCAGCGCCGCTACGGCCGCGATGTGCTGCGGCGCGTGGCGATCATCCGCATCGCGCAGGAAGTCGGCATCTCACTGGCCGAGATCGGCTCGGCGCTTGAAGCCTTGCCCGAGGGCCGCACGCCGACGCGTGACGACTGGCAGCTGCTGTCGACGGCCTGGCGCGACGAACTCGACCGCAAGATCGCCCAGTTGAAGAAACTGCGCGACGGCCTGACCGACTGCATCGGCTGCGGCTGCATGTCGATCGACAAATGTCCGCTGAGGAACAAGGACGACAAGCTGGCACGCGAAGGAACTGGAGCGCGAAGGCTGGTGGCGGAGCGTTAATCAGCCGCCGGCAGGCGCCTTATTGTGAACTCGATCAGGTCGCCCGGCCGCTCGAACCAGCTTTCGATCTCGGTCCAATAGGCCTGCTTGGGAAAGCGATCGAACCATTCCTTGGCCTTGAGCCGTGCGTCGGAACGCGACAGCACGAAGGTCTCGCGCAGGAAACCGTCGCGCGGCATGCGCTCGCGCTCGGCCCGGCTTTGATCGAGCCTTTTCTTCAAACCATCCAGCGGCGGTCTTGCCGGGGTGCGCACGAAAGAACTCCCTGCACCTTTAATGAGACTTGACCCTTGCACTCAAGAGATTAGGGATCGCGCCGGCAAAAGACTAGTCATTTATACGCTCGCGATCGGAGATGGAATTTGGAACGACCTGAGATCCCGATGGGGCTGCCGGCTGACATCGAACAGAAGAAGATGAAGGCACGGCTGTGGTTCGAGGCGCTGCGCGAGCGCATCTGCGCCACCTTTGAGCAGATCGAACAGGATCTGCAGGGACCGCTGGCCTCATGGTCACCAGGCCGTTTTGAGAAGACACCTTGGGAGCGTGACCAGGGCAAGGGCGGCGGCGGCACCATGTCGATGATGCATGGCCGCGTCTTCGAGAAGGTCGGCGTCCACACCTCGACCGTCTACGGCGAGTTCTCGCCCGAATTCCGCAAGCAGATGCCCGGTGCCGAGGAAGACCCGCGCTTCTGGGCGAGCGGCATCTCGCTGATCGCTCACCCCTGGAACCCCAATGTGCCGGCCGTGCATATGAACACCCGCATGGTCGTTACCTCACGCCAGTGGTTTGGCGGTGGCGCCGACCTGACGCCGGTGCTCGACCGCCGCCGCACCCAGGACGACCCCGACACGACAGCCTTCCATCGGGCCATGCAGTTCGCGTGCGAAAAGAACCCTGATGTCGCCGATCACCCGAAATTCAAGACCTGGTGCGACGAGTATTTCTATCTGCCGCATCGAGACGAGCCGCGCGGCACCGGCGGTATCTTCTTCGACTGGCTGCATTCGGCCGAGGAAAAAGGCGGCTGGAATGCTGATTTCAACTTCGTCCAGGATGTCGGCCGGTCCTTTCTCGTCGTCTATGGCCACCTCGTGCGCGCCAACTTCAACGAAAACTGGACTGACGGCGACCGTGACGAGCAGCTCATTCGCCGTGGCCGCTATGTCGAGTTCAACCTGCTTCACGATCGCGGCACCATCTTCGGGCTGAAGACCGGCGGCAACGTCGCCTCGATCCTGTCCAGCCTGCCACCCGAGGTCAGATGGCCGTGAGCCTGGGCGGCAAGAACAAGCTTGCCGAGGCCATCGAGATCGAGAGATAGGGGCCACGGGCGAGAGGCGGCACAGTATGGCGGATCGCGCTGCTGCGCCTTTTTGCGATTGACCGCCACCAATTCCGCCCCATCTGTGTTATGCCTTCCATCGCTCCTGATCCGAAGACCAGATCGGAAATTGGACCGGAAGCCAAAAAAGTATCGGAGCCTGTAAACGCCCTTTCAAAGGGATCGACGGTCTCCACGGAGGAAAAAGGAGAAATCCCATGAAACAATTCCACTGCGGGTCGCTTGTTCCCGGCTGCGAGTGGCACACCCGTGCCGAGGAAGAGGCAGAGGTCATGCGCCGCGCCGCCGAGCACATGCGCGAGACGCATGGCGAGACGGTCATCCGCGAGACGATGATCGAAGCGATCCGCTCGCGCATCGAGAAGGTCCGCGACGCGGCCTAAGTTTTAAGCGCTTGCGCGGCGCGCTCGAGCAGCGCGCCGCGGTCAGGCGCAAATCCCGCTTCGATCCATTCCGCCTCGAGGTTCTTCAGGATTTCGCCAAGCTTCGGCCCTGGCGATGCGCCAAGCGCTGTCAGGTCGGCGCCCTTGAGCGGAAACTCCGGCTTTTGCCATTTGACGGCATAGGCCAGCAGGCGTGAAAAGCCGCCGGCCTCCAGCAATGCATCATTGTCCTCGACGGCGCGCGCCCGTGCGCCTGCCAGCGACAGCCGCAGCCGGTCGACAAGGCCTTGCCGGTCGCCGCGATAAAGCTTCTTGGCGAGTTCGCCTTCAGTGCTTTTCGGCTCGACGGCGGTTGCAAGCGCCCAATGGCGCAAGCGGTCCGCTTCTCCCGTCGAAAACTTGAGCCGCTCTGCCAGCGTCTTCATCCGCGCCGCATCCGGCGGGACCATGGCTTCCAGCCTGAGCATCGGATCAGCCGGCCAATCCAGATCCAATCCCGCCCTGGTCAGGCCATGGATCGCATCGATGCCTCATTTTTCACTTTCCGGTAGCACGCTGGTCAAAACACCTGCCTGCCGCATCCACAGCAAAGCGCGTGACGGATCAGGTGCCGAAAGCAGCTTCTTCAGCTCCGACCAGACCCGCTCGGCTGAAAGCTGGGCAAGCCCCTCCTTCAGCCGCGCACAGGCTTTCAGCCCCTCGGCGTCGGGCCGGCCTTCGCCATACCAGGCAAAGAAGCGGAAGAAGCGCAGGATGCGCAGATAATCCTCGGCGATGCGTGCTTCCGCATCGCCGATGAAGCGCAGCCGGCGCGCCTCGATATCGGCAATGCCGCCAACGAGGTCGGTGACCGTGCCATCGGCCTCGGCATAGAGTGCGTTGATGGTGAAGTCGCGTCGCTCGGCGTCGGCCTTCCAGTCACGTCCGAACGACACTTTCGCGCGGCGCCCGTCGGTCTCGATGTCGGCTCGCAATGTGGTGACTTCATAAGGCTTGCCGCCGGCAACGACGGTGATCGTGCCGTGCTCGATGCCGGTCGGCACGGGCTTGAAGCCTTCCGCCTCGGCGCGGCGGATGGTTTCCGGCGGCAGGCAGGTGGTGGCGATGTCGATATCGGCGACCGGCTGCCCCATCAGCGCGTTGCGCACCGCGCCGCCGGCCACGCGGGCAGCCTCGCCACCCTCACTCAGGATGGCGAGCAGGCGCTGCAGATGCTTGTCGGCCAGCCAGTCGGCCCGGCCCGCGATCGAAACACTCACGCATAGAGCCTTTCATACAAGGTGCGGATCATGCCGGCGGTGACGCCCCAGATGCGCCGGTCGCCATAGGGCATGTCATAGAAGAACCATTCGAGGTCGTTCCACATGCGGCTGTCGCGCTTGTGGTTGGCCGGATCCATCAGGAAGCGCAGCGGCACTTCGAAGGCGGCGTCGACCTCATCGGCGTTCAGCGTCAGCGAAAAACCCGGGCGCACGATGCCCAGAACCGGCGCGATACGGTACCCGCTGCCCGCGACATAGTCGGGCATGCGGCCGATGATCTCGATACGACCCTGGCCAAGGCCAATTTCCTCGAAGGTCTCACGTAACGCAGCCGCTTCCGGACTTGCGTCGGTCGCATCGATGGTGCCGCCGGGAAATGCCACCTGCCCCGAATGGCTGCGCAGCTTTTCCGCCCGTTTGGTCAAAAGCACCGTTGCTTCGCCTTCATGATCGACCACTGGGATCAACACCGCAGCATTGCGCAGCGATTGGGCTTGATTGAGGCGCGGATGGCCCGGATTGAAGCGATGGTCGCCATAGTCGTCGCCGGCATGTGCGTCCGGCTGTGCTGCAAAGCGCGCGCGAAAATCCGCTGACGAGAACGGCGCCGGCCTCATCTGGTCCATCACGCACTCAGCCGCTTCAGTTGATCCGCAGGCATGATCGGAAACACCGCGCCCCCGGAGCGCACGGCGAACATGGTTTTGCCGCCGATCTCGATCTCCTCGCCATGCCCGACCAGCTCGTACATGACCGGCCGCGCTACCAGCGCCTCCAGCCGGCCGCGCACCAGCACATAGGGCTTCAGCCCGCCGGTCTCCGTCTCATCGACGAAGCGCAGTGGCCGCTCCGGCCCGGCCTCGACCACGTCGCCGACATTGGTGCGGAAAGTGATGATCTGTTCCTCGCCGCTGCCCGAAACATCCATCTCGACAGCGATGAAGGGCGCATCGGCGACGCGGATGCCGACCCGCTCAACCGGCGTCACCAGATAGGTCTTGCCGTCTTCGTCCTTGCGCAGCACCGAGGAGAAAAGCTGCACCAGCGGCATGCGGCCGATCGGCGTGCCGAGATAGAACCAGGTGCCGTCGGCCTTGATCTCCATGTCGAGGTCGCCGCAGAAGTCGGGATTCCAGCGCTCGACCGGCGCCGCACCCTTGCCGGCACGGGCGGCGCGCGAAATCAGCGCCTCGAGGCCGCTCGCCTCCGTCGCCGCGGTCAGGCTTCCTTCACGATGTTCCAAGGCTTCCGTCATGGTCACGAAATAGTCACTGTTGTTGCGCTTGTCAGCCTAAGTCTGCGATTTAAGTTGGAAGCCAGTGTGGCGAACCCACCATTCGGGAGACTTTGAAGCAGCGTGATGCGGGAGTTTTGGATTCAAAGCCTCGCCAGAAACTTATTGAAATCCAGTGTCGTTTTGGAATTGAGACTCTTGATCATTGATGCCACCAAAATAACAGGGACTTCCAATCCACCACACTAGCGTCAGGTGAGGCCGAATCGCGGCACATATGGTATGGTGGATGCCGGTACTTCCAACCACAAGGATCGAGCTGCATGAGCGTGATGGTCAAGGAAAGCCCGATCAGCGAAAAGGACATGATCGCCGAGGCCGAGAAGGCGCTGGCTGACATATCCAGGGTCCGCGACGGGGTCGGCCGGGTCATCTTCGGCCAGGAGAGCGTTGTCGAGCGCACGCTGGTGGCGCTGCTGGCCGGCGGCCATGCCTTGCTGGTCGGTGTGCCGGGTCTTGCCAAGACCAAGCTGGTCGAAACGCTGGGCGTTGTGCTTGGCCTCGATTCGCGCCGCATCCAGTTCACCCCCGACCTGATGCCGTCCGACATTCTCGGCTCCGAGGTGATGGAGCAGGACGAGACCGGCAAGCGCTCTTTCCGCTTCATTTCCGGGCCGATCTTTGCCCAGCTGTTGATGGCCGACGAGATCAACCGCGCCTCGCCGCGCACCCAGTCGGCACTGCTGCAGGCCATGCAGGAGTATCACGTCACCATTGCCGGCGCCCGCTACGACCTGCCGGCGCCGTTCCATGTGCTGGCGACGCAGAACCCGCTGGAGCAGGAAGGCACCTATCCGCTGCCCGAGGCCCAGCTCGACCGCTTCCTGATGCAGGTCGACATCCTCTATCCCGAAATCGAGGCGGAGCGTCGCATCTTGCTGGAAACCACAGGCATCGAAGACGCCAAGGCGCAGAACGTGCTGCAGGCGGCGCGGCTGAAGGAAATCCAGATGCTGATCCGCCGCATGCCGGTGCCCGAAAGCGTCGTCGAGGCGATCCTCAAGCTGGTGCGCTCGGCCCGTCCGGGCCAGGGCAATGCCGAGACCGACAAGCATGTCGCCTGGGGGCCGGGCCCTCGCGCCAGCCAGGCGCTGACGCTCTGCGCCAGGGCACGTGCGCTCTACGACGGTCGGCTGGCGCCATCTGTCGATGACGTGCGCGCGCTGGCAGAGCCGGTGCTGCAGCACCGCATGGCGCTGACCTTCGCCGCCCGCGCCGAGGGCACCACGGTGCGCGATGTGGTGGCGAAACTGGCCAAAGGCATCTAATGGCGCGCATAGGCGAAGTCCAGGCACCGGCAGCGACACGCGATGCGCTCGCCCGTGGCCGGCTGCGGGCTTCGCTGGTGCCGGACCTGCTGGTCGAGGCGCGCCGCATCGTCAACACGGTGATTGCCGGCTGGCATGGCCGCCGCAAGCGCGGCATCGGCGAGAATTTCTGGCAGTTCCGGCCCTATGTCGAAGGTGATTCCTCCCGCATCGACTGGCGCCGCTCGGCCCGCGACGACCACACTTATGTGCGCGACCGCGAATGGGAAGCCGCTCATACGGTTTGGCTGTGGGCCGATCCCTCGCCGTCCATGCTCTACAAATCGACCGGCGCCAGTGTCTCTAAACAGTCGCGCGCGCTGGTCCTGGCGCTGGCCATGGCCGAGCTCCTGTCGCGCAGCGGCGAACGCATCGCCTGGCCTGATCTGACCGACCCGTTCACTGCCCGCAACGGCGCCGAGCGCATCGCCGCTCAACTGATGCATGCCGGCGATCTCCCGGCCAAGCCTGACTTGTCCGGCATCCGCCGCTTCTCCGACATTGTCATTGCCAGCGATTTTCTCGACCCTGTCGAGGAGACGATGGCCTGGCTCGACGTGCTGGCCCGCCATGGCGTGCGTGCGCATCTGATCGAGGTTGCCGATCCGGCCGAGGAAACCTTTCCCTATGCCGGCCGCACCGAATTCACCGACCCCGAGACCGGCGACAAGCTGACAGCCGGCCGCGCCGAGATGCTGGGCGATGAATACCGCCTGCTCTATACCGCACGCCGCCAGGAACTGGCCAGTTGGTGCAAACGGCTGGGCTGGAGCTTTACCGTCAACCACACCGACCGCCTCGCCTCCGACGCGCTGGTACGCCTGCACATGGCAATGACCGCCGATGGTGGCTATGCCGCCAGTGGTGGTCAGCTTGGCATGACCAGAGGCCAGCCTGGCATGACCGCCGGCGACGGTCAGCCTGGCATGATCACGGGTCAGCCTGGAAAGGTCGGCGCATGAGCTGGCTGGCTCTCTCCTTCGGCGCGCCCATGGTGCTTTGGGGCCTTCTGGCGCTGCCAGTGATCTGGTGGCTGTTGCGGCTAACCCCGCCGAAGCCGCAGGCGGAGATATTCCCGCCGTTGAAAATCCTGGCGCGGGTGCTGAAGCGCGAGGAGACACCACAACAAAGCCCGTGGTGGCTGACGCTGCTCAGGCTCTTGATGGCGGCGCTCATCGTTGCCGCATTGGCCGAACCGGTTTTCAACCCGCGTGAGAAACTGCCCGCCGAGGGCGCAGCACTTGCGCTCGTCATCGACAATGACTGGGCCAGCGCCGCCGACTGGGGCAAGCGCGTTGCCACGGCCGAACGGCTGATCGCCGATGCCGGCTCGAACGGCGTGCCCGTCATCATCGCCTTCACCGCCGAAAAGCCCAACGCCGAGGTCGGGCCCTTTGATGCCGCTGCGGCACTTGACCGGCTGCGCGCGGCAAAGCCGCGGCCGATCCCGACCGACCGCCCTGCCGTCTATGCCCGCGTTGCCGGAGCATTGGAAACCTTGCCCGGCGCCAGTGTCGCCGTGCTGGCCGACGGCCTGGCGGCCAAGGGCGATGAAGCCGCATTCAACACGCTTCTTTCCAAGAACGCCGCGCGTGTGGTTTGGGCCAGTTCCGACCGGCTTTCGCTTACCGGCCTGACCGGTGCCGAGAACCAGGTCGACGGGTTTGCCCTGACCGCCATCCGGGCGCCGGGCGATCCGGCCCCCGCACAGGTCACCGCCGGCGCTTTCGACGACAAGGGCCGTCGCATCGCCGACGCGACGCTGACCTTCGCGCCGGGCGAAGCCACCACCACCGGCACGATGGCGGTGCCGTTCGAACTGCGCAACGACTTCGCCTCGATCGCGCTCGACGGCGAACGCCAGGCGGGTGCCGTGCGCGTGCTCGACGAGAGCTCCAAGCGCCGCCGTGTCGGCCTGCTGTCGCAGGCCGAGGCCGATCAGGCGCAGCCGCTTCTGTCTCCGCTCTACTACATCAGGCGCGCGCTGCAGCCCTTCGCAGACCTCGTCGAGCCGTCGAGCGCCGACCTCGCTGATGCCATTCCGCAGATCCTCGACCAGAAGCCGGCGATGATCGTCATGGCCGATGTCGGCACCATTCCCGAGCAGGTCCACCAGAGGCTGGCCGACTGGGTCGACAATGGCGGCACGCTGGTGCGTTTCGCTGGCTCGCGGCTGGCCGCCGCCGGCAATGATGACGACCTGTTGCCGGTCCGCCTGCGCACCGGCGAACGTTCGCTTGGCGGCGCTCTGTCATGGACCTCGCCGCAGCCGGTCACCGAATTTCCCAAGGCTGGTCCTTTCGCCGATCTGGCGCCACCGACGGAGGTCACCGTTACAAGGCAGGTTCTGGCCGAACCGACACCCGATATTGTCGAGCGCACCTGGGCCGCCCTTGCTGATGGCACGCCGCTGGTCACCGGGCTGAAAAAGGGCAAGGGCACGCTGGTGCTGTTCCATGTCACGCCCGAGGCGACCTGGTCGAACCTGCCGATCTCGGGCAGCTT
>JBDSLV010000165.1:0-4241 GCA_039916205.1 Mesorhizobium sp. | reverse complement strand
AGAACGACAAAGATTGCAACAATCCTCTAGTGTTCTTAGCAAGACCGGAATATTCAAAGAGATGCAGTGCCAAGGCCGCCTTGAGGCGCCTACGAGCGAGGCCGCTCGAGTTTGTCACGAGCGTCTTCCTGGGTTAGGCAAGGACCAAACGACCCCCTCGAGGCGAACGAGGTACAGGCGGCTATCGATGACGAAACGCTAGCGTCACTTTCCCAGCAAACAGGCCTTTCGCGCGAAGAATTGATTGCCAGGATCACGCATGGGCTCCCCCAAGCCGTCGATAAAATGACCCCAAATGGAGAGCTTCCCGTAGAGACGCGGGAGCCCGGCCTCCTCGATGATGCGCCACCATATCGGCCCAAATTGGCTAGCCGGCCGTAGTGCGCGGAACATCCCACAGCTCACCGCGTTGGTGCGGCGAACCAATTGTGGTTCGCAAGAAGGGGATATGTCTATGAATAATCCTGGCGTGGGTTGGGTTGCAGCCATTGTTATCGGCGGTCTCGCCGGGTGGTTGGCTGAGATGTTCATGAAGAGCAATATGGGCATCTTGATGAATATTATCTTGGGCGTGGTTGGCGCCATCGTGGCAAATGTTTTGCTCAGCCTCTTCGGTGTCGTCCTGGGAGGATGGATCGGCTACCTCGTTGCCGGTTTCATCGGAGCTTGCATTTTGATTGCGGCGGCGCGCGCGTTCAAACGCTGATCGAAGTTCGCCTCTCGTTAAAGCAGCCAAGCCCGTGAGAGGGCTTGGCTTTCTTGGCCTTTGGGATGTTGCTATGCGCTGGGATGATCCTGATTGGTTCAGGAACCTGATCTGTCGGCTCCCGCGATTGGCGCAGCGGTCCACGGAGCCTATGCGAATTATCGCAGGCGATTGTTAAGGAACGGCGTCAAACTTTTCGAGCTCCAGCCTTTCAGGCGGCAGCAGGTGATGTCGGTATTTGGCTCGAAGGGCGCCAGTCTACACACGAAGGCTTTCAGCGTTGACAACAAGGTCGGTTTCGTCGGCTCGTTCAATTTTGAACAATGTTTTGCACTGGCACGGATTCGACGAAGGCAGGATCCAGGACTATACCCACGAGCCCGAAGCAGGAATTCTTCGCCGGATCCTGGCGGCTTTGGTTCGCCACCTTCCGATCGAGTCTCAACTTTAGGCTGCACAGGAGTGTCCGTGCCGACGAATTAGCTGGGACACCTGTGGGTTGCGCCCCGGGGTTAACACTTCGACGTACTTTGGATGCGACGTTTTGATATGAGCGCTCGGCTCTCCTGCCAACTGCGCCGACAAACCATTTCGCTGCGGTTGATGGATCGAAAAACTCATTTGCGCATTTATTCTCCGGCTAATTAGAGCCCAGGGAGAGAACCAATGAAGAAGACCCTGCTGATCATGAGCTTGCTCATTCCGCTTGCGGCATGTTCCCAGACCGAGAAAGGCGCGGCGGTTGGCGGGCTAGGTGGAGCCGCGATTGGCGCGGCGGTCGCTGGCGATCCTGTGCAAGGGGCTGTCGTTGGGGGCGCGGTCGGTGCGATAGCGGGCGCGGTAATCGGTCACGCCAGCGAGTCCGGGCAATGCAGGTACCGCGATCATCACGGCCGCGTTTACATCGCCCGCTGTCCGGATGGCTACTGATCTAACCGCGCGTGATCGATAGGTCACGCGCCCTCTGCCGATGAGACAGGGCGCAGGATCATCAGACCCAGGCTGAGTCGGGCGACCCGTCAGTTATCGACCGGTGTCAGCCACCGCCGCCAGCTTAGCCCAGACTGGCAACGTGGAGAACGAGGTGACAGGAAATAACGGGAAGGACGTGTCCTCGTCTGTGCGCGGACTGGAAAATATCCTGTCCGACGGAGCTTCCCATCCGCGCACCGGATTGCCGACCGTTGCGACAATCGTCACCACCGTGGCTCTGTACTTCGGCCGCGAGGTCTTCCTTCCGATCGCCATCGCGCTGCTTCTGACCTTTGCGCTCGCCCCGGTGGTTGCCGCACTCAAACGCAACGGCCTGCCCCGCCTTGCGGCCGTGATCCTGAGCGTGCTCGGCGCCTTCGCGGCACTCGCCCTGTTCAGCTTTATCGTGGCGTCGCAGGTCGGCGAACTGGCGCGGAATGTCTCGCTTTATCAGAATAATATCCTGACTAAGGTGCACTCCCTCAAGGAATCCGGCGTGGGGGCAGGAATTATTGCCAGGTTGAGTAGCGTCATCGAGCGCGTCGGCCAGGAGATCGAAAAGAAGGAGCCCGGGCCGCCCGCCGCTGCGGGCACGCCAAAGCGAGAACCGGTTCCTGTCGAGGTTGTTGCGCGCGAAAAGCCGCTGGAAGTTCTGCAGAACATCATCGGCCCGCTGATCAGCCCGCTGGCCTCGGCCGGCCTGATCATCATCGTCGTCATCTTCATGCTGATGGAGCGAGAGGATCTGCGCGACCGTTTCATCCGCCTTGTTGGTTATGGCGATCTTCACCGGACGACGCAGGCGCTGCAGGATGCCGGCAAGCGGGTGGGCCGCTATTTGTTGATGCAGATGGTCGTCAACATCGTCTACGCCATTCCGATCGCCATCGGGCTCTGGGTTCTTGGCATTCCCAACGCGCTATTGTGGGGATTGCTGGCGCTCGTGCTGCGCTTCGTTCCGTATATCGGCCCGGTCATAGGCGCGCTCCTGCCCCTGTTCCTGGCGCTGGCCGTCGCACCGGGCTGGTCACTGCTGTTGTGGACCGCCACGCTGTTCGTGGTGATGGAGCTGATCACCGGTAATGTCATCGAACCCTGGCTCTATGGCTCGCGAACAGGCCTGTCGCCGCTAGCGATCATCGTCGCGGCAATCTTCTGGACGTGGCTGTGGGGGCCGCTGGGTCTGGTCCTGTCAACGCCACTGACCGTCTGCCTGGTGGTGCTCGGCCGGCACGTGCCACAGTTTGAATTCCTGGACGTGCTGTTCGGCAACGAACCGGTGCTCGAACCCCACGCCAGGCTCTACCAGCGGCTGTTGGCCGGCGACCCTGACGAGGCCACCGACCATGCCGAGGAGATCCTGGAGGAAAAGTATCTTGTCGACTTCTATGGCAAGATCGCCATTCCAGCCCTTATGCTGGGCGAACGGGACCGCGTGCGCGGCGTCATGGGCGACCAGCAACGGCGGCAAGTGGCGGCAAGCGCCCAGGCTTTGGTGGCAAATCTCGAGGACGATGCAAGGCAGGAGGCCGACGAGGAGGATGATCCTGATGTCGCCGCCGACGCCGGACCACGCGAGCCCGGTGACGCTGGCAGTGGGGACGAGGCTGAGTTGCCTGATGGCGCCGGCCTGTCGGTGCTGTGTGCCGGAGGGCGGGGTGAACTGGACGATGCCGCCGCCGCGATGCTGGCGCAGGTGCTCGAAGTCCAGGGTGCGAGCGTGTCGAAGGCGAGCTTTGCCGATATGGAGCCGACGGGCATACGCCGGCTGGAACTTGGCAAGGTCGACACTGTCGTGGTCGGCTTCCTCAATCGGGATTCCGTCAACCACGCCCGTTTCCTGGTTCGCCGGCTGAAGCGCGCCAACACGGCACTGCGGGTTGGGATCGTGTTCTGGTCGGAAGCCGGCGACGAGCGGTCGGCCGACGACCTTGCCGGCAGCATCAATGCGGACTTCGTGGCGCATGGCATGGCCGGCGCCGTGCTCGGCGCGCTGTCCAACGCGCCGGCTGTGGCACTCAAGGCCCCTCCCAAGCGGCACCAGCGCCGGCGACCGGTCACTCGCAAGAATGGCGCGGCCGCTGTAAACTGATGGTGGTTTTGCACTGCCTACTGCTATCGCCATCCTTCGCTAATTAGACCGGAACGTATGGCGATTTCGCCCGTTAATGCGCAGTGCGCAAACGAACTTCTCGCTTTGTAGCATCGGTAGATCACAGGGAGACGAACATGGCAGACGGCCCTACGGTTATTTCTACAGGTGGAGGCGGTACCACCGCGATTGCGGTGGTATTGGCGATTGTTGCAATTGTGGTGTTACTGATTTTCACGGGCGTCATAAACATACACGGAGGTAAAGGAAGCGACGTGAACATAAAGGTTGAGGCACCCAAGGTTGAAGCGCCCGCTGCACCGGCGCCCGCTGCGCCAGCCGCCCCTGCTGCTCCGGCAAACTAGTTTCCAATTTCTTATTCCAAGCCCATTGGCGTCCAGCCGGTGGGCTTTTCTTCTGCTCGTAACGAGATCCCACCCAAAGCTGCTGCGCATCGGCTTGATGGCCTGC
>JBDSLV010000164.1:0-10028 GCA_039916205.1 Mesorhizobium sp. | reverse complement strand
GCAAACAGTTTCGTCTGGAGAACGAGCGTTATCTCTACTTCAAGGGCGGCAAGGTCGTCACACTCGAGTTCTGTGCGCCGAAGGGCGCCGACAATGTCGACCAATGGCAGCTGATGTCCAACTCCTTTTGGCGTGAGCCGCCTAACTAATCCCTGCGCTGAGAAATCTCTATCAAAATGTTTCCAGCCTCATTAGGCTCCCCCCCGATGTCTCTCAAAGATTGGGCTCGAACGATCAAGCTCGACGTACACGCGCTCTACCTTGCCGCCCGCGATCCACGAACGCCTTGGTATGCAAAGGCGCTTGCTGTTTGTGTCGCTGGCTATGCCCTCTCACCAATCGACCTGATCCCTGATTTCATTCCTGTGATTGGCTGCCTAGACGACGTGATTTTGGTTCCCTTAGGCGTCTTCGCAGTGGTCAAGATGATACCGCCAGGCGTGATGCGGCTGACGGCCGCGCAGTTCTCGGCGCTGCTCGAAGGGCTCGACTGGGGGCGTGTCCACGAGGCGCGCCGCGAGGATGGCGGGCCAATAGAAGCCCGCCATCCGTTCGATCGTTAGGTTATGCCTTCCCGGCGAGCGCGTGCAACTTCTCGCAGAACTTGGCGTGCGGCTTGCTCATCGCGGCGTCGTTGCACTCCTTCATCATCTTGTCCTGATCGCCCTTGGCCATGGCCGCCCAAACTTTCTTCATGTCGGCGTCAGGCTTCATGGTTTTCATGCCCGCGTCCGTGAAGAAAGGAGCCATCATCTTGGGCTCGTCGAGAGCACCGGCAAGCGCTGCGCCTGTCAGTACAGCGGCAGCTAGTGCACCTAAGCAGACTGATTTGATTTTCATAGTGGTTCTCTTCCCTTGTTGTTTCCTCAGCTGCCTTGTGGCCGCCGTGTTTGTTTAAGTCTAAAAGCCGCCGCCCTCTCGATAGTAGGACAGCAAGCGTTCTCGCGACCAGCGCCGAGTGGGTGAAGAATTACACTGGTCGTAACGAGAGCTTACGCGTGAACCAAGACAATTTGAGGGTTTCAGATCTTTACTTTTTCGTAAGGATGGGCGCCGAAGCAAATCGGCCAACAATGCGACACCACTCCGCTGGGCGGTAGCCCCAGTGCACAATCCCGACGAGATCCGAGCCGTCGAACCAGACCGTAACGTTCAGCTTGGGGAAATGGAGTTGACGCGCCTGCCACCTGGTGCGCTCGACTTCGTGACCCATTCCGGCGCGCCATGGCGTCCAGTCTCGGCCCGCGGCGTTCGGTGAGTCTCGCTGTCGCTCATCTTATAGATGGCTGCCCGCCTCCCGCGGCTCCAGCATGATGCCACCGGTCGCCTTCATTGATCAGCTACGACATCGACCACCACGCCACCGCCAAAACCACGATGGCCATCATACCAAAAGCGACCACGATGGTCATCGACTGCCTCTCAAAACACGATCGAACAAAATCGCCTTCCTTCGCTCTGCCACAGCGCTGCCGATCAGCATCTCAAGGTCAAAATCGGCCAGATCCGTCGCGGTCCGTTGGCGGATGAACACTATGGCGGCCACGATGGAGACGGAGGCGGTGTCAGCTTTCTCGTCTTAGAAGGTCCCTATGGCGACATCGATGTGGTGAGGCATTGTCAGTCCACCATAGCATCATAGACGCTCCCGCTGTCTGTCCGCAGCAACGGCACGACGGATTGGATAACATAGCAAGCGATCTCAACCTCTAGGCGCTGGCGTCTCCGAAGTTGCGCCCGTTTGTTCTGCTGGTATTCAGCTGGATCGCGTTGACCCTTCGTGAGGGGCAATGCATACATAGTCCGCCCTATCGGCCTGCCCCCCGACTCTATCCAAAAACCGTCATAGTCTGCTGTGATGCGGCGGCGGAGGCTATGGTCGGCCGAAAACACATGACCCGCTTTAGATGCCGCGACGAGGCCAGTGAGTTTGAGCGAGGATGCTAACCTCTGGGCGACCACGACGAGGGGCGCCAACTCGCCAACTATGAGGGTGGCGAAGGCTTTACATCATAGCCAACCTGAAATGGGCACTGAAAAAAGCCTTGGGCTGCTATTCTGGCGTGTCCAGCGGAGCCTCGCATGGAGAGTTGGTATCTGGATAGCGGGTCTGTGGTGGTTTTTGTCGCAAGAGTCCGTGGCGATTCCATGCATCTCCACCGATCGCCAAGAGGCTGGATATCAGACGAATATTGATGAGATTTTTGAAAGATGAGCTAAGTGTTTGAAATCGTTGGTACTCTCAAGGAGAATCGAATCCCTGTTACCGCCGTGAAAGGGCTTTGGTCGATGGTGAAGTTCGTCCAAAGCCTTCCGTCACGCTGATCGCGGCAATCATCAGAACAGCTCCATAGCGAAACCCGATTCTGTAGATATGCTGTAGATCAGCCGTTTTCCGGAGCTCGTTAGGATCGACTAAGTCTTTGAAAATATTGGCTCCCCGGGCCGGATTCGAACCAGCGACCAACCGGTTAACAGCCGGTTGCTCTACCACTGAGCTACCGGGGAACGGGGCTCTTTATGTGAGTGGGGCAGCCTATAGCTGCCCTTTTCGGCTTTGCAAAGAAGCTTTTCGTATTTTTTCGAGCCTTTTTCGTGCGGCGGTTTCTCGCAATCGCTCGGAGGCGCCCTCATATTAGCCGTCTTGCGCGGGAATACGGAACCGAAAGCGCGGTTGCGGCATTCGTCAAACGATGCTTTTGAACGATGAAACGGGTCAATCCTTCAGGATAATGACAGCTCACGACAATCAGATACCGGCGCGGAAGATTTCAGTTTTCGGGCGCGAATTCAAAATGCCGCGCTCGCGTGGCTTGAGAATCACCATCGGTATCCTGCTCACCATCGGCGGCATCCTCGGCTTTCTGCCGATCCTTGGCTTCTGGATGATTCCGCTCGGGCTGCTGGTGCTCTCCTATGAATTCGCTCTGGTGCGCCGCCATAGGCGCCGCTTCGTGGTCTGGTGGGAGAGGCGGCGTCGGCCGAGCTGAGGGCGGGAGGCTTTGCGGCCTTTGTCAGGCCGGGAAACCCAGGTTTGTCCTTTGGCGCACGGGGGGATGACATGGCTCAATGCTCCGGGCGCTTTGTCAGCACCTCGCAAAGCTCCTTGAGAATCGCGGCGGCTGACGCCAGTCGAGCCCGGTCATGCGGCGACAGGCAGTTCGCGTCCTCGATGTGCAGCCGATCAATCGCATAGCGAGCCAGTTCCTCGCATCGTAGCAGCGACAAACCGCGCGCGGCATTCGGTTCGGTTTGTGCCGGTGCCCGGCCCATGGCAGCGATCCTCCTGGTTACCCAACGTGAGCGGCGCGCGAGAGTTTCCGGTGATCGTTGGCCATGTTTAACAATCAACTAATGTACTAACCAAGCACCGAGACCGATGTTTCCACGCCAATGCTTCGATTGGCGTGGAGGAAACCGTTCGGAATGCAGCTTGGCCGCTTGACGGCATTTTCGCCGCAACCTATTGGAACCGGGTGGAACGCCGGGAGCAATGAGGCCTCGTGGCGGAGTGGTTACGCAGAGGACTGCAAATCCTTGCACCCCGGTTCGATTCCGGGCGAGGCCTCCAATACCCGGGCTCCCGCGCATTCGCGCCGGAGCCTGAGGTTCCAGTCGAAATGAACCGCGGTTTGGCGCGGCAAGCGGATTGGTTGGAACATGAGCGCTGATTTTTCCGAGCTTCGCGTCAAGATGGTCGATGGCCAGGTTCGCACCACCGACGTGACCAGCGCACCGCTGCTCGACGCAATGCTTGTCGTGCCGCGCGAGGCCTTTGTCGGCGCTGGACAGCGCGATCTCGCCTATATCGACGAGGATATCCGTATTGCCAACGGCGCGGGTGGCTCGCGCTATTTGATGGAGGCATCGCCACTGGCCAAGCTGATGCAGCTGGCCGAGATCAGCCCGACCGATTCGGCACTCGATGTCGGCACCGGCACCGGCTATGCCGCTGCCATCCTGTCGCACCTAGCCAAGTCGGTGGTGGCGCTGGAAAGTGACCCAGCATTGGCTGACACCGCCGGGTCGACGCTTTCGGGACTGGGTTGTGGCAATGTGACCGTGGTCAAAGGGCCGCTGGCCGATGGCCATGCCGCGAAAGCTCCCTACGACGTCATCTTCGTCGGCGGCAGCGTCGAGGAAGTGCCGGCGCCGCTGCTCGACCAGCTTGCCGAAGGCGGCCGTCTTGTCGCCGTTGAAGGGCAAGGGAATTCCGGCGTGGCCCGACTTTTTTTAAAAGCCGGGGGGGTTGTAACCGGAAGACGCGCATTTAATGCGGCAATTAAGCCACTACCTGGCTTTGAACGTATTCGGGCCTTCGAGTTCTGAGTGATTTTGCCTTGCAGGACAGGCTTTGTCATGGTCGCTTGCATTTGAACAATCGTTGCTGATCCGCAAGACTGGGGGCGCTTTGGGGCTGAGCAGCAGGGAACATCAAACACGCGGCGCCAACTGCTCGAAGGAGAGGTAGGCGTGGCGCGGTTCCCATGGAAAACGAATGAGGGATATACCGTGCTGCCTGTACGCAATCGTCTTTTCGCCGCCGTCCTCGTTTCCGCGACCGCGCTTTCTCCATTCGCGGCTTCGGCGGAATCCATCCTTGGTGCGCTTTCCAAGGCCTATATGAACAATTCGCAGCTGAATTCGGCCCGCGCCGGCGTCCGTGTCACCGACGAGGGCGTCGCCATTGCCAAGTCGGGCTGGCGCCCGACGATCACTGGTTCGGCCAGCATCGACTATTCCAGCAGCCACCTCAACGGTACGAATCAGAGCGTCAATCTGACAACCGGCAATTTTGGCGTTTCGATCAATCAGACGCTGTTTGATGGGTTCCAGACCAGGAACAATGTCGCCGCGGCCGAATCGCAGGTCAGCGCCTCTGTCGAGAGCCTGCGGAACACCGAAGAGAACACCCTGTTCAACGCGGCAAGTGCCTACATGGACGTGATTCGCGATCGTCAGGTTGCCGTCCTGACCGAACAGAACCTGCAGTTCCTCACCGAGCAGGCCCGTGCGGCCCGCTCGCGCTTCGAAGTCGGCGAAGGCACACGCACCGACGTCGCCCAGGCCGACGCGCAGCGCGCCTCCGCCGTGGCGCAGTTGAGTGCTGCCCGTGCGCAGGCGCTGGCAAGTGCGGCGACCTATCACCAGATCGTTGGTGATGAGCCGGGCAAGCTGAAGGGCGCATCGCCGCTGGGCAAGCTGTTGCCATCGAACCTCGGTTCGGCGATTTCAATTGCCTCGGCCGAACATCCCGCGATCCTTGCCACCCAGCATCTGGTCGATGCAGCTTCGTTTTCGGTAAAGTCGGCCGAGGGTGCGCTGCTGCCGCAGCTTTCCGCCAACGCGGGCGTTTCAAGCGCTTATCGCAACACGGTGCCCGGCCTTAGCTCATCGCAAGACGGCACGACCAATTCGGCCAGCATTGGCGCGACGCTGACCATTCCGATTTATTCGGGCGGCCGCACCTCCGCGATCGTGCGCCAGAACAAGGAATCCCTGAGCAAGGCTCGTATCGACGTCGACGTCAGCCGCGATCAGGTGCGGCAGGCGGTGACCTCGGCATGGACGCAGTACACCGCCGCGCAGGAGAGCGTCGCTGCCAACAGGCAAGTGATCGACGCCGCGCAACTGGCGTTGAACGGTGTCATCGAGGAGCGCAATGTCGGTCAGCGCACCACGCTCGACGTGCTGAACGCGCAGGCGACCCTCATCACCGCCAAGATCAACCAGGCCAGCTCCGAGCGCGATGTGGTGGTGGCGAGCTATGCTATCCTCTCCGCGATCGGCCGCCTGTCTGTTGACCGCCTTGCCCTGCAGGTGACCAAGTACAAGCCTGAAGAGCATTACAACGCGGTCAAGGACAAGTGGATTGGCCTGCGTACCCCGGACGGCCGCTGAAGGCACGGGTTCAAGGCTGGCCGTCTAATCTGTTGAAATCCCACAACTCCCCAGATTGGGGATTCTCGTGCGACGATCCGTCGGTTACGCTGTCGCCATGATTCGAATCCGGCTTTTGCCGGACCGGAAATCTGCAACAGGTCACAAAGGCGGCGGATGTGACGATGGCAACGGCAAGCAGCGCACAGCGCGAACCTTCGATGGAAGAGATTCTGGCTTCCATCAGGCGGATCATCGAAGACAGCGACACGGGCCGCAAGCAGCCTGACGAGGCCGATGGGCTGCGTCAGGATCTCGAGCCAGCCGCGATCGCAACCCCTGCACCCGAGGTGGATGCGTTTCGTGCCGAGCTCCATGCCGAGCCCAGGAAGCCGTCGACGCTGGCGGATGTACAGGCGCAATTGTCGGCCGCCGATCCGGTGATTGCCCGCATGGAAATGCCGACGCGCTCCGCGCCTGCGCCCGTCGCCCGGATTGAGGCGCCACCGGTTGCCGAGACGGATGGGAAGGTCGACGCCATCATTGCCGATTGGCGGCGTGAAATCGCCGCTGTTGGCGAACAGGCGAAAGCTCCTGTTGTGCGGAAGCCGCCCGTGGAACCCAAGGTCGAGATTCTCAGGGACGAACCGATGGCTGAGCCGGCTTTCGAGAGGTCTCCATCTGACACAAGCCGGGCTCGACCGATCGCTGGCGATGCGCCGTCAGCCCGCCCGGCAATCGTTTCCGAACACACCGGTCGCCAGGTTGCGGCTGCCTTCGGCGAGCTTTCCGATGCATTTGCCAGCCGCGGCAAGAAAACCTTCGACGACATGGCCGAAGAGATGCTGAGGCCGATGCTGCAGGACTGGCTGGACAACAATCTGCCGACACTGGTCGAACGGCTGGTGCGCGAGGAGATCGAACGCGTAGCGCGCGGAGCGCAGTAACGTTCAAGCTTGCTTGGAGAGAAAACGCCGCCCTCGAGGCGGCGTTTTTCGTTGACGAGGTCAGCTGGCGTTGGCCGCGAAGCAGAGCAGGTTGCCGTCAGGATCGCTGACGATGAATGTGCGGGCGCCCCACGGTTCTGTTCGCAACGTCTGGTGGAACGGGACTCCAATCGTCTGGTACTCCAGGAACAGCGCCTTGATGTTGTCGAGAACGATTGTCGCGGCCAGGAGGTCGCCGCCTTGCATATCGGCGAACGGAGGGGTGTCGACATGGCGAAGGTTCAGCCGCGCTCCGTCGCGGACGACCTGAGCGTAAAAAGGCGGCTCGCCGTGGGTGAAGCGTATCTCGAAGCCGAGCTTTTGCGTGTAGAAATCGCGGGCTGCGTCGATGTCGCGTACAAAGAGTTGCGGTTCAGCGAAGGCAAGCAACGGTTTTTTGGCATCGGCTGTCGTGTGGCTGGTCATGGCATCATGTCCTTTCCTGAGCGCCTGCCAGCTTTCGAAGCCCGATTTCCTGGCGACCAGTTCCTGCGCATCGGCGAGCTTGAAATCGTGATCGAGGATCTGGCTGTCGGTGAGGCCATGGAAACGCGGCAGCGTCGATCCGATGGTGTCGGCAACCGGGTAATACCGTTCGCGATGCCAGCGCAGATAGAGCTTGGCCTGTTTCCTGAGGTTTTCGAAATTGGACATACCGAAATGGCTGCGCGCATTTTCTGAGTTGAGGTGGCGTAGGCGGGCAATGCCCCTCCGGCCGAAAGCCGATGCGCCCTACAGCAGCCCTTCAAGCTATTGCGGCATGTTGCCTGCGGTCAAGGGGATGGTGCTTCCAGCGTCCCACCTCCCGTTGAAATGATCACTGCTCGGCCTATTTGCCGATGATGCGCCGGGGCAGCCTCGCGGTTGACTTGGCCAAGGCCTTCCGATTTACACCGAACCAGCAAAAATCCCGACAGCGCGGACCATTTTCCCATGCTTGAAAAGACCTACGACGCAAAAACCGTCGAACCGAAGATCGCCAAGGTGTGGGAAGAGGCCGATGCCTTTCGCGCCGGCGCCGGCGCCGAGGAGGGGGCCGAGGCTTTCACCATCGTCATCCCGCCGCCGAACGTCACCGGATCGCTGCACATGGGCCACGCGCTCAACAACACGCTGCAGGACATATTGGTGCGCTTCGAGCGCATGCGCGGCAAGAACGTGTTGTGGCAGCCCGGCATGGACCATGCCGGCATCGCCACGCAAATGGTGGTCGAACGCCAGCTGATGGAAAAGCAGATCCATCGCCGCGACCTCACACGCGAACAGTTCATCGACAAGGTGTGGGAGTGGAAGGCTGAATCCGGCGGCGCGATCTTCAACCAGCTGAGGCGCCTGGGCGCCTCGGCCGACTGGTCGCGCGAACGTTTCACCATGGACGAGGGCCTGTCGAAAGCCGTGCTCGAAGTCTTCGTCACGCTCTACAAGCAAGGGCTGATCTACAAGGACAAGCGCCTTGTGAACTGGGATCCGAAGCTCTTGACCGCGATCTCCGATCTCGAGGTCGAGCAGCAGGAGGTCAATGGCAACCTCTGGCACTTCCGTTACCCGATCGAGGGCGTGGCTTTCGATCCGGAAAACCCGGCAACCTTCATCATCGTGGCGACGACCCGCCCCGAGACGATGCTGGGCGATACCGCGGTGGCGGTAAATCCAGAAGATGAGCGGTTCCGGCATCTCGTCGGCAAGAATCTCGTCCTGCCGATCGTCGGCCGCAAGATCCCTGTCGTGGCGGATGAATACTCGGACCCCGAGAAGGGTTCTGGCGCGGTCAAGATCACGCCGGCGCATGACTTCAACGACTTCGAAGTTGGCAAGCGGCATAAGCTGCCCGCGATCAATATCCTCACCATCGAAGCCGCGATCAACCTCAAGGACAATGAGGACTTTCTCGCCGGTCTCGAGCCGACTTCGGCACAGCAGGCGGTTTGGGACGAACTCAACGGCCTCGACCGCTTCGTCGCGCGCAAGAAGATTGTCGAGTTGATGGAGGAGGGTGGTTTCCTCGATAAGATCGAGCCGCATCGCCACGCGGTGCCGCATGGTGATCGCGGCGGTGTGCCGATCGAGCCGTTCCTGACCGAGCAGTGGTATGCCAATGCGGCGGAACTCGCCAAGCCGGCGATCGCCTCGGTGCGCGAGGGTCGCACCAATTTCGTCCCCAAGAACTGGGAGAAGACCTATTTCGACTGGATGGAGAACATCCAGCCCTGGTGTATTTCGCGCCAGCTGTGGTGGGGCCACCAGATTCCAGCCTGGTACGGACCGGACGGGCGTGTCTTCGTCGAAAAGACCGAGGAAGAGGCGCTGGGCGCGGCCATCGAATATTATCTGGCGCTGGAGGGGCCGTGGAAGGCCTGGGTCGAGGACAAGCTCGAGAACTTCAAGCCGGGCGAAATCCTGACCCGTGACGAGGATGTGCTCGACACCTGGTTCTCGTCGGCGCTGTGGCCGTTCTCGACACTGGGATGGCCTGACCAGACGCCGGAGCTGAAGACCTACTACCAGACCGACGTGCTGGTGACCGGCTTCGACATCATTTTCTTCTGGGTCGCCCGGATGATGATGATGGGCCTGCATTTCATGGAGGAGGAGCCGTTTCACACGGTTTATGTCCACGCGCTGGTGCGCGACAAGAGCGGCGCCAAGATGTCGAAGTCGAAAGGCAACGTCATCGATCCGCTCGACCTGATCGACGAGTATGGCGCCGATGCGCTGCGCTTCACGCTGACCGTGATGGCGGCGCAGGGCCGCGACGTGAAGCTTGATCCGGCCCGCATTGCCGGCTATCGCAATTTCGGCACCAAGCTGTGGAACGCGACCCGCTTCGCTGAAATGAACGAAGTGGCGCGCAACGACGAATTCTGGCTGAACGACGCCAAGCTTGCGGTCAACCGCTGGATTCTGACCGAGCTGACACGCGCCACGCGTGAGATCACCGAAGGCATCACCTCATATCGCTTCAACGAGGCGGCGGGCGCAGCCTATCGCTTCGTCTGGAATATGTTCTGCGACTGGTATCTCGAGCTGCTGAAACCGGTGTTCATGGGCACGGACGAGGCGGCCAAGGCCGAGAGCCGCGCCTGTGTCGCCTTCGTCCTCGACGAGATCTACAAGCTGCTTCACCCGATGATGCCGTTCATGACGGAAGAACTGTGGGCACAG
>JBDSLV010000163.1:0-25214 GCA_039916205.1 Mesorhizobium sp. | reverse complement strand
CGGCATTTCGGCGCGGCCGCAAGCCGTCGCCATGCCCAGCTGGATGACCGGCGCCTTCTCCTTCGGCGACTTCACCATTGGTGTCGGCCCGAGCATCTCCATCGTCGTCTCGGCTTTGGCTTTGATCGCACTGGAAGTGTTCCTGCGCCGTACGGTGACTGGCACGGCGATGCGCGCCGCTGCCGAGGATTTCAATGTGGTGCGGCTGATGGGCATTCCGGCCAGCCGCATCATCGCCACCGCTTTCCTGCTCTCCGGCCTGCTTGCCGGGTTGGCGGCGATGCTGTGGGTGGCGCAGCGCGCTTCCGTCGATCCACTGATGGGCTTCACCCCGGTGCTGAAAGCATTCATCGCCGCTGTCGTCGGCGGCCTCGGCAGCCTGCCGGGCGCGGTGGCGGGCGGCTTCTTGCTTGGCATCATCGAGGTGCTGTTGCAGGCAACATTGCCGGCTTCGGTTGCGCCATATCGTGATGCCATCGTTCTGTCAGGCGTCATCGCCGTGCTTCTGCTTCGCCCGCAAGGCCTGATCCCGGCCGTGCGTGTCCAGCGCAGCTAAGACAACAAGATGACGCATGTATAGCAAGCCAGAATTCGCGCCGCTGTCGCGCGAGGCGGTGTTCGATCTGATCGAGGCGGCGGCCTTCGCCACCGTGGTGACCTCGGGACCGCAAGGCCTCGTCGCCTCGCATCTGCCTTTCGTGCTCGACCGGGACAGGGCCCCGAACGGCACTCTGATCTCGCATCTTGCCAGGCAAAATCCGCACAGCGCGCTGATCGCCGAGGGCAGGGAGACCATCGCCGTCTTCCAGGGACCGCATGGCTATATCTCGCCGTCCTGGTATCCGCGCAAGCCGGTGCGCGACAGTGCGCCGACATGGAATTTCGCTGTCGTTCATTGCCATGGCCGGCCGGTGCCGCTCGATGATCATGCCACGACACGGCACCTGCTCAGGCTTGTCGATGTGCTTGAGAAAGACCGCGAGGACCGCTGGCGCATGCGCGAGCTCGGCCCTGGCGGCATGGAACGGCGCATGCCCCACATAATCGGCTTCGACCTGCCGATCGACCGGCTCGAGGCCAAGTTCAAGATGGGGCAGGATGAGCGGCTCTACGACACCGCGGGCGCCATGGAGGCGCTGGAAGAGCGGGATCCGGCATTGGCCGCATTGATGAACGCGCACAACGCGCATCGCAAAGATTGATTGCCGTCTTAAAGGCGGAGGAAAGCAGGACCATGATCGCCAATCTCAACATCGTTCCGTTCGTCAGCGTCGACCATATGATGAAGCTGGTGCTGCAAATCGGCGTCGAGCGGTTCCTGACGGAGCTCGCCTTCTATATCGAGGACGATTTTCGCCGTTGGGAGCTGTTCGACAAGACGCCGCGCGTCGCCTCGCACAGCGCCGAAGGCGTCATCGAGCTGATGCCGACCAGCGATGGTGACGTATACGGCTTCAAATATGTCAACGGCCACCCGAAGAACATGCGCGAAGGCCGCCAGACGGTGACCGCCTTCGGCATGCTGGCGGATGTCCACAATGGCTACCCGGTGCTGCTCTCGGAAATGACCATCCTGACCGCGCTGCGCACGGCGGCGATGTCGGCTCTGGCCGCGAAGCACCTGGCGCCGGCTGGCGCCGATTGCATGGCGCTGATCGGTAACGGCGCCCAGGCTGAATTCCAGGCGCTGGCCTTCAAGGCCCTGCTCGGCATTCGCAAGGTGCGCTTCTACGACATCGATCGTTCGGCGACGCAGAAATGCATCCGCAATTTGGCCGGCCTCGGCTTTGAGATGGTTGCCTGCGGCTCGGCGCAAGAGGCGGTCGAGGGCGCACAGATCGTCACCACGGTGACCGCCGACAAGCAGTATGCCACCATCCTGACCGACAACATGGTTGGCTCCGGTGTCCACATCAACGCGGTAGGCGGCGACTGTCCGGGGAAGACCGAGCTGCACCGCGACATCCTGCTGCGGTCCGGCATCTTTGTCGAATACCCGCCGCAGACCCGCATCGAGGGGGAAATCCAGCAGCTTCCCGCCGACCATCCGGTCACCGAGCTATGGCAAGTCATCACCGGCGCCGTACAAGGACGGCGCGATGCCACTCAGATCACGCTGGTTGATTCCGTCGGCTTCGCCATCGAGGATTTTTCGGCGCTGCGCTATGTCAGGGACCAACTGCGCTCCACCGGCCTATACCAGGAACTTGACATGCTGGCCGACCCCGACGAGCCGCGTGACCTGTTCGGCATGCTTTTGAGGGCCGCGGCGCCGGCAAAGGCCGCGTCATAGGAGGCATCACCGCCTATTTCACGTGCTGATATTTCTTGGTCTTTTTGTTGAAAACATAATCCATCGAATATCCGGCGCGGCCATCCCGAAAATTCACCGAGATAGTATCTGAACTCTTTTCCGTAAATTTCTGCACATTCTCGTATATGGGCGTCATCAGCATGCCCGCGTTGCAGTCTTCGTCCTTGAACCTGATCTCCTGGACAACCTTGCCGCTGCGCTTGTGGATGATCTGCATCTTTTCCATGCAAATTCCGGCGCTGGTATTCGTGTAGGTTCCTGAAAACCTGTCGGTGGCGGTCTGCGCCCAGAAGGGGATATCGACGCTTCCGTCGATCTTCTGGTCGTGGGTGTCGTCCAGGCTCGCAACCTTCTTGAGCGTGACGGGATATTTTTCCGTGCCCTTGCTCCAGGTCCCGGTCGCGCCGCTTTCAGTCATCTCCAGGGAAAACGGGCATCCGCTGGTGTCGACAGGTGTCTTTGAACCCATTGTCAGGATCCGATAGAATTCCTTGTCGTCTGAAATCTCGCAAAGGCCGAGCTTGCCGTCGCTGACCCTGCCATAGACGGTGATGGGGCTCTGCTGGGCATCTTTGAAATAGCTTCCCTCGACGGTGATCCCACTGCCAAAGCCGTCATATGTCTGAATGGAAAAGTGGATGGGATTTGGTCCAAGGAAACCCTCGTAGTTCTCCACGTGGTACCAGCCCGCGAAAGCCCTTCCGCTGAGCAGCAACAAGCAAACAACCACGGACACAAAACGTATTTTCATCCCACCCCTCGATGCATTGTTCGCTCCTGCTGCAGGTTGGATCAAATTCCACGCTGTTTGGAAATCCCTGTCTGTTGGATAACCCAGTCCGGATGGCAGCATGCAAGCCCTGGCCAATCCGCAAAGGCGCTCAGCGCCGGCAGTTCTCCGGTTTCGCCACGTGGTTCAGACGTTCCGCAAAGGCCGCTGATCGTACTCTGGCAATGGGAGACTAGATGCCTTACCACCAACGGCGACTCGCTATCTGATTTGCGGGGCGAGCGGTAACCAAATCGCAAGGAGCAAGTCTTGAAATCAACTCTGGTTCTAGCCATCGCCGCCTTAATGGCCCTCGGTTTTAACATGGCGGCCCAGGCGGCCGGCTTCGACAACATTGTCCTCTCCGACACGAAGGACGGGGATACGTCGCAGAGCAACTTCCCCGCCGACATCCCGGTGATTTACGTGTCGGCTGACTTGGTGGACATCGCGCCAACATCGAAAATCACATTCTCCTGGGTCTCCGTCGATTCCCACGGCGTTGCACCGGCCAACTACACCATCGACAAGGTCGACCTCGATGTTGGGCCGAACAATCAGGCGAGTTCGCAGCTCAGCAAACCCACGGCGGGGTGGCCGGTGGGAACCTATCGTATCGATTTGCTGGTCGATGGGACTGTTGCGGACTCGGTGCCCTTCAGCATTCCGTGACTGGAAAATGAATCGCTCGAAGGCCAGATCAATGACAGCAACTGGGTTCTGACGGCACATTCGTCCGGCACAGGCATGACGAGCTGATCGGCACGTCCGCCTTGGCCAACGCCGTGGCGAGCGCTGTCTCAAGCGCGGGCAGTTCTTCGGTCTCGCCGCGCAATTTCAGGCATTCGACCAGCCCGTGCAGCGCCCACACATTGTTGGGGTGCTGCGCGCAGCGCTGTACCTTGCCGCTCAGGCCGAGATCGTCACGATAGACTTGCTCGGCCTCTTTCGCATGGCCCTGATCCAGAAGCAGCGCGGCCAGCGCGTGGCGCGGCGGGTGCATCCACGCCCAGGGCTCGGTGTAGGACAGGTTGTCGTCTAGCTCGACCGCATGCCCCAGATGGGTGTAGGCCTCGTCATGCTGGCCCTTGTGATAAGCTAGCTCGCCATCAAGCAAGGCAGCGCCAACCGCAAGCGAGGCATGCGTTGGATTGCTGAGGAAACGCCGCGTCTGCGGAATACCGGCCAGATGCCGGTGGAACCGTTCGCGCTCCTCTTCCGCCTTGGCGAAATCCTTGAGCGTCGCATGCGCGACCCCCTTGGCATAGTGCTGCATCGCCGTGGTCACGACGTAGAGCTCAGCCGCATCGATCATCGGTTCGGCGACGATCTCTTGCCAGAGGCCGAAGCGCACCCGCACATGCGATTTCATCGCGTGGTAACCTTCCAACGTCTGGGTGAGCTTTGGCCGGTCCGGGATGCTGACGACATCGCGCGTCACCAAGCCGCGCACCTGATCGGCGGCCCATAGCGCCGGCTTGGACTGGCCAAGGAACATGCAGGTGAACATCATCAGGTGCAGGTCATGGCAGCAGCCGAGCAGATAGTAGGTCGGCTCGTCAGCATGGGCGAGATAGAGGTCGTTGGCGCATATCGCCTTTTCGCTGGCAAGTTTCGCTTTCTCATACTCCCCGCACAGGACGTAGATATGCCCCGGCATGTGGTTCATGTGCCCGGCATCCGGGCACATCGTGCCGAGCAGATCCGCTGAGCGCATACCGCGCTCCGGCATGGTCGACATCTCCAGAAGATGGATGTGAAGGTGAATGATCGCCGGATGCTGCGCAACGCCGGTGTCATCGGCAAGCCGAATTGATCGCTCGCAAACCTCAAGCGCCTCAAGGACATCCGAATTCGGCGCTGGCGCACCGGTCTTGAGGTTCCACAGGCACCGCACGGTGCGCATCATCAGCGCCTCGACAAACAGCGCCATCACATCATGGTCGTCGGGAAAGCTTTGGTAGACGCGCCGCATTTCGGCGGCATACGCGTCGTCCCATCGTTCGAACTCAGGCAACGTCACGCCATGCGGTTTTTGAAACCGGCAAGCCAGCGCCTCGATCAGGCGCCTTTCCACATCGCTGGCGGACGCGACGTTGGCGCGCGCCAGCTGGACATGCTCGAAGCAGAGCTTGGTTGCCCTGTTGGCCTCCGCTTCGCCGTGCTCCTTCCAGGTCAGATTGTAGAAAGGCCCGGCGGCATAGGCGATGCCCCAGTGAACCATTGGGCAACCGGGGTCCGTTTCAAGCGCCTTCTCAAAGCACTTGATGCCTTCCTCGTGGTTGAAGCCGTAGCACCAGTTCAGGCCGATATCGAACCAGCGCTGGGTCTCCGCTGAGGCGGTGGAGATGGGACGCTTGTAGGCACCGAGATCGAAATGATCCATGTCTTCCCGTGCAATGAAGTCACCCGAGCAGTCGATGCTACCAGTGCCGTGGCCACGGTTCGGATCGCTCTTAGGCAGGTTGCTGTTGCGTCGTACAATGGATGCCGCCGCCGCCGGCTGCAATGCCGTCGATGTTCAATTGGACAATCTCCCGGTCCGGGAACAAGTCCTGCAACGCATCGCGTGTCTTGCCATCTGCTTCCTGGTCGCCGAACTCCGGTGCGATCACAGCGCCGTTGCAAACGTAGAAATTGATGTAGCCCGCCGCGAACTGGTCGTTCTCGTACTTGCTGCGCACGGTCGATGGACCTTGCAACACGACGACCTTCAGTTTGCGTCCGCTGGCATCGGTGGATTCCCGCAGGATTTCCAGATGCCGCTTGGTCACCGCATGATCATAGGAGGATGGATCGGGGTCCAGGCCAGCAACGACCACGCCTGGGCTGGCAAATCGGGCGTAAAAATCGGTATGGCCATCGGTGATGTCCTTGCCGGTGATCCCAGGCAGCCAGATGATCTTTTTCAACCCGAGCAGGCGGGACAGTTCCGCTTCGCATTGGGCTTTGCTCACGCCCGGATTGCGGTTGGCGTTGAGCACGCAGCTTTCGGTGATGATGGCCGTGCCTTCGCCATCGACTTCGAGCCCGCCGCCTTCGAGCACCAGATCGGTCTCGATGAACTTGCCCCCGGCCGAACCGGCGATGAACCCGGCGACTTTTGCGTCCTCATCGTGTTCTTGCTTGTCGCCCCAGCCATTGAAATTGAAGCCCACCGCGCCGGACTGCCCCGCCTTGTCCTTGACGAATACCGGGCCGGTATCGCGCATCCACAAATCGTCGATTGGCTGAATCACCAGGGTGACCGAAGGACCACACAGGCGCGCGGCAACGTCATGATCCTCTTCGCGCACGAGCATTTTTACAGGCTCATGCGCGGCAATCGCCTTGGCTATGCTGGCCAGGTTTTGCCTGGCCACGGCAAGCAGCTTCTTGCCCCATATCTCCTCGCTCGGACCAAAGGCCATCCAGGTGGCGGCATGGGTGGCACCCTCATCCGGCATGTGCCATGTCTCGTCTTGCGCTCGCGCAGCCCCAGTGAAGTCGCTTGCAAGCGTGCCCGTCACGAAAGCTCCTCCTGAAACCAGCATTGTGCGTTTTAAAAAACCGCGTCGCGTTGTCATGAGGAACTCCTTTTGCGATCATGGCATCACGATTGGAAGCCAGCGCTGTTTTCGGTGTTGGAAGTATCGTTGACATTCAGCCCGCAATGCGGCGGGGTCGGGGCCAGTGCGAGAACGCATCTCGGCGCGAAAGTCTGAATGAGATAGGGTGCGCGAAGCACGCGCCAGTTGGATGAAGGCAGGGGACTCATGAAGGCAACACCGGTCTACGGCATCCTGGCCCTGTTTCGCTGGTTTCTGCTTGTATTTTACGGCGGCCTGGCGCTCTCGCTCGTTGCCTTTTCGATCATCTTCATCCGCAAGCTCTGGTCGTTCATCCTCTCGATCCCCTATGTCGACGACATCGATGCGGTCCTGAAAGCGCTCGGCCTGATCGACGCCACGCTGGTCGCCGGACTGATCGTGATGGTGATGCTGTCAGGCTTTGCCAATTTTGTTCAGCACCCTGACGAAACCCAGGAGAAAAGCTGGTTCAGCAATCTGAGTTTTGCCGGCTTGAAGACCAAGTTCTCGGGAACCATCGCGGCGATATCGGCCATCAACCTGCTCGAAATGTCGCTGGATGTCGCCAATCTGGATGTAAGCAAGATTCTGCTGTTGTGCGGTGTGCAGGTCGTCTTGCTCCTGGTTTTCCTTGCATTCGCGCTGGCGGAGCGAATGTCGCATTCGGATCACGGCTGATCCCCTGAAATAGCGGACTCAACCGAACGTCGCCATAACCCGTCGGGGTGACTGGCCGTCGAACTCATGCCGACAAGGACGGCATCTCATTTTTTGTTGTTTCCGTCGTCAGCCACTCCAGAAAAGCCTGAGCCGGCTTGGACATCACCCCGCCGGCTGGGGTGAGAATGTAGTATGCGTTGTTCTGCGGGCGCAGGGCCTCCTTCAGCGGCCTGACCAGAGCGCCACTCGCAAGGTCTTCAGCGCTCGTGACATTGTCACCCAACGCGACGCCGAGCCCAGCACGCGCGGCCGCCAGATTGTGATTGAAATCGGTGAAGCAGAGACGGCGCGCATCCCTTGCGCTGGCATTGCCGATGAGGGAGAACCACTCGATCCAGTGCGTGTTCTCAGGATCATCCAGCAGGACGTGGCGAAGCAGATCCGACGAACGGCGGATCTTGTTTTCGCCACTCAGCAGAACCGGGCTGCAGACTGGGAACAGCTCCATCTGCTTCAGCAGGCGAACATTGAGATGCGGCCAGCGGGGCCGGCCAAACATGATCGCTACATCCACGTTCGGGTCGCGGAACGGGTCGTCGTCCGTCGGTGGCATCACTGTCAGGGTGACATCGGCATAGCGGGTGACAAAGCGCGACAGTTTCGGGATCAGCCAATGCGTTGCGAAAGACGGCATGCAGATCACCTTGACCCGGCCGACGATCTCGCCGCGACGCACATTGCGAACCGCGAGCGAGAGGCTGTCGAAGGCCTTCGAAAGCTGGTCGAGCAGCGCCTGGCCCTCCGGCGTCAATGAGATACCGCCGCGCACGCCATCGATCAGTTCGAGGCCGAGATGCTGCTCCAACGACTTCAGCTGTTTGCTGATTGCTCCATGCGTGACGAAAAGTTCGTCGGCCGCTCGGCTGACGCTTCGGTTGCGGCCGGCGGACTCGAAGGCGCGCAAGGCATTCAGCGGCGGCAGTTCACTCATGGGATGCTCCAATACAACAGCGGATCGTGCGACGACGGTGTGAGTTAAATTCCGATTTTGACATAGTTCTTTTCGTTTGATGGAAAAAAAGTCAACGCCTACGATCCCCCGACAAGTTTCCAGACCGATGCAAGCGAACGCCTTGCCGGGTACGAGCCCGCGCCCGGTCGGCGTGTGTCTGGAACTGAGGGAGAGGATCGGAAGCGTTGGAACAGAAAAACAAGTCGCACTATTCGGACACGATCAAGCTGTTTGGATCCGAGCCCGAACCGGCATTCGAATCCGTTGACCGCCTGACAGCCTTGTGGTCGCGCAACTGGGGCTGCGACAACGACGTCGGCCAGATCAGGGCCGTGCTGATGCACCGGCCCGGCGATGAGTTCGGCGTCATCGACCGCGGCAAGCGCATCGATACGACCGGCACCTTCGGCGACTTGGAGAAGGGCTGGTACTGGCAAAGCGACCGCATACCGGAGCTGTCGGAATTGCAGGCCCAGCATGACACCCTGGCGGACGTGCTGCGTGCCGAGGGCGCTGAGGTGATCTATCTCGAGGGCGTCGGGCAGGGGCGTTTCAAATCCGTCTACACCCGCGATTCTTCCTTTGCCATCAAGGGAGGCGCCATTGTCACGCGGCTTGCGCCGCGTATGCGCCACGGCGAGGAACTGCCTGTCACGCGAACCCTTGCCAAGGCCGGCATGCCGATCCTGCGCACCTTGCACGGCACGGCCATGGCCGAAGGCGGCAGCTTCGCCTGGTTGAACAGCAGCACGGCGGTGATTGGCCGTGGCATTCGCGTCAACGATCAGGGCATCGCGCAGATCGTGGAGGTGCTGCGTCATCAGGGCGTGGAAACGATCGTCGTGGACCTCTCCGGCTATGACATCCATATCGATGGCCATTTCCTGATGGTCGATACCCATCTGGCGCTCGTTTCGCCGCGCGGCCTGTCATTCACCTTCCTGGAACGGCTAAAGGAACTCGGCATCAAGACCGTCGAGATCACCGAGGACGACAATAGCTGGGTGGTCAACGGTCTGGCTGTGCGGCCGGGCCGGGTGATCATGCCAAGGGGACTGTCGGCGGGTACACGCCGCGCCCTGGAAGGCCACGGCGTCGAGATCATCGAGATCGACTACGACAAGGTGCAGCTCAACGGCGGCGGTATCCACTGCTCGACCTGTCCGTTGATCCGCGATCGTGTCGATTGAGCGGGGCCGTGACCAGTCACATCAAAATGGTCGGTGTCGGCAAGGCGTTCGGTACGTTCAACGCCTTGAATCACATCGACCTCGACATCAGCCGGGGCGAGTTCCTGACCTTTCTCGGTCCGTCCGGCTCGGGCAAGACAACGCTGCTGATGATCCTGGCGGGGTTTGAGAAACCAAGCACCGGCAGGGTCACCAAGGATGAAGTCGACATCACCGGTGTTTCGGCGGATCGCCGGAATTTCGGCATGGTGTTCCAGGGCTACGCCTTGTTTCCGCATATGACGGTGGCTGACAACATCGGCTTTCCCCTGCGGGTTCGCGGCATTCCGAAGCGCGAGCGGCAAGCCCGCGTCGCCGAGATGATCGATCTGGTCGGGCTCGACGGCCATCAATCGAAACGGCCGCAGAACCTGTCGGGCGGACAGCAGCAGCGCGTCGCGCTTGCACGTGCCCTGGTGTTCAAGCCTGAGCTTCTGCTGCTGGACGAACCGCTGTCGGCGCTGGACAAGAACCTGCGCGAGCAGTTGCAGTTCGAGCTCAAGGAGGTGCATCGCAAGACCGGCACCACCTTCGTTTTCGTCACGCACGACCAGAACGAGGCGCTGGCGCTGTCCGATCGCATCGCCATCTTCAACCACGGCAACATCATCCAGATCGATACGCCGGAGCGGCTGTATTCGGCGCCCCGCGACAGGTTCACCGCCGAGTTTCTCGGTTCTATCAACATCTTCAAATTAAAAAACCCGCGCCGTCAGCACGGCACCATCATTGGGGAATTCAGCGGCCAGGTGCTCAGCGCGCCGGCCGTGGAGGGCGCGACGAGTTCCTTGTTGTCGGTGCGTCCGGAGTTCCTCGACGTGCGGGAGGAAGGTCCCGCGCCTGATGAGGATGGCGTTCGCGCTGTTCTGCGCGCGCGGGTCTATCAGGGCGGAAGCACGATCCTGAAGCTGGCCGCTGCCGACGGCTCCGAGCTGATCGCAACGCGCGGTGCCGGACAGGCGTCCTGCATCGAGATAGGCAAGCCTACCTGGGTGACCTGGCCACGCATGCGCGGACGCATAATCCCAGAGAATTCACTAAGCCTCTAACAACAACAAATGGGTGGAACATGGAAAATCACTTCAAGCAGGATTGCCTGATCGTTCTCAAGGAAAAGATGGCGGACGGCACGATCGATCGCCGAACGTTCCTGACCGGACTGGTGGCTCTCGGAGCCTTCTCCGCCGCCGGCGGCCATATGGCCAAGGCAGCGGGCGGCGACCTCGTCGTCACCAACTGGGGCGGCGATGCCGTGCCCGCCTTCAAGTCCGCTTTTACCGATGGCTTCTCGCAGAGCGCCGGACTGGCCGTAAAGATCGATGGCTCGGGATCGACCAAGGGTGCGATGAAAGCGCAGTTCGACAGCGGTGCGGTGCACTGGGATGTCTGCGATGCCGACCCGGGCGCGACCAAATCGCTGGGGCAGGCCGGTATGGTCGAGAAGATCGACTATGCCGTCGTCGACAAGGCCAAGGTCGAAGACGGCTTCGCTTACGAATACAGTATCGCGAATTACTTCTTCAGCTATGTCATCGCCTATGACGCCAGCAAATTCGCCGGCGATCCGCCGAAATCCTGGGCCGATTTCTGGGACGTGAAGAAGTATCCTGGCAAGCGGACCATGTACAAATGGATGGCCGGCAGTCTGGAAGCCGCTTTGATGGCGGATGGCGTGCCGATGGACAAGCTCTATCCGCTCGACATGGATCGTGCCTTCGCCAAGCTGGAAGAGCTCAAGCCCCACATCGTCAGCTATTGGGACTCTGGCGCCGAAAGCCAGCAATTGCTGCGCGACGGCGAGGCCTCGATGGGGCTCGTCTGGCACACGCGCGCCAACCTCGTCGAGACCGACACCAATGGAGCCGTCTCCTGGACCTACGCGCAAGGCATCATGGCGCCCTCAGGCTGGGCGGTGATCAAGGGCAATCCTGCCGGCAAGGAAGCGGCCATGAAGTTCATTGCCTGGTGCCAGGACCCGGCGCGGCAGGTCGTCTTGCTTGAAACGCTCGGCAGCGGGCCGGCTAACCCGGCGGCGCACGCATCGGTTCCAGCCAAGCTGAAGCGGCTCGACTGCAGCGCACCGGAAAACCGCGCCCTGCAGGTCGCCATGGACATGGACTGGTATGCCGTCAACTCGGACAAGGCGTTGGACAGATACCTCGCCATGGTGGGCGGCTGAAATGGCGGGAGCGTCGCGAACAGGAAACGATAGCCTCGGCACCCAGGCCTTGTTGTGGACGCTCCCCGTGCTTTTGCTCGCGCTCTATGTCGTGCCGTTCGCCGGTGTCGTCAGTTGGAGCGTGACCCAGCCTGAGATCGGATTTGCCCAGTACTGGCGTATCCTGTCCGGCGGCGACATGACCAACGTGTTTTTGCGCACGCTGCGTATCGCCGTCATCTCGACGACCATCACTGTGCTGGTCGGTTATTGCCTGAGCTACTATTGGGTGATGGGCTCGCGCCTGCGGCAGACAGTCCTCGAAGTCTGCATCTTCATCCCGTTCTGGATTTCGGTGCTGGTGCGCGCCTTCGGTTGGCTGATCATTCTGCGTGACAACGGTATGGCCAACAGCTTCCTGATGGCCGCGCATGTGATCACCGAGCCGCTTGGCACCGGGCGAAACGAGTTCGCCGTGATCGTCGGCATGGTGCATTTCATGGTGCCGTTCTCGGTGTTCCCGATGGCGACCGTGATGCGCAAGATCGACCGCAGGATCCTGCTGGCGGCGCACGGGCTGGGCGCCGATCCGGCCACCGTGTTCCGGAAGATTTTTCTGCCCTTGTCCATGCCTGGCGTTTTCGCGGCTTTCGTCATGGTGCTCGTGTTCTCGGTCGGCTTCTTCGTCACCCCTGCCATTCTGGGCGGCGGGCGCGTCGTCATGGTTGCCGAGGCCGTCTTCGTGCAGATGTTCCAGACCACCAACTGGGGTCTGGGTGCCGCGATGAGCGTTGTCTTGCTCCTGCTGATCGGAGCCATTGTCGGCATGGCCTACAGGCTCCTCGGCGTCAGAAGTTTCGTTTGATGAAGGGGAGGGCTTGATGTTCGGACGTTCCAGGCTTGGCGGCGCATTGGCCTATCTCGCCGCGGCTTTCCTGCTGCTGCCGCTGGTCGCGGTCATCCCGGTTTCGTTTACCGCCAAGCGCTTCCTTTCGTTGCCCAATGGCGAATGGTCATTGCGCCACTACCGCGCTCTCTTTGAAGACGGCGCATGGCTTTCGAGCATCGGCACGAGCCTCACCATCGCGCTGGTTTCGAGCATCCTGGCAACGGCGCTGGCAACCAGCTTCGGCCTCGGGCTGTGGTTGCGGCGGCCGCGGGCAGGCGCGCTCCTGGTCGGGTTTGCGTTGCTGCCGATGGTGGTGCCGCCGGTGACCTCGGCCATCATCCTCTATTTCCTGCTGGCCCGGCTTGGATTGCTGGATACGATCGCGGGTCTCGTCATCGGCCACGCCATCATGACGCTGCCATTCGCCGTCATTGCCATGCTCAGCGCTTTCGCCAAGCTCGATCGAAGCCTGGACATGGCGGCGCGAAATCTCGGCGCTTCGACAACACAGAGCATCTTCCTCGTTGTGCTGCCCAATCTGAGAACCGGCATCCTGTCCGCCTGGTTCCTGGCCTTCATCCTTTCCTGGGAAGAGAGCTCGGTGACCCTGTTCACCAGCGGTGTGCAAGTCATCACGCTGCCAAAGCTTATCTGGGACAATCTGCGCCTGAACGTCGACCCCGTCATCGCCGCCATCTCGGTCGTGATGGTGGTCATCACCACGGTCGTGATCGTGACGCGCGCGCTGGCAAGGCACCGCATTTCGTCAGCTGGATAGCATTCCATTCCGGACGCTGCCGGAAGGTCATTTCGGCGCGGGGAGAAAATCGTCGAGATAGACCAGGGGATCGTCCTGGCCGTCGGGCGGCATGCATGACACCGCCCGCAGGAAGATGGAAAACAGTTCGCCTTGCGAGGCAATCCGCATCTTGGCGTAGATACGCTTGCGATGAACCTTGACCGTCTCCGGGCTGTTGCCGAGAAGCCGGGCCGTCGATTTGCTGGAATGGCCCTTGAGGATCAGGCGCACGATCTCGCTCTCGCGATTGCTGAGCACCGACGTTCCAAACATTTCGAACGCCTTCTAAAGGTGATTGTCACGGCGCGGCAGGCCGTTCTGCGACGTCGGTGCCAGACGCGGCCAATTCTGCCGGCACAGGTTGGCGATCACGTTGACCAGCGCTCCCAATGTTGCCTTCGCTCGTGCCGAGCAATGAATTCGCTCGTCACGGGAACCGAGTGAAATCAGAACGCTGGCATCGGCGCCGAAACTGACAAGCACACCCAGTTCGTCGCTGAGGCCGGTGTCGGCGTAGAACATCCGATAATAGTCCGAGGCGCGGAAATCGTCAGGGGCGCAATCATTGAGCCCGACCACGCGGTCGCCTGCCAGTTGGCTGCTCAATTCATAGAAGGGATCGAGCAGATAGGCGAAGCCGAGATAAGGAATGACGGTTCGCCGGTCCTGTTCCTCGTTCAGATCGCTGTAGATCGGCAGCGGCTTGTGGCCGGTGAAAAACGCGCACATGAAAGCGCTGTCGAAATGCGTCACGTGCAAGCATAGCCGCGCGATTGCCGCCGGGAATTCGCTCGACCCGACCGCCGCGATCGCGTCGGCAATCAGGCGCAGGACTTCCTGGTCGACCAGAGCCGCCGTGCCAAGCAGGCCGCCGATGGAGAGGTCCGCGGGCTGCTCGAGCCTGCGGCTTTCCCCTTCGAGCACGAGCGACTGGAAGACGGTCATTGCGCGCTCACGCCGGTTGTTGCTGGGTGATGCAGTGAATGCCGCCGCCGCCGGGACAGATGTCGAGAATGTCGACCGGCACTATCTTGCGGCCGGGAAAGCCTTTTTCGAAAATCCGCCGCGCCGGTTCGTCCGTCTTGGTGTTGAAGCACGGAACAACGACACCGCCATTGGCGATATAGGCGTTGACGTAGGAAAGCGCGGTATGATCGTTGTCGGCCTCGACCATATAGGCCTCGTCGATCAAGCCGATCTCGATCTCGTTGCCGTCGACATCGGTCTGGCCGCGTAGCGCACGGAGGTTTTCCTGGCAGACCTTGTGGCGCGGGTTTGCCGGGTCCGGATTGTTCTCGAAGATGACCTTGCCTGGCGCGCAATAGGTCAGCATGCCATCGACATGGCCGTCGGTGATCCATTCCGCATCGTCGCCGGGCAGCCAGATGACCTTGCGGACACCCAGGCAGTGAAACAACTCCGTTTCGACATCCTGGCGCGACATGCCGGCGTTGCGATTGGCGTTGAGAAGGCAGGTTTCGGTGGTGATCGCCGTGCCTTTGCCGTCGACGTGAATGCCGCCGCCCTCACCGCAAAGCGGTGAGACGTAGACCGGCATCGACAGCCGGCGGGCGAGCGCTTCCCCGACCCGGGCGTCGTCGTCATAGTCGGGGAATTTGCCGCCCCAGCTGTTGAAGACCAGCCTGGACGCGACGATCCGGTTGTCCGGGTCCTTCACGAACAGCGGGCCGGTGTCGCGAAACCAGATGTCGTCCTGGGCAAGCGCTATGACATCGATCGTGCGGGGCAGGGCCCTACGCGCATCGGCGGCAACCTGCGGATGCGCCACGACCTTGACCGGTTCGAACTGACGGATCGCGCTCGCGACACGAACGAAGGTCTGCTGCACGGCAGGCATGGATCTGCCCCACACTTCCGGGTGGTCGTCATGCGGCCAGGCCATCCAGCAGCAGGCGTGTTCGGCCGTTTCGATCGGCATGACGAAGCCGAGTTCGCCCGGTGTCCTGCCCATGCCGAACAACGCGTCGAGCCCTTCCAAGGCTCCGGCTTTCGCGCTCTCGGTCATGCCGCCGGCTCTTGCTGCGTGATGCAATGGATGCCGCCGCCACCTACGGCGATGTTGGCGATCGGAACCTGGCGCACGGTGCGGCCGGGGAACAACGCCTCAAACGTCTCGCGCACCAGATCGTCGCTGCCAATGCCATATTGCGGCATGATCACGCCACCATTCACCAGATAGGAATTGACATAGGACCGGCAGAACCGGTCGCCGACCGACTCAGCCTCAAGCGCCTCGGGAATGGTGACGAGCTTGATGCGCCGTCCCTTGGCATCGGTCTGGCCCTCGAGCGCCTTTATGTTGGCCAGGTTGATGTCATGCCACGGTGAAGACGCGTCTCCGGCGCCCTCGACCAGCACGACGCCTGGAGCGACGAAGGTGGCGATGCCGTCGACATGGCCGTCGGTTTCAGTTTCTTCCGCGTTGCCCGGCAACCAGATCACCTTGTCACCGCCAAGCATTTCCTTCAGCTCGCGCTCGATCTCTTCACGCGACCAGTCGGGATTGCGGTTGCTGTTGGGAAAGCAGGTTTCGGTGGTGAGGATGGTGCCTTCACCATCCACCGACACGCCACCGCCTTCGGCAATCAGGCGCGAGTCGAAGGTCTTGGCATTTGCCTGTGCCAGCACATAGCTCGCGAATGCATCGTCCTTGTCATGCGGGTGATATTTGCCACCCCAGGCGTTGAACCTGAAGTTCACACCGGCCCGAGCGCCGAGATCGTTCACAACGAAACAAGGTCCGGCGTCGCGGGCCCAGGAATCGTCGATCGGTGTGATCGCCAGTTCAATGTCTCCGCCCAACATCGAACGGGCCTCGGCCGCATCCTGTGGCCGCACGGCCATCGTCACCGGTTCGAACTCGCGAATGGCATGGGCGACACCGACATAGTCGCGCTTGGTGGCAGCGATGTCGTCCCAGAATCCGGCCCGCGTCGGCCACATCATCCAGCTGCGCTCATGACGCTCCCATTCCGCCGGCATCCGGAACCCGGACTGTTTCGGTGTAACCATGTCGTCGACGTGTCGCATCATTGACCTCAGGATTAAAATTGCTCATCAATGGATGTCGCTGCGGCGATCATCATGAGCTGGATGTGAGGGTATGAGCCTGATCATGCGGCCGCAAACGCGAATCCTTCAGGTATTCGATGAAAAACCTTCATGCGAACCCGTATCGAAACCTGCCGCCGATGGCGGCCATGGCGGGGTTCGAGGCCGCCGCGCGGCTGTCCAGCTTCTCGCTGGCTGCGCAGGAGCTGAACATGACCCAATCGGCGGTCAGCCATCAGGTGCGGGCACTGGAAGAGCATCTAGGACAGCCGCTGTTCATGCGTCTCAACCGGCGTGTCGAGCTCACCGATGCCGGGCGGGATTTCCACGGCACCGTGTCTGCCAGCCTGGAAACGCTTCGCCTGGGTGTTCGCAGGCTGGGCTTCTACACCAAGCCTGGGTCTGTCGTATTGGCGATGCCGCCATCCTTCGCTTCCGGCTGGTACATGCCACGGCTGGCCAAACTTCAGGCCGACCACCCCGACATGGAGCCGTGGCTGGTGACGACGGTGGAGGAGATCGACCTGACGGAATCCGAAGTCGACATCATGGTCACGCATGGGCGCGGCAACTGGGATGGGATGGTCTCGGTCACCCTTTTCACCGACACTGTATGGCCGATGTGCTCACCGTCGTTACGAGACAGGATGCCGGCGGCCTCGGATGCGCGGACATTGCTTGATTTTCCCATGCTGCACGACGAGACGGAGGACGACTGGCAGAGGTGGTTTCTGACCGAGGGGATCGATGGTGGCGGGCTCGTCAACGGCCTGAATTTCTCAGACTCCGGAGTCATGCTCGATGCCGCCGCACGAGGCTTCGGCGTCTGCCTTGGCAGCGTCAATCTCGCCTCCGAGCGATTAGCGCGCGGCGAACTGGTTCTGGTGGGTAGCAGGGGGATGGCGTCGACAAAGCCCTTCATGCTTGTCGCCCATCCGCGTAACCTTCGGCAGCTCGTTGTGATCGCGCTTTGGGACTGGTTGGTCGCCGAGGCCGATCGCGATACGTCTCAGGCTCTGGCTGACCTATACGCGACCGCGTCAGGATAGGTGCAGCGCACAGCGTGCTCGTGCGCTGCATTGTCCAGCGTTGGCATGGTTTCGCGGCAATTCTCTGGTTGGCCCAGCTGGTTGTAAAGCCAGCATCGCGTGTGGAAGGCGCAGCCGGACGGGACATGGGCGTGGCTTGGAATGTCGCCTTCGAGCTGGATCGGCTTTGCCACCGGCGCGCCGTCTTGAAGGCGATGGATGCGCGGCGCGGCGGATAGCAAGGCGGCCGTATAGGGATGGCGTGGCCGTGCGATGATCTCCTCTGTCGGCCCGACCTCGACGACGCGGCCAAGATACATCACCGCGATGCGGTCGCAGAGATGGCGCACCACCGACAGGTCATGCGAGATGAACAGCATCGCCATCCCGGTTTCGCGCTGCAGGTCCCGCAACAGGTTGAGGATTTGCGCCTGGATCGAAACATCGAGGGCGCTGACCGGTTCATCGGCAATGATCAGTTCAGGCTCGTTGGCGATGGCGCGCGCGATCGCGACGCGCTGGCGCTGCCCGCCGCTGAGATGCAACGGGTAGAGATTGGCATGCGAGCGGTCGAGACCGACCCTCTGCAAAAGTTCGAAGACACGCTGTCGCCGTTTGGACCTTTCGACGGTCCCCTGGATGCGTAGCGGCTCTTCCAGCGAACGGCCGATCGTCTGGCGCGGATGCAGCGACGAATAGGGGTCCTGGAACACCATCTGCAGGTGTCGCAGATAGGGCTTGCGGGCGGGTGGTGACAACGATGCGATGTCATCGCCGCGGAAAGTGATCTTTCCTGCGCTGCTGTGCGTCAGGCCCATGATGGCGCGGCCGAGCGTCGTCTTGCCGCTGCCGGATTCGCCGATCAGTCCCAGTGTCTCGCCCCGTCGCAACCTCAGATCGACGCTGTCTAGCGCCCGGAACGTCGCCGCCTTGGAGAAGAGCTTGCGGGGTGCGGAGCTTTTGAAATCGACACACAATCCGTCAACGTCGAGGAGCGGTGGCTCCGTCACGGCCGTCGCGTGGGCACCACGCATGAAAGCGATGCTGTTCAAAGCAAGCCCCTCCTGCTGTCGGAGGCCAAGATGTGGCAGGCGGCGCGATGCGTGCCGCCGTCGAGCAGCTCGAGGTCCGGCTGGATGGCTGAGCAGATTTCGGTTGCCTGCGGACAGCGAAGTCTGAAGGCGCAGCCGGATGGCCGCTGTCTGATGTTGGGCGGCGAGCCTGGGATGGGTTCGAGTTCGCCCACCTTTTCGTCAAGCGACGGATGGGCCTTGAGCAAGGCGCGGGTGTAGGGATGAGCCGGGTGTTCCAGCACCGTTCTGGTGTCGCCGCTTTCGACGACGCGGCCGGCGTAGAGAACGATCAGGTTTTCGGTCATTTCCGAAACGACGCCGAAATCATGGGTGATCAGCAGCAGCGACATCCCCATCTCCGCCGTCAGCTCCTTCAGCAGCCGCAGAATCTGTGCCTGGATCGTCAGGTCGAGCGCGGTGGTCGGCTCATCGGCGATGATCAGTTGCGGGCGCAGTGCGATCGCCATCGCGATCAGGATGCGCTGGCGCTGGCCGCCGCTCAGTTGATGCGGGTAGCGTCGCTTTGTCGTGGGCGGATCGGGCATGCCGACCCGGCGCAGTGCATCCATAACCTGCTGGTCGATCTCCTGGCTGGAGAGCCGGCTGTGCGTGCGAATGCACTCGGCGATCTGGTCACCAACGCGCATCACCGGATTGAGGCTGCTCGCCGGATCCTGGAAGATCATCGCGATCTTGGACCCCTGCACCGAGCGCAGTTCGCTGTCGCTCATGTCCAGAAGATCGCGCCCCTCGAAGCGGATGTCCCCTGACGTTTCGATCTGCCTGTTCTGGCGCAGGAGCCCCATGATCGACAGGGCGGCTGTGCTCTTGCCGGAGCCGCTTTCGCCAACGATGCCAAGCGAATGGCCACGATCGAGTGAAAGCGTCAATCCTTCGATGATCGGCGCCGCCGCACCGGTATTGCGCAGGCCGACCGACAGGTTTTGGACATCGAGCAAATTCAACGAACGGCTTCCTCCCGGTCCTGGTTCGCATCGCTCCGAGGGCTGGTCTGGAGCCGTCTTGGGGCAATGACGGTCCAACGTTCGTACACTTCAGCGAGTGCGGTAAGTGACCCTTTCGGGGTATCGACAGCGCGCCGTATTCCCAAAATTATGCAGTCGGGAACAAACGGCGCTTCGAGTGCGGCGCTTCATCAAGACAACGATATCGGGAGTTCGTGACCATGACCGGGGACGACAGCAAGCGGGGCCATGCCATCAATCAAGCCTGGCATCAGGCCCTGACGAGAAGGCATTTCCTGGCCGGGACGGCGGCATTCGGCGCGGCCGCGATTGGGCGGATTCCGATGTCATACGCGGCGGCATCGGACCTGCCGATCGGCAATCGCGATCCCAAGACACTTGTTGTCGCTGTTGACGCGACGGTGGAGAATCTCGATCCGGCAACCAATGTCGAATGGGCCTATGGCCTCAGGCCGGTCTACGAGACGCTGACGGTGCTGGATGGCGCGGAAGTCCTCAAGGTGCGGCCGTCGCTGGCGAAGTCGGTCACGGCCTCCGACGACAAGATGACGTGGACCTTCGAAATCCCCCAAGGCGTCACGTTCCAGGACGGTACGGTCTGCGATGCGGCAGCGGTCAAGGCCGCCATCAAGCGCACCATAACGCATCCGAGCGGCCTGGGCGTGGCATGGCAGATCGACGATCCCGAAAAGCAGATCGTGGCCAAGGACGCGGCGACGCTTCAATTCCACTTCACCGAGGCGCGGCCCTTCTTCGACCTTGAAGTCTCCTCGCAATACGGCTTCTGGATCGCCAGCCCGACGGCCGCCGAGAAGAACTCCAAGGGCGCGAATGACGTGGGCTCGGAGTACCTCCAGTCGCATCCGGTCGGATGCGGGCCCTACAAGATGGAATCCTTCAATCCCGGCCAGGACATCACCTATGCCCGGTTCGATGAATTCCATGGTGGCTGGGACCACCCGCATTTCGAACGTATCATCACCAAGACAATTCCGGTCTCGGCGACCCGACGGCAGCTGCTTGAAGCCGGCGAGGTGGACATCGCCTTGCGGATGGAACCGCAGGACACGGTGGAGTTGAAGAACGATCCGCGTTTCGTCGTCCAGGACACGTCGACCGCGACCATTCAATATGTGGTGTTCGCCACCGACGGCAAGCTGGCTGACAAGCGCGTGCGCCAGGCGATCTGCCACGCCTTCGACCATGATTCCTATCTGCGGGAAGTCACGCTTGGCACCGCCGACAAGCCGCGCTCGATCTTCCCCGCACAGATGCAGGGTCTGGATGACACATCCTACCTCTTGCCCTTCGATCTCGATAAAGCCAAGGCGCTGCTGGCCGAGGCCAATTTCCCCAGTGGCAGCGAGCTGACGATCACCTACTACACCGGCTTTGGCGACACCGAGTGCCAGCTGTTGCAGGGCTGGCTGAGCCAGCTTGGCATCACGTTGCGCCTTCAGGAAAAATCCTTCAGCGCTTTCCTCGACGACTTTTTCGGCGACGCTCCGGCGGACCAGCGCGCCGACCTTTTCTACTTCTCCTGGTGGCCGAACGTCGACCATCCCTACAGCTATGCGTGGAGCCTGTTCAGCGGCGAGACAAAGGCTGCAAACGGCAATGCCGGCCGCTACGCCAATGACGAGGTGACCAAGCTGATCGATGATCTCCGTCAGAAGACTATCGACGCGGACCAGGCGGACAAGGTGAAAAAGCTGGCGCGGATCCTGACGGCGGACAATCCCGCCTGGCTGCCGATCCAGCAGGAGCGCATGCAGTTCGTAGCGCGGCGCGACATCAAGGGGATGGTCAACAATCCGATCTATGTCGCCACGCTCGACATGTACAACCTGTCACGCTCGGCGTGACGGGGAACCGGATCGGTGCAGAGTTTCATTCTCCGGCGTCTCGTTTCCACACTGTTCCTGCTTGCCGGCGTTCTGGTGATGACCTTTGCGCTGGCGCGGATCCTGCCCGGTGACCCGGCACGGCTGATTGCCGGGGCGAGGGCAGGGCCGGAGGCCGTGGCCGACGTTCGCGCGCAACTTGGGCTGGACCTGCCGCTTGTCCAGCAGTTTGTCCACTATGTCTCGGGCATCCTGCACGGCGATTTCGGTCGCTCGATCATCACCCGGCGGCCGATCTCCCAGGACATTCTGACGTTCTTTCCGGCCACCTGCGAGCTGGTCATCCTGGCCTCGTTCATCAGCCTCATCGGCGGCGTTGCACTCGGTACTGCCGCCGCCGTCAATTCTTCGGGCAAGACGGATGCCGCCGTGCGTGTCATCTCCGTTTTCGGCCTGTCGGTGCCTGACTTCTGGATGGCGCTGATCGCCCAGCTGCTGTTCTTCTCGGTGCTTGGCGTTCTGCCCTTCGGCGGGCGTCTGGCGACCGGCATTGCCATGCCGCCTTACGTCACGGGTTTCCTCAGCGTCGACAGCCTGCTGGCGGGGCGTCTGGATCTGTTTGCGGATGCGTTGCGGCACATGATCTTGCCGATCATCGTGCTTGCCATTCCATCCATGGCCGTCATCATCCGCGTCGTGCGAACGACGATGCTGGACGTTCTTTCGGCCGATTACATCCGCACCGCCAGGGCGAAAGGCATTGCACCCCTGAAGGTCTATCTGCGCCATGCGCTGGCCAACAGCCTCCTGCCGATCGTCACGGTCTTCGGCCTCAACATGGGGCTGCTGATATCGGGAGCGGTGCTGGTCGAACTGATCTTCAACCTGCCTGGTCTCGGCCGCTACACCGCCGACGCCATTTCCGGGTCCGACTACAATGCGATCATGGCGATCACGCTTGTGGTGTCCGCCGCCTACATCGTCATCAACCTCGCTGTCGACCTTAGCTATGTGTTCCTTGATCCCAGGGTTGAGCTGAAATGACCATCATGACAAACACTGATCTCGCTCCCGGTTTCGAACGGTCCCGCTCCATCGGGAAGGTGCTCAATTCCGTCATCGCGTTCACAAGGTCCTCGCCGCAAAGCATGGTCGCGGTCGCCATCGTCTCCGTGGTGGCACTGACATCGATCCTGTCATTTGCCGCGCATGTGTTTGGCTTCAGCCTCACCACATACGACCCGATCAAGATGAACATCATCGCGTCGCTGAAGCCGCCGACATTCGACCACTGGATGGGCACCGACAAGATCGGCCGCGACACGCTTGCCCGCGTGGTCGGCGGCGCCTGGATCACCATGTCCGTCTCCTTCGCGGTGCTGGCGGTCGCGGCTGTCATCGGCACCGGCGTCGGCATTGTCGCGGGGTTCTTCGGCGGCCTGGTCGACGAGATACTGATGCGGGTGACGGATCTCTTTCTGGCGTTTCCCGCACTGATCCTTGCCGCCGCCATTGCCGCGACCTTCGGCGGCGGCATGGGGCCGACAACGGTCGCCTTGGCCGCGGTTTTCTGGCCCTGGTATGCACGGGTGATCCGCAGCCGGGTTCTGTCCCTCAAGGAGCAGGAGTTCGTCTCCGCCGCACGCGCACTCGGCGCCTCGCGCACCTATCTCCTGGTCGTCACGCTGCTGCCGATGGTCTGGCCGTTGGTGCTGGTGCAACTGACCAGTGACGTCGGCTTTGTCATGCTGGCGTCGTCGGGCCTCTCCTTCCTCGGCCTCGGCGCGCAGACGCCGGCGCCCGAATGGGGCGCCATGATTTTCGATTCGCTGGCGCAGCAGCCGCGCGCCTGGTGGCTGGGCGTCTTTCCGGGCGCGGCAATCGCCACCGTGGCAATAGGCTTCAACCTCCTCGGCGACAGTTTGCGCGACTATCTCGATCCCTCGCTCGGCGCAAGCGAGGCGGGCATCTAAGACCAGATATCTGGTTCCCGGAGCCAGACATCCGGGTTCAAACAGAAGGGCGTGACCGCCGCGAGGTCACGCCCTTCTGTTTGAGGAGGGGTTTGGGATCAGCCGGCAAAGACGGTGCGGCCATCCAACGTGCGCAAGGCGCCGTACATTTCCGGCCGACGGTCGCGGAAGACACCCCAGGCTTCTCGATAGCTCTCGATCTCGTCCAGGTCGAAGGAGGCCAGTAGATAGGTCTCGTCGGTCCGGTTGGCATCCGCGACGATGGCGCCGGTGTGATCGGCAATGAACGACGTCCCGTAGAAGGTCGTGCCGGTCGTGCCCTCGGTCTCGCTGCCAACCCGGTTGGAGGCAACGACAGGCACGATGTTGGCGGCCGCATGGCCTTGCATCGTGCGCCGCCAATGGCCGCTGGAATCGAGGCCTGGATTTGCCCTCTCGGCGCCGATCGCGGTCGGAAACATCAAGAGCTCCGCTCCCAGCAGCGACAGCGATCTGGCGGTCTCGGGAAACCACTGATCCCAGCAGATGCCGCAACCGAGCCGGCCATACTGCGTCTGTACAACCTTGAAACCAGTGTCGCCGGGCGAGAAGTAGAATTTCTCTTCGTAGCCCGGAGCCTGCGGAATGTGGGTCTTGCGATAGTTGGCCAGGATGCTGCCATCGGCATCGATGACAGCAAGTGAATTGTAGTGCGCCGCCCCCGCCTTTTCGAAATAGGAGATCGGCAGTACAACCTTGAGCCGGGCAGCCATGGCCCGAAAATGCGCCACCGCGCGGTCGTTCTCCTGCGCTCGCGCCAGGGCGTAGTGTTCGCTCTTTTGCTCGATGCAGAAATAGGGTGTCTGGAACAACTCCTGCAGGAGAATGATCTGTGCGCCGTCTTCTGCGGCAAGCTGCACCAGCTCCTCGGCCTTCTCTATGTTTTCATCCAGATTCCAGCTGCAGGCCATCTGCGTGGCCGCTACGGTCAATTTTCTCATGGTAAGCTCCCTGATGTCAGCGGCTGGCGACAAATTCGAGAATGCTGTCGTTGATCGCCGAAACGATCGTGTCGCATTGCTCCTTGTCGATGATGATTGGCGGCGAAACGACGATGCGGCTGCCGATCGGCCGCACCATGACGCCGCGCCTGAGGCACGACCGGGCAATCTTGTCGGCGGCTTTCTCCGCTGCCGGCAGCGGCGCCTTGCTGCGCTTGTCCGCCACGAGGTCGATGCCCAGCATCAGATGGCTGCCACGGACATCACCGACGATCGGCAAGTTGATGAGGCTTGCTGCCGTTGACTGCAGATGCGTGCCGACGCTGCGGGCGTTGCCGAGCAGGTTTTCGCGCTCGATGATTTCGATGTTCTTCAACGCCGCCGCGCAGGCGACGGGATGGCCGAAATAGGTCAGGCCCATCGAGAACACGCCGCCTTCGCATTGCGGGCGGCTGATCACCTCATGGATTTCCGACGAGATCAGCGTCGCTCCCAAGGGAATGTAGCCCGAGGTGATGCCCTTGGCACAGACCAGGATGTCCGGGCTATGGCCGAACAGTGCTTCCGAAGCGAACCATTCGCCAAGCCGCCCGAATGCGGTAACGACCTCGTCGGCGATGTAGAGCATTCCGTATCGTTTGCAGACCTCGTGCATCCGCCGATGATAGCCCTCGGGCGCCACCAGCACCCCGCCTGCGCCCATGATCGGTTCGGCGATGAACGCAGCGACATTGTCTGGGCCAAGCTGCTGGATACGATCCTCAAACTCCTTGACGAGGAAATCGCAGTAACCCTCTTCGCTCATCTCCTGGGGCCTCGAGTAGAGATCGGCGGCGGACACGTGATGAATGAAATCCTC